>NZ_JBHZCS010000026.1:79171-122232 GCF_042755705.1 Nocardia sp. NPDC059154
CGTGCTTGCCCGTGCAAGCACCCGAAAAGTTCCCGAGCCGGAACCCACCTCACCCCTGGCCAGCGCATTGATGTGAGAAAAAAAGACCGCCACCCGGATGATCCGGAGTGGCGGCCGAGTGTCTCGAACGCGGGCTACCAGCGCGGCCCGCGCTGGATCTCATCCACCTTGGGCCGGACATCGGCGAGGTAGACGCCGGTGGCCACGATCGCCGCGATACCCAGAATCCCCACCGGGGTCTGCGCCAGCAGCAGGGCGCCCAGCGACGCCAGCAGAATCGCGATCCACACCGGCTTGGTCAGCTTGTCCACGGCCGTGAAGGCATCCGGGCGCTGGCGAATCGCGTGCACGAGCGCGAACACCGTCATGCCGAGCGCACACAGCTGCAACACCGTCAAGATCAAGCTGGGGATTCCCATCACCTCACCCATCATACGGGTGAAGCCCTGCCCACCAGGGCTTCTCACCACGACACGGGTTGCGGAACTCCGATGCTCACACCGGCCGGTGGCACCGCATCCCTCGGAGGGCGGCTGCGTTCCCCCGAAACGCGGCCGCCCTCGCACACGTGAGTGTGCGAGGGCGACAAGCTTTTTCGCGAAGTGCGAGATCTACTTCTTGACGGGGGCAGCCTTCTTGACGGGGGCAGCCTTCTTGGCCGGAGCCTTCTTGGCGGCAGCCTTCTTGACCGGGGCCTCGTCCTCGACCGGAGCGGTCTCGGTGGTCACGTCCACGACCTCGGCGTCGACGGTCTCCTCCTCCTCGGCCTCTTCCTTACCGGCGAGCCCGATGTAGGGGCCGACCTGGTCGGTCACCTTGCCGAGGATGTCCTGGGTCTGCGACAGCAGGTCGTTGTAGCGGGTCTCGACCTGCTCGAAGCGCTCCTCGAAAGCCGGGTTGCTGCGCAGCTTCTCGACGGTCTCCTCGCCGCGGGCGGCCAGGTCGGCGTACAGGTCCAGCAGCTGGTGGTAGTACTGGTCGACCAGCTTGCGCAGCTCCTCGGCGGTGGCCTTCTCGCGCAGCTCGGCCAGGTCCTCGGGCAGCTCGGACGGCAGCGCCTGCACGCGCTGGCGCAGGGTCTCGGCCTGCTCCTGCAGGTCGGCCGGGAGGTTGGCGACGCGCTCGCGGGCCTCGTCGATGCGGCCCTGGACGTCGGCGGAGGTGGCGCGCTCGCGGATCTGCGAGACGGCGTCGAGCACGGCGGCGTAGATGGCGTCGCCCGCGCCGACCGTGGCGTAGATCGGCTTGGTCACGGTCGCGGTCAGGTTCGATTCGGTCATGATGGTTCGCTCTCCTGGCGTGGCGGAACTTCGGTTGTGCGGTGCGGAACCTCGTTGTCCCTGTTTCCCCCGGGAACGCCCCCCATTAGCTCCGTTGCGTCCCCTCTGTCCTCGTTCGCCTGGTTTTCCCGGCAGAACGATTCATAGATGTCCAGGAGGACCTGCTTCTGACGTTCGGTCAGGCCGGTATCGGCCAGCAGGGCATCCCGGACAGGGCCGTGCGGCCTCTGCTCGAGGTACCCGGCCCGCATGTACAAGACCTCCGAGGAGACCCGCAGACCCTTCGCGATCTGGGCGAGTACCTCGGCGGACGGGTTGCGCAGCCCGCGCTCGATCTGACTCAAGTACGGATTGCTCACCCCCGCCAGCTGTGCGAGCTGACGCAGCGAGACCTGGGCGGCCTCGCGTTGCGCCCGGATGAAGCCCCCGATGTCGTGAGCCGCGTTGGCTACGCGACCCGTCCGATCTCCGGCGGCGGACGTCTCCGCGCTGTCGCCCTCGATCGGTTCGGGAACCTCGGAATCGTGCTTCATCACTCACCTTCCGGCGGTTGTGCGGTCAATTCTAGGACGGGGTGCTAACTCTTGCAAGCGCTCTGCTAGCGCTGTTCACCGAATGGCACGTGGCAAACAGCCGGCGCTCCGCCCGCGGCGCTTATTGGTCAAATGTTCAGCCATTGAACAGCAAATGGGAGACGGCATAGATGACCAGGCCCGCCAGCGAACCGATCACCGTGCCGTTGATGCGAATGAATTGCAGATCCTTGCCCGCCGCCAATTCGATCTTGCGGCTGGCCTCCTCCGCATCCCAGCGGGCAACGGTGTCGCTGACCAGCGACGCGAACTCGACGCCGTAGTTCGTGACCAGGTACCGGACGCCGCGCTCGAGCCAGCCGTCCACCTTGTCGCGCATGGCGGCGTCGGTCGAGAGCCGCTCGCCCAGCTGCTGCACATTGTCGGCCACCTTGCGGCGCAGCGTGGAATTCGGATCGTCGGCCGACTCCAGGATCATGCGCTTGGCCGCCCGCCAGGTGGCCTGCGCCATCCCGGTGACCTCGCGCCGGCCCATGAGCTCGGTCTTGATCTTCTCCGCCTTTTCGATCATGGCGTCGTCGAATTGCAGATCATGGGCGAAATCCTCGAGGAAGCGATTCGCCGCCAGCCGCACCTCGTGATCGGGCTGGGTGCGCACCTTCCAGGTGAATTCCACCAGTTCCCGATAAATGCGCTCGGCCAGCAGCGAATTCACGAATTTCGGGGCCCAGGACGGCGCGTCCCGGTTCACGATGCGGTCCAGCGTCTCCTGCGAGTCCAGTGCCCACTGGTGCGCGCGCTCGGCCAGCAGGTCCAGCAGCGGAGCCTGCCGGTTGTCCGCGATCAGCTCGTTGAGCACCTTGCCGATGGGCGGACCCCACAGCGGCTCGGCGATGCGCTTGACGATGGTGTTGTCGATGATCTGCTCGACATCCTCGTCGCGCAGCACACCGATGACCGCGCGCAATATGGTCGCGCTCTCGTCGGAGATGCGTTCCGCGTGCGCCGGTTCGGCCATCCAGCGGCCCAGCCGGAGCGGGATCTGCGCGGAATTCACCTTGACGGCGACGGCCTCCGGCGACAGGAAATTGGTGCGCACGAATTCGCCGAGTCCGGCGCCCACCTGATCCTTCTTCTTGCGGATGATCGCGGTGTGCGGAATCGGCAGGCCCAGCGGATGCCGGAACAGCGCGGTGACGGCGAACCAGTCGGCCAGCGCACCGACCATGCCGGCTTCGGAGGCGGCCTTGACATAGCCGACCCACTCACCGCCCGCGCCGCGCGAAGTCATCCAGGCGCAGACGATATAGATGATCGTGGCCGCGGCGAGAAAGCCGGTGGCAATGGCCTTCATGCGCCACAGTTCGCGCTTCTTGCCCTCTTCGTCCAGGAGATCGGCGAACGCTCCGCCGCCGTTGGGTGTGGTCTTCATCGGCTTCGGCTCGGTCGTGTCGAGTACCCCGGCACCGCCGGCAGGTTGCTCCATATCGTCCATTCTGGCGCGTGGTGTGACGAACTCCCCGCCACCGGGCCCTTCCCGATCGGCGACGATCCACAGCATGGGAGGCTTAAGCTGAATAGGCCCAGGCCCAGGACGCGAACAAGGAGCCAACGCAGCGTGACCACCAAAGGCAGCGTGAGTGCCGCCGTGGAGGCGGCCACCGGTCCACGCGGTGGTCGTGTCGACGGCCGCAAACGCCGCTGGCAACAGCACAAGATCGACCGGCGCGAGGAGCTGGTGGACGGCACCCTCGCCGCCATCCGCAAGCGCGGCGGCGATGCCGGCATGGATGAGATCGCCGCCGAGATCGGCGTCTCGAAAACCGTGCTCTACCGGTATTTCTCGGACAAGCAGGACCTGACCCGCGCCACCATGGAGCGGTTCATCGAGACCACGCTGATGCCGCGCATCTACGAGGCCATCAGCGACGACCTCGACGAGTATCAGCTGGTCCGCAATACCTTGGCGGCCTATGTACACACCGTCGACTCGGACACCGATGTCTACCGGTTCATCATGGGCAACGGCTCGGCCACCGACACCTCCACCCTCGCCGATTTCGAGAAGCTCTTCGCGCAGGTGGTCTCGGCGGTCATCATCGACAAGTCCTTCGACCGCGGCATCCAGACCGAAGGCGCGATGCTGTGGTCCTACGTGCTGGTCGGTGGCGTGCAGCTGGCCACCGACTGGTGGATCTCCAACCGCACCATGTCCAGCGAGGAAATGCTCGACTACCTCACGATGATGGCGTGGAGCGCCATCGAGGGCATGGTCCGCGCGGGCGGCGACCGGCACTACTTCAACGCGCGCCCGCACGTGCTGCCGGACCCGGAAAACCGCGAAAACAGTGCTAGCTGACGGCTAGCACTCGAGTTCGCAGTGTGGTTAGGCTGAACCCGGCGGACCACACCACGGGGCATCCGCCGTGTCGGCACCAACGGGGGTGTTGGCTCCCATGGAGGGTCACTATGGCGAAAGAGCTGCCCACATCCAGGCTTGCGCGGGGGACGAAGCTGGGAATTGCCGTCGCCGGTAATGCCTTGCGCGCCCAGAAGACTCGACGATCCATGCGCGGGCGCTCCGAGGCCGTGCGAGCGCGGATGGCCGAGGAGTCCATGATCCGGGCCACCGAGCAGATGGTCATGGTGCTGGGCACCATGAAGGGTGTGGCCATGAAGCTCGGGCAGATGCTGTCCGTGCTGGACCTGGATCTGGTGCCGCCGGAGCATCGGGAACGGTTCCAGCGCCGGCTGGCGGTGCTGCGCGACAGCGCGCCCACGGTGTCGTTCGAGGTGATGCGGGCGGTCATCGAGGAGGACTTCGGGCAGCCACTGGAAGCCGTTTTCGCCGAATTCGATCCGCAACCCGTGGCCGCGGCCTCGATCGGGCAGGTCTACAAGGCGACGCTGCACGACGGCCGCGAGGTCGCGGTCAAGGTGCAGTACCCGGGCATCGACGTCGCGGTGCGCGCGGATCTGAAGAACCTGGCCATGTTCCGGCGCATCCTGCAATCGGCCATGCCGTGGGTGACCCCGGCCGTGCTGGACGAACTGCGCCTGAATCTGGAGAGCGAACTCGACTACGTCGCGGAAGCCACTACCCAGAAACAGATTTCGGAGTTGTTCACCGGGCACCCGTTCATCGTGGTGCCGACCACCTACCCGGAACTGTCCACCACCCGGGTGCTGGTGAGCGAGTACTTCCCGGGCCGCGGCTTCGACGAGATCCGGGAACTGCCTGCGGCGGAACGCAATCGGATCGGCGAGATCATCTACCGCTTCTACGTGGGCTCGCTGTTCACCTTCAACGAGTTCTGCGGCGACCCGCATCCGGGCAATCTGCTGCTCGGCCCGGACGGCCGGGTGGCGTTCCTGGACTTCGGGCTCTTCAACCGGATGGATCCCGAGCACGTGCAGTTCGAGGCCATCTGTATTCGCGCCGCGGCCGAGGAGCGGGCCGAGGATCTGCGCGATCTCATGGTCGAGCGCGGGGTCATCGATTCGCCGGAGGAGATCACGCCCGAGGAGTGCCTGGAATACGTGCTGGCGGCCTGCGAGTGGGCGCTGGTGGACGAGGATCTCACCATCACCCCCGAATTGGCCTCCGGCGCTTTCGTTCTGGCGGTGGATCCGCGGGCCAGCGAGTTCACCGGGATGAAGCAGCAGAATCTGCCGCCCGAGCATCTGTTCTCCCGGCGGGCCGACTTCCTCACCTTCGGCATGCTGGGGCAGCTGGAGGCGACCGGCAATTGGCATCGCATCGCGCGCGAGTGGCTCTACGGGGACGAGCCGGTCACCGAACTCGGCCGCGCCCATCACAACTGGCTGGCGAGCCGCCCGGCTCCGGCGCCGACCACCGGGGGGCCGACCAAGAAGACCCGTAAGCGCGCCGCCAAGGCGTGAAACCTCACCGACGGGAAAGAAGAGCCATGGCCAACAGGGAATTCGACATCGTCCTATTCGGGGCGACCGGCTTCGTAGGCAAGCTGACCGCGCAGTATCTCGCCGAGGCGGCACCGGCCGGTGCGCGCATCGCGCTGGCGGGGCGGTCGCCGGAGAAGCTGGCCGCCGTGCGCACGGAACTCGGGGCCGCGGCGGCGGAATGGCCGCTGGTGCAGGCGGATTCCACCGATCAGGCCAGCCTGGACGCGCTGGCGGCGCGCACCTCGGTGGTGGTCACCACCGTGGGCCCGTACCTGCGCTACGGGTTGCCGCTGGTGCAGGCGTGTGCCGAGAACGGCACGCACTACGCCGATCTCACCGGTGAGCCGCTGTTCATCCGGGAGTGCATCGACCGCTTCGGCGAGCGGGCCGCCCAGACCGGCGCGAAGATCGTGAATTCCTGTGGCTACGACTCGATTCCGTCGGATCTGAGCGTGTATCAGCTGTACAAGCGCAGTGTCGTGGACAACGCCGGCGAGCTCACCGACGTCACCCTGGTGGCCTGGCTCAAGGGTGGGGCCAGCGGCGGCACCATCGATTCCGGGCGGGCCATGATGGAGGCCATCGCGGAGGATCCGAGCAAGGCGTCGGTGATGTCGCACCCGTATTCGCTGAGCCCCGACAAGGCCATGGAGCCCGACGTCGGCCGCCAGAGCGATCAGGCGCTCTCGCGGGCCTCGGCCATCGATCCGAGCCTGGACGGCTGGGTGGCGACCTTCATCATGGGCGCGCACAACACCAAGATCGTGCGCCGCTCCAATGGCCTGCTGGGCTGGCCGTACGGCAAGAACTTCCGCTACCGGGAGGTCATGAGCGCGGGCTCCTCGGCCACCGCGCCGCTGGTCGCCGCGGGCATCGCGGGCGGGATCGTGGCCACCATGGCGGCGGGCGCGGTGCTCTCGCGAGTGGCCGTGGGCCGCAAGCTGATCGACCGCATCGTGCCCAAGCCGGGCACCGGGCCGAGCGAGCAGGCCCGGCGCAGCGGCTGGTTCACCATGCGCACCTTCGCGCACACCACCTCGGGCGCGAAGTACGAGTGCACCTTCGCCGGCAAGGGTGACCCGGGCTATCAGGCCACCTCGGTCATGCTGGGCCAGGCCGGCCTGTGCCTGGCCTTCGACAGCCTGCCGGAGCTGGCGGGCATTCTCACCCCGGCCTCGGCCATGGGTGACGCGCTGAGCGAGCGGTTGCGCGCGGCGGGCATCACCATCGAGGTCGCGCCCGTCTGACGCGCCGTGGCGGTCACGTCCGGCGCGCCGCGGCGGTCACGTCCGGCGCGCCGCGGCGGTCACGCCGGAGTGCTGTATTCCGCGATGAGCTCGCGGTAGCGATCGAAGGCGGGCTTCGGCGTGTAATCCGAACGCAGGAGCCCGAATTCGAGGTTCATATCGCCCTGATCGCTGTAGGAGTCGCGCAGGCCGAAGTGCTCGTAGGTGGTGATGTTGAGCTCGCCGGCCAGGCCGTCGACGAGGCGCACCACGGTCCCGAGCATCTCGGCCTGCCGCGCATAGGACCGGTCCGGCCCGGTGGCCCAGCCGTTTTCGGTGATGTGGATGGGGGTGGTGGCCGGAATGCCCGCAGCGGCCAGGCTTTCGCGGCGGAAGGCGGTCACCACCGCGGTGATGGCGGCTTCCAGGCTCTCGGCGGCGATCGGGCGGAAGACGTCGGGGAAGAAATCCAGGCCGACATAGTCGAGCGCGGCGGCGAATTCGCGCCCGCCCCGGCGGCCCAGATCGGTCCAGAACTCCTGTGCCGGATCGAAGATCGGTGTCGAGTTGCAGCCGACGCGGACCGCGAGGCCGAGCCGGTCGACCTCCGCGCGGGCGGCGCGCACCCCCTCGATGATGGCCTGCCGGACCTGCGGGTAGCCGCCGTTGCCGCCGGGTCCGGCATGGTTGGGCTCCTCCGCGATCTGCAGTGAGCAGAGCACCGGTCCGTAGTCGCGAATCTGCTTGCGCAGGAACGCGAGCCAGCCGGTGAGGTCGTCGCCCGGTTCGTGGAAGCACACCACCAGATCGAGTTTCCGGTGCGCCGTGGCGTACTGCCAGGGCTGCGGCGGCGCCTCCTGGAACCCGCCGCGCGCGTCGCTGTAGAGGACGTAGCCGCGCACCACGAACGGATGCTCGCGGTGCAGTTCGTCCAGGGCGGCCGTGATGCGGTCGGCCTGTTCCGGTGGGCCGGGCGTGACATTGCCGAACTGATCGCCGGCGAGTCCGCCGGCATAGATGCCGAATCTGAGCGTCATGGGTCCGACCGTACCTCGAATTTTGGTGTCACACCAATTTTAGTGTCACACCTATACTGCTCTGCGACAGGAAGGAGAGGTCGTTGGCACTGCGCGAGGAGAAGAAGCGCGCCACCCGGACCGCACTGGCCGACGCCGCCATGGCGTTGTTCGTGGAGAAGGGCTTCGACAAGGTGACCGTCGCCGAGGTGGCGCGCGCCGCGAACGTCTCGGTCAACACGGCGTTCAACTACTTTCCGACCAAGGAGGACCTGTTCTTCGACCGTCAGGACGAGGTCGCGAACCGGCTCGCGACCGCCGTCCGCGACCGCGAGCCGGGCGAATCGGCGGCCGCGGCCGTGCGACGCGCCTTCCTCGACCGGGTGCGGCGCGACGACCCCACCCTCGGCCTCTCCCCCGGCGCCACCACCTTCTGGCGCATGATCGACGAAAGCCCTGCCCTGCAGGCCCGATTGCGCCGAATCGGCGAGCAGACCGAGGCAGCCCTGGCCGTGGCGCTCGCGGCGGCCACCGGCGCGAGCCCGGACGACTCCACGCCGAGACTCGCCGCGTCCGCCCTCGCGGGACTGGATCGCGCGCTGCACGCGGAGATCCGCCGGGCCACGCTGGCGGGAGCGGACCCGGAGACGGTGCGCGCCACCGCGATCCGGGCCGCGACCGGCGGATTCGACACGGCAGTAGCGGGACTTGCCGACTACGGGCGGTGACGCGACGGCCGTCAGGCCGGCGTGTGCTCGATCAATGCGGTGAGCGCGGCGCGCAGGTCGGGGCGGGCCGCATCGGAATACAGTTCGGTGAGCGCGATCTCGGCCACCATGGCGATGACCAGGTGCGCCACCGCGGGCGGGTCCGCCCAGCCCAGCTGCTCGATATCGGGCGCGATCGCCGCGGCGACCAGCTGATTGCGGGCGGTCACCTCGTCGAGCAGATCGGCCTCGGTGCGGGACTGGGCGAGAAAGGCTTTGGTGCCCCGGGTGGCGAGGCAGGCGTCGAGGTAGGCGGTGAGGCCGGCGCGCAGTCGCTCGCGGCCGGGCGCAAGGTCGCCGACGGCGGCGAGGACGAGACCGGTCAGCTCGTCGTGATACCGGCGATGCAGGGCGACGACATAGCTGCGCCGATCCGGAAAGTGATGGTAGAAGGTGCCTTTCGCCATGCCGGCGGCCTGGACCACGGCATTGACCGACAGTCCGGCCAGGCCTGTGCGCGCGGCGACCTCCGCCCCGGCGTCGAGCAGGGCGTTGCGGCCGGGTTCCGCTGGTCGGGGCATGGCCGGAATCCTTTCCTGCGCTGTCTCTTCCCCCCGAGGGTACACAGCGGCTAGCCTATGACCGACCGGTCGGTCATACGCGGCGCGTAGGGGGCATCGTGAGGCCGACCGGCACGAATCCCCGGGAGTACCCATGCGATCGGCCACCCGCTGCCTCACCGCCGCCGTCCTGTTCGCCGCCGCGCTCGCCGGACGCCCGGCCGCGGCCGACGAGCCGAATCCGTCCTACAGCTACTTCGGCGGACTGGCGGCCGAGCTCACCGCGCCCGGGCAGCCGCCGCCCGGCGCGAACGACTGGTCCTGCAAACCCGCTGCCGCGCACCCGAATCCGGTGGTGCTGCTGCACGGGCTGTCCAATGACACCGTCACCTGGAACACCCTGTCCGCGGTCCTCACGAACGCCGGATACTGCGTGTTCACCACGACCTACGGCACCGGCGCGCTCGGCCCGGTCCTGGGCGCGATCACGCCGGTCGAGACCAGCGCCCGGCAGATCTCCGACTTCATCGACCGGGTGCGCGCCGAAACCGGTTCGGACAAGGTCGATCTCGTCGGTCATTCGATGGGCGGCGCGGTGCCGTTCTACGCCCTGAACCACCTCGGCGCCATCCCGAAGATCGACCGCTACGTGGCGCTGGCCGCGCCGCTGCACGGCTCCACGGTCAGCGGCCTCGCGAACCTGCAGCCGCTGCTCGAATCCACCGCGCCCGGAGCGGAACTGGCCGCGCAGTGCGGGCCGTGCCAGCTCTCGCCCGGCTCGAAGATCGCCATCGATCTGAACGCGGACCCGGCCCTCGCACCGGACATCCGGTTCACCACCGTGGTCTCCCGCTACGACGAGATCGCCACCCCCTGGACCACCGGCCTGCTGGACGGACCCAATGTCGACGACGTGGTGCTGCAGGACCTCTGCCCGGCCGACTACACCGAGCACTACGAGCTGCCCGCGGATCCGGTCACGGTGCGCGTGGTCCTCAATGCCCTCGATCCCGCGCACGCCGAACCCGTCTCCTGCACGGTCGTCCTGCCTTTCGCAGGACCGCTGGATCGATAGCAATCCACCATTCGAGTGCGGCAGGTCACAGATTGCGCGTGCCGGTGACAGGCAGCACCCGCAGAATCTCTCCGGTAGGGTCGCGGACGGGACGGAGGTGGTACCCAAGAAAGGGGGGTCGGCCACGTGAAATGGATCCTGACCCCGGACGAGTTCGCGATGATCTGGACCCGCGAAACCGATCTGGAACGCCGTCCCTATCCGCTCGACACGACTCCGGCGACACCCGAGAATCCCGACGACGCATCGCAATTCGGTCCGATCACCCCGGGCGGCGCGCCGGCGCGCTTCATGCGCCGCACCGATCCCGACCTGGCCGCGGCACTGACCCTGTGCGCCCGCACCGACACCACCACCGTCACCCTGTACGGCGAGCGCACCGCCGGCCCGGAGGCCCGGCGCATTCTCGCCTTCGCGGCGGTGGCACAGCAGCGGGTGGGCATTCTGGTCTCGCTGCCGGACGCGGTGACGGTATCGCTGTGTCCCGCTGAGCAATTGGGGCGGGAACTGGTGGAGGTCATCGGGTCGGCGCCGCCGGGACGGCTGGAGCCGCTGCGCGAACCGCAGCAGGCGGTGCTGTATCCCGACGCCGCCGGCACCGGCGCGGAGGCCGACCGCTTCCGCCACAAACTGCGGGAACCGGTGGACGGGCGCGGATTCATCACCGTCACGGTCGAACCGGCGAATCCGCTGTCGCCGCCGACCCGGCATCGCACCTGGCTGGACTTCTCCGGTGACGGCCGCTATCTGCTGACCACGGCCGCCGACCTCACCCTGACCCCGGTCACCGATGAGGAATTGGCCGCGCACCTGGTGCAGCTGGCCCGGGTGTGAGTGCGGGCGCCGGTCGGGTTCGGCGCGGTTGCCTGCGGGAAACCACGCCCCCGTGCTAGGCATGATGAATGGCGAAGGCGACATCCTGGTCGAAACCGGTCACCAAGGCGCTACGCGCCGATGGCGTCAGGGTGATCGATCTGAATACATCCGCGACTCCGGGTTTCAAGGGCGACAAGCGCGCCGGCGAGGCCCTGCTCGAGGAACGCCGCGCGGTGTTGTCGGATCTGCAGGAAAAGCTCTATGCCAACGGCCGTTCCGGTGACACCCGCAGCGTGCTGCTGGTGCTGCAGGGCATGGACACCGCGGGCAAGGGCGGCATCGTCCGGCACGTGATCGGTTCGGTGGACCCGCAGGGCGTGGATCACGCGGCCTTCGGGGTGCCGACGCCGGAGGAACAGAAGCACCACTACCTGTGGCGCATTCGCAAGAAGCTGCCGCGCGGCGGGCAGCTCGGCGTGTTCGACCGCTCTCACTATGAGGACGTGCTGGTGGTGCGGGTGCACGATCTGGTCGCGCCGGAGGTGTGGGGCAAGCGCTACGACGAGATCAACAAGTTCGAGCGCAAGCTGGTGGACGACGGCACGACCGTGGTGAAGGTGGCCATGTTCGTCTCGCTGGACGAACAGAAGAAGCGGCTCATGCAGCGGCTGGACCGGCCCGACAAGTACTGGAAGTTCAACCCGGGCGATATCGACGAGCGGGCGTACTGGCCGCAGTACCAGGAGGCGTACCAAGCGGTGCTGGACCGCACCAATACCGACTACGCGCCCTGGTACGTGCTGCCCTGCGATTCCAAGTGGTACGCACGGCTGGCCGTCACCGAACTGCTCATCGACGCCCTGCAGGGCCTGAAGCTGGACTGGCCGCCCGCGGAGTTCGATATCGCCGAACAGAAAAAACGTCTCATCCAGGGGTGATTCACACCCCTACCGGGTGAATTCTCGCCGCTGACCACGGAAAATCGCTCGTCGTCGCAGACCGGGCGCGACTCGGCACGCACACATGCAGGAATCTCTCAGGTTCTCGGGTGAAGATGGGCGCGCACGTGTCGTGACAACGGAAGGCGTGGTGAGCACAGAGGTGAGCACTAAACCGGGTGACCGTAAAAATCCGCTCGCGAAAGCGGCGCGGGCCGAACGCAACCGCAAGATCTTCATCCAGGTCGGCGTGGCCGCGGTTCTGGTCGGTCTGGTGGCGGCCATCGGCATCGGTCTGGCGATCCGCAAGCACGACGACAACAAGGGCGCGCCGGCCGCGTCGTCGGCCTCGTTCGCCCCGGCCGTCACCCACGATCCGAGCACGGGCGCGATTCCACCGAACGTCACCCCCGGCGGCGCCATCCGCATCGGCAATCCGGACGCCAAGGCGAAGATCCAGATCGTCGCCGACCTGCAGTGCCCGGCCTGCAAGATGTTCGAGGGCTACAACTCCGACGTGCTGGCCAAGGCGGTCCAGAACGGTTCCGCCACCATCGATTACAACATCATCTCCTTCCTGGACCGGGCCTCCAACGGCAACCAGTACTCGACCCGCGCGGCCAATGCCGCCTATGTGGTCGCGACCGCGGACCCGTCGAAGTTCCAGGCCTGGCTGGGCACCATGTTCGGCAAGCAGCCGCCGGAGAACGGCAACGGCATGACCGATGACCAGCTCATCCAGATCGCGGCCGACGCCGGATACACCGATCCGCAGGTGGCGCAGGACATTCGGGACGGCAAGTACATCCAGTTCGTGAAGGACGAGACCAAGGCGGTCTTCGCCACCGGCCTGCAGTCCACCCCGACCGTGTACGTGAACGGCAGCCAGGTGCAGGATGCCAAGACGCTCATGAGCCCGGGCGGCATGACCTCGGCGATCGAGAACGCGAGCAAGTGATGATCGCGGCGGGTCCCCGCTCGGCCTGGCCGCTGCTGCTGGGTGCGTTGATCGGCTGGGCGGCGTCGGTGACGCTGCTGGTCGAGAAGTTCAAGTTGCTGACCGAGCCCGGCTACAAGCCGATCTGCTCCATCGATCAGACCCTCTCGTGCTCGACGGTCATGGAATCGCCGACCGCGGCGTTGTTCGGATTCCCCAATCCGATCATCGGCGTGGTGGGATTCTCGGTGGTCGTCACCATCGGCGTGCTGGTGGTGTGCGGAATTGCCCTGCCGCGCTGGTTCTTCGGCGCCCTGTGGTTCGGCCTGCTGCTCGGTGTGGCGTTCATCTGCTACCTGGTGTGGGACGCGGTGTTCAAGATTCACGCGCTGTGCCCGTGGTGCATGGTGGTGTGGGCGGTGACGCCGGCGCTGCTGGCCATCGTGACCAACCTGCTGTGGGGACGCTCGCGGGGACTGCTGCAGATCCTGGTGGAGTGGCGGTGGACGCTGGTCGCCGTCTTCTACGCGGTGGTCATCCTGATCGTGTACCTCCAGTTCCAGTCGTACTGGAACAGCAAGTTCTAGTTGGGCGGGCCGACGGTGAGCGTCACGTTCACCGTCCGGTGCCCGCCGTTCGGTTCGCTGACCTCGAGCCGCACCACATCGTCCGGTCGATGGGCGTTGAGTGCGGCTTTCAGCATTTGTGAGCTGGTGATGGCGCGGTCGTCGAGGGCGGTGATGACCTCGCCGTCGGTGAGTCCGGCCGCGTAGGCGGGCAGTCCGTAGATGGACACGTCGATGCGCGCGCCGGCCGGCTGCGCGTCGGAGGTGAGGATGCCCAGGGTGGCGGTGGGGCCGATGTGCACGGTGTCGGTCGGTGTGCCGGAACGGATCTGGCGGACCACGTTCATGGCGGTGTCGATGGGCACGGCATAACCGTTGGGGCCCTTGCCCGTTGCCTTCTGCATGTCGCCCGAGGCGGCGGTGATGACGCCGATGACCGAGGCGTAGCGGTCCACCAGCGCGCCGCCGGACTGGCCGGCGGCCACCGCGGCCGCGACCTCGATCATGCCGTGCAGCGATTTCCGCGACAGGTCGGCGGCATTGCGGGCCACAATGGCCGAATCCAGATTGGTGATGGACCCGCCCACCGCGGTCGGCGAGCCGGTGCCGCCCGCATTGCCGATGGCCAGCACGGCGTCGCCCAGGTGCAGTGGGGCGGAGTTGCCGATATGGGCGACCGGGAGCCCGCCGGCGCCGTTCAGATCCAGCACGGCGATATCGGCGCCGGAGTCGTAGCCGGCGACGGTGGCGGTGTAGGTCGCGCCGGTGCCGACATCCGAAACCGTCACGGTGTCAGCGCCTTTGATGACGTGGTGGCTGGTGAGCACCTCGCCCTCGGCGGTCAGCACGATGCCGGAGCCGGCCGCGCCCAGGCCGTAGGGTCGGATGCCGGCGGTGATGTTCACCAGCGCCGGTTCGGCCACCCGTGAGACCAGATCGACATCCAGCGGCGGCAGCGACGGGCCGGCCAGCTCGGCGGTGGTGGCATCGTCGCGGAACGGCCAGCGCGGCAGTTCGCCGCGGTAGCCGAGAAACCCGGTGATGCCGAGGACGGCGGCGACGACCAGTGCCAGGGTGCGCCCGCCCCGGCCGGGCCGACGGCCCCGGGCCGGGTAGGGGCCGGTAGCGCCGCCCGCCGGATCAACCCCGCGCGTGTCGCTGTCCACGGACCCTCCCGATTGCGGTTCGCCCGCCAACTCGAGCATGTCTGTCTATTGGTGTACCAGTATTTCAATGGCTCAGTGCCGCAACAACCAACATGGCCAGCACCCCGGCCAGGGTGCACAGCAGCGGTCCCCGGGCGGGTTTGCCCGCATGTGCCTCGGGCAGGATATCGGCCGTGGCGAGATAGAGCAGGAAGCCCGCGAAATAGCCGAGATACAGGCCGACGAGTTCGGCGGGCACCCGCACCAGCGTGCCGATGATCGCGCCGACCACCGGGGCGACGGCATCCAGTCCGAGCATGATCAGGCCGCGTGTGCGGGCATTGCCGTACAGCGTGGTCAGGGTGAAAGTGTTGAATCCGTCGGCGAAGTCGTGGCAGATGACCGCGATGGCCACCGCCACGCCGACCGCCGCGCCGGCCTGGAAACCGAAGCCGATGCTGAGGCCGTCGAGGGTGGAGTGGAACACCAGGCCCGCGCCCGCGAGCAGGCCGAGCGAGGAGAAGTCGTGATTGTGCCGGTGCGCGACGAATTCGTCCTCGTAGCCGGTGTGCAGGGCCATCGAGCGCTCGATCACGTGCACGGTGAAGAAACCGACCACCGCGGCCAGCAGCGGCACCGGCACGCCGAGCGCGATGCGGCTGTCCTGCTCCAGCGCGTCGGGCATCAGGTCGAAGGCCACCACGCCCAGCATGACGCCCGCGGCCAGGCCGAGCACCAGCCGCTTGCGATCACCGATGTGCACCGCCAACAGCCCGCCGATCAGGGTGGCGCACATGGAGAGCAGGGACAGCAGAATGGCCATTCCGCCAGCATGACGCCGTTGGCGGCCGGATTGCCACCCGCGCCGCGGGTGAGAAATCGAACGATCGGTTGATCATTTCGGGCATGCGGGAGTAGGCATGACTTCATGAGTACTGCTACCGCCTACGCGGTCTCCGCCCCGGACGGGGCCTTCGAGAAAATCGCCATCGAGCGCCGCGAACTGGGCCCGTACGACGTGCTGATCGACGTCAAGTACGCGGGTATTTGCCACTCCGACATCCACACCGCCCGCAACGAGTGGCGCGGGACCGCCTACCCGTGCGTGCCCGGGCACGAGATCGCCGGCATCGTGGCCGCGGTGGGCTCCGAGGTGACCCGGCACCGGGTCGGCGATCGGGTCGGGGTGGGCTGCCTGGTCGGCTCCTGTGGACACTGCGACCCCTGTCTGGCCGGCGAACAGCAGTACTGCGAGAACGGGGCGGTCTGGACCTACAACAGCCCGGTGCCCGCCGAACAGCAGGCGGGCGGGCGCACCCTCGGCGGCTACGCCACGCAGATCGTGGTGACCGAGAGCTTCGTGCTGGCCATTCCGGAGGGCATCGGGCTGGATGTGGCCGCGCCGCTGCTGTGTGCGGGCATCACCCTGTTCTCGCCGCTGCGGCACTGGCACGCCGGGCCGGGCAAGCGGGTCGCCATCATCGGCATGGGCGGGCTCGGGCACATCGGCGTGAAGATCGCCGCGGCCATGGGCGCGGAGGTCACCGTGCTCAGCCACTCGCTGTCCAAGCAGGAGGACGGCCTGCGGTTCGGGGCGCACCACTACTACGCCACCGGTGACCGCGAGACCTTCAAGAAGCTGCGCGGATCCTTCGACCTCATCATCAACACCGTCTCCGCCGACCTGCCGATCGAGGACTACCTCAAACTGCTGCGGCTGGACGGCAGCCTGGTGGCGCTCGGGCTGCCCGAGCAGCCCTACAGCGTGCGGGCTTCCGCGCTGGCGGGCCTCCGCCGTTCGCTGTCCGGCTCGATGATCGGCGGCATTCCGCAGACCCAGGAGATGCTGGACTTCTGCGCAGAGCACGGCATCGGCGCGGAGATCGAGGTGATCGCCGCCGACCGCATCGACGAGGCCTACGAGCGGGTGATCGCCTCCGACGTGCGCTACCGCTTCGTGATCGACGCCGCCACCATGTGAGGCCGCGGGGGTGGGGTTGTTGTTTCCCCCCCCCCTTCCCCCCCCCCCCGCTTCGCTGTTCGCCGTCCTGGTCAGCGCAGCCGGTGCAGGACCTCCGGCAGTTCGGCGGAATGCACGACCGCCAGGCGCTGGGTGGCGCGGGTGAGCGCCACGTACAGGTCGTTGAGGCCACGCGGCGATTCGTCCAGGATCCGGTGCGGTTCGGCCAGGATGACCGCGTCGAACTCCAGGCCCTTCACGTCGTGGACGGTGAGCACGCGCACCGAATCATCGGTCAGGTGAGCGAGTTCCGGGGCGAGGTCGTGCGGCGCGATGACCACGGTGGTGCCGGGATGCTCGGCCTCCGCGGCGATCAGCCGCTTGATCTCGTCGGCCAACTCGGAGGCCGCCACCCGGGTCGCGGTGGGCTCGAAGCCGGAGTCGCGGACCGAGCGCGGCGCGGGCGCGGCCGGGTCGATGGCGGTCAGCACGTCCGCCGCCACCGCCATGATCTCCGACGGGGTGCGGTAGTTGACCGTCAGCTCGGTGAGCTTCCAGCGTTTGGCCACATAGGGTTCCAGCACCTGCTGCCACGACGAGGCGCCCGCCGGGTCGCCGGTCTGGGCCACGTCGCCGACGGCGGTGATCCAGCGATTCGGGATGCGGCGCATGACCATTCGCCACGCCATCGCCGAAAGCTCCTGCGCCTCATCCACGATGACGTGGCCGTAGGTCCAGGTGCGGTCGCCGGCGGCGCGTTCGGCGGTGGTCTGCCGGGTGCGCACCTGCTGGCGCTCGGCCAGCTGGGAGGCGTCGATGAGGTCGTAGGCCATGAGCAGCTCGGGATCCAGGTCGTCCTCGAGATCCTGGGGCGCGGAACCGGTGAGGATGTCGAGCGCGTCCTGGGCCTCGGCCAATTGGGCGCGCCAGCGGCGGCGGGAGCGCTCGCGCTCCTCGCTGTCGTCGATGCCGAGCAGTTCGGCCAGCTCGTCCAGCAGGGGCGCGTCCGCGTCGCTGAACTCGCCGCTGTCGGACCGGTACAGCTCGGCCCGGTCGGCGTGGCTCAGCTGCCCGGCGGCATCGGCCAGGCGCTTGGGGTCGGCCCACAGCCCGCCCAGCACCTCCTGGGGGGTGAGGATGGGCCAGAGTCCGGCGATGGCGCGCTGGATCTCGGGATCGGCCCGCATCTCGTCGCGGATCTCGGTGAGATCGGTCTGGCTCAACAGGTTTCGCCCGCCCAGCGGGT
This sequence comes from Nocardia sp. NPDC059154, assembly GCF_042755705.1. Lineage (NCBI taxonomy): Bacteria > Bacillati > Actinomycetota > Actinomycetes > Mycobacteriales > Nocardiaceae > Nocardia > Nocardia sp. NPDC059154. Next base: position 97,101 of record NZ_JBHZCS010000026.1, read on the forward strand.
TCGAGCCGATGGCGGCGGCCAGCTGATCGGTGAGAGCGTCGACGACGGCGGCGGCGAAGACGGGCCGGGCCAGGTTGTGCGGGCGGCGCGAGGAGCGGGCGCGGCCGCGGGCCTTGGTGGCGATCTTGCGGTCCAGCTCCAGCTGGTGGCCGTCGAAGTAGAGCTGGATCGGCTCCCGGGGCACTCCCTGCCGGTCCCGCACCCCCTTCTTGAGCACCTCGAGCATGTCGAGCGAGCCCTTGAGCTCCCCGGCGCGCAGCGAATCCTCCAGTGTCGCTTGCACTCCCGGGTACAGGTTGCCGACGGTGGACAGCAGCACGCCGGTCTCACCCAGCGAGGGCAGCACCTGGCCGATGTAGTCCAGGAACGTCGAGTTCGGGCCGATGATGAGCACGCCGGCCTTGTCCAGCTGCTGCCGGTAGGTGTACAGCAGGTAGGCCGTGCGGTGCAGTGCCACCGCGGTCTTGCCGGTGCCCGGCCCGCCCTGCACCACCAGCACGCTCTTGTGCTCGGAGCGGATGATGGCGTCCTGCTCGCTCTGAATGGTCTCGACGATGTCGTTCATGTGCCCGGTGCGGGCGGCATTGAGCGCGGCCAGCAGCGCGCTCTCGCTGCCCACGCCGCCGTCGCCGCCGGCCACCCCGGCGCGCTGCGCGGCATCCAGGTCCAGGTACTCGTCGTTGACCCCGGTGACCGTGCGGTTGCGCGAGCGGATGTGCCGCCGCCGGGTCACGCCGTCGGGCGCGGCGGTGGTGGCGAGGTAGAAGGGCCGGGCCATGGGAGCGCGCCAATCCAGCAGCAGCGTCTCGTAGTCGGCGCTCTCGTCGAGGATGCCGATGCGCCCGATGTAGCGGTGCTCACTGTCACCGTTCTCGGCGATGTCGATGCGGCCGAAGCACAGGCCGTGTTCGGCCGCGTCGTACTTGGCGAGGTCCTCGGAGTAGAGCTGGGTGAACGACTCGCGCTCACTACGGGCCTGCGGCGTGCCGCCGGTCTCCAGCAGCACGGTGCGCAGCCGCCGCTGGGCGTAGGCGCGCATGCCGTCGAGCTGTTCGTAGAGCTTCGTGAGGTACTGCTGCTCGCGCTCCAGGTCCGGGGAAGCCGCGTTAGCGGAATCGGACACGGAACGCTCCTCGGTGAGGTCGGGCAAAACGGAACTCCTTGTTCACCACGTCCGCCGTGTTGGGTACGGGGCGCGAAGCATCGAGAACAGAGTTGTCGAGTCTAGTTCGCGATTCCCTCGCGCGCCGTACCGCCAGGTAACAGGCCCCGAAACTGCAAGGTTCAGGAGGCGTGGGTGCTGTCGCTGCGGCGTCCGAGGGTTCCGTTCTGATGGTTGGGTGGCTTGGCCCGGTACATGGCCACGTCGGCATCGTGCAGGACGGCCTCCGGGGTGCGATTGTCGCCCGCGCACAGGTCCGTCACCCCGATCGAGGCGTCGACCTGGATGCGGTGCCCGCGCGCGATGATCGGCTCGGCCATGGTCTGGCGCAGCCGCGCGATGAGCGTGTCGATATCGTCGCCCAGGGTGCGGCCGGACAGCAGCACCAGGAATTCGTCACCGCCGATCCGGCCCACGATGTCCTCGGAGCGCAGCCCGCGCTGCAGCCGCTGCGCCACGATCTGCAGCACGGTATCGCCGATGGCGTGCCCGAGGGTGTCGTTGATGGCCTTGAACCCGTCCAGGTCGATGAACAGCACGCTGGACACCGGCAGGGTCTCGGTGGTGCCCAGCGCCGCCGCCAGCCGCGACAGCACCAGCGCCCGATTGGCCAGCCCGGTGAGCGGGTCGTGGGTGGCCTGGTACTCCAATTGGCTTCGGCTGGCGCGGAATTCGGTGATGTCGTTGAACGACGACACCGCCGCCGACTCCGGATCGCTCGGATCGAGCAGCCGGCTGTTGGCCGAGAGCCAGCGCCGCTGCCCGTCGGGCCGGTCGAGCCCGAACACGAAGCGGGTCACCGTCTCTCCGGTGGCGAGGGTGCGGATCACCGGATACCAGGACGTGGGCATGGGCTGGGCATTGGCGTCCAGCAGGGACAGCGGAATGTCGTAGATGTGAGTGCCGACGAGATCGTCGGAGTCGTAGCCGAAGATGCGTCGTGCGGCCGGATTGGCGGATTCGATGCGCCCGTGCCGGTCGATCACCACCACCCCCTCCTCCAGTTGCGACACCACCGTGGTGAAGAACTGTTCGGCGCGCTGCTGGGCGGCCTCGGCGCGGCGCTGCGCGGTGAGATCGTGCACCACCACCTGGTAGGCGAGGTGTTCGTGCCAGGCGGTGAGCACCGACACGGTCTCCACGTCGACGCTGCCGCCGTCGCATCGCATCAGCGTCATCTCGGCGGGGTCCGACGCGGTGCCCGCGATGGTGAGGCGGCGGATGCGGTCGAGCATGGGAGAGACGGAACTTCGTTCGACGAAATTGGTGACCGGTTGCCCGATCACGTCGTCCGGATCCGCGGCCGCCAGCAGCCGCAGCATTGCCGGGTTGGCGTAGACGACGGTGCCACGCTCGTGGACCACGACCCCGTCAGGGCTGTAATCCACCAGGGACCGGTATCGCTGGGCCAGCTGTTCGGCATCGGCCGAGTCATTTGCCCGATCGTTACCCATCACGTCATGCACCCCCTGATCGTCGTTCCGACACGTCACTGGCGCACGGCACCATTCTGTTATCTATAAATTCGCTGGTGCCCCTTGCCGACCGTATTGAATGACTTACAGTTCCGCACAGCATCGGCCCGCGAGTGGTGATCATTACGGGCAACGGTCCGAGAGGAGCGATGCAAATGCCTGGCACCATCCCCGTCCCGATGACCGCAGGTCGGCATCAAGATCATATGACCCTGGCCGGCATCGGCGCTGTCACCGGGTACGGCTGGGGCCGCGAAACCCTCTGGAAAGGTTTGCTGACCGGCAAACCCGCAGCCCGGCTCTTTCCAGGGTACGGGCCCGAACGCGATCGGCAGGGGTGGATCGCCCGCGTGCCGGACGGCGGCGATCCGGAGCTACCGCCCAGCCGCTACCTACGCGCGGTCATCGGCTCGGCGCGCGAGGCGGTGGCCGATGCGCGCGAACGCGGCTGGCAGCCCGGCCGGACGGTCGGCCTGCTGCACGCCATCGTGCTCGGAGACGCCTACGAGTGGCGGGACTTCTACACCATCGACGGCGGGCAGCGGCGTTCGCGCGACTATCTGCGATTACTTCCGTCGACCCCGGTGTCGATGCTGATGAGCGAGTTCGGGTTTCACGGCCCGGCCATGAACGTGACCGCCGCCTGCTCCTCGGCGAACGTGGCCCTGGTCACCGCGCAGCTGTGGCTGGCCCAGGGCATCGCCGACGACGTGCTGGTGGTCGCGACCGACCTGTCCGGGATTCCGGAGATGGTGCAGCCGTTCGTGGTACTGGGCGCGGCGGTGGACGACACCGACCCCCTCGACGCCTGCCGCCCCTTCCAGCAGGGCAGTCGCGGCTTCGGTTTCGGCGAGGCCTCGGTCGCGTTCCTGGCGACACGTGACGCCGAGCGGCCCTATGCGGCGATGCTCGGCGGGGCCATGTCCAACGACGGTCACCACGTGATCTCCGTCGAGCCGTCCTACTCCCAGATCTTCGAGTGCGTGCGCCGCGCCCTGGTCGGCGCCGATGTCCGTCCCGACGAGGTCGCGTACCTCAATTCGCACGGTTCCGGCACCGCCCAGTGCGACGCCGCCGAAACCGCGCTGCTGGCGGGGCTTTTCGACGATCGCCCGGCGGTGGTGGCGCTCAAGCCGCTGGCCGGGCACTGCCAGGCCGCCTCGGCCGGGGTCGAAGTGGCCGTCGCGGCACTGGGTTACGAGCGCGGGCTGCTGGTATCCGCCCCGATCGTGGCGCCCGCGCATCCCAATCTGGTCGACGGCGTCCGGCGCGGTGTCGACGGCATCACGGTGAAGACCGCGCTGGGCATGGGCGGCAACAACTCCGCGGTGGTGCTCGGCCCGGTCGGCTGACGAGACCCGAGATCTCAGCGGGTCGATAACGCTCGATCGCGGCGAGTCAATGCAGCTCGATCTCAGCGAGTCAATGCAGTGGCACCGACCAGTGCAGTTTCGTGCCGGTGCCGTCGCCGCTGGGATCGCGCCGCGGATACACCGCCAGGCTGCCGCCGGACTGTTCGGCGCGCCGGGCCAGATTGGTCAGGCCGCTGGGGGTGATGTCGTCCGGAATGCCGCGGCCGTTGTCGGAGATCACGATGGTGAGATCGTCGGCCACGCCGATGTCGATGGTGATGGTGTCGGCCCCGGAATGCCGGACTGCGTTCGAGACCGCCTCGCGCACCACGGCTTCCGCGTGATCGGCGAGCGCCGGCTCGACCACCGACAGCGGTCCGGTGATGTGCATGAGCGCCCGGACGTCGGTGGCGGTGGTCTGCTGTTTGACCGCGCGTTCGATGCGCTGGCGCAGCCGGGTGCTGTGCCCGTCGCCGCCGTGCAGATCGAAGATGGAGGTGCGGATCTCCTCCACCACGTCCTGCAGATCGTTGATGGCGTCGGCCAGCCGTTTCTGCACCTCGGGTACTCGGGCGCGCGGCACGGTGCCCTGCAGGTAGAGACCGATGGCGAACAGCCGCTGGATGACGTGGTCGTGCAGGTCGCGGGCGATCCGGTCGCGGTCGGTGAGGATGTCGAGTTCGCGCATGCGGCGCTGCGCCACCGCCAGTTGCATGGCCAGCGCGGCCTGATCGGTGAAGGCGGCGATCAGCTCCACCAATTCGTCTGTGTAGGGCGCGGATTCGGCGGCGCGCAGCGTGATCAGCACGCCCAGGGTGGAGTCCGGGGTGTGCAGCGGCAGCACCAGGGCTGGGCCGATATCGGCGATGGGCGTGCCCAGGTCGATGTGGCGGGCGTCGTCGAAGCGCAGCGGGGTGCGGGTGGTGAGGGCCTGCCCGACGGCGGTGGCCACCGTGCGCACCGCGTGTCCGGCCGGCGGCTCGTCGGGGCCGGACCATTGCGCCACAACGAGTTCGGCGACATCCTCGGGCGCGTCGTCGGGATCGGCGACCACGGCCAGCAGCGCCTGCTGCGAGGCGGTCAGCTCGCGGGCGTGCTCGACCACGTGGGCCAGCACCTTGCTGGGTTCGGTGTCGGCCAGGAATTCGGTGGCGATATCGCGGGTGGCCTCGATCCAGGCCTGCCGGGTGCGGGCCTGCTCGTAGAGGCGGGCATTGTCGACGGCGATACCGGCCGCGGCGGCCAGCGCCTGCAGCAGCACCTCGTCGTCCTCGGTGAAGGGGTGCCCGCCGGATTTCTCGGTGAGGTACAGGTTTCCGAAGATCTCGCCGCGGATCCGCACCGGCATGCCGAGGAAGGTGCGCATGACCGGATGGTGCTCGGGGAATCCGGTCGCGGCGGGGTGGCGCGCGAGATCGTCCAGGCGCAGCGGTTCGGGCTTGTCGAGCATGAGGCCGAGCACGCCGTGGCCCTCGGGCAGTGCGCCGATCCGCACCCGGGTCTGCTCGTCGATGCCGTGGAAGATGAACTGGCTGAGCTGTTGTTCGTGCCCGCGCACCGCCAGCGCCCCGAAGCGGGCGTCGACCAGGATGGTGGCGGCGCGCACGATCGTGCTCAGGGTCTGGTCCAGATCGAGGCCGGAGGTGACCGCGAGCATGGCCTCGACCAGCCCGTCGATGCGGTCCCGGGCGTCGATGATCTGTTCGACCCGGTCTTTGACCTCGGTGAGCAATTCGCGTAATCGCAGCTGTGACAGCGTTTCACGCACCGAGTAGGGACCGGTGCGGGGTGTGTCGTGCATGGTTGTCCTGCGGTCCGGCGGATACGACACGGCAAGCGGAATTCTATGCGGGCCGAGGTTGCCGAGAGGCTGTCATGCCGAACGTGACTGTCCCGTACGCAATTTCGAGGCCAGCACGGCGGCCTGGGTGCGGCGTTCCATGCCGAGTTTGGCCAGCAGCCGGGACACGTAGTTCTTGACGGTCTTCTCCGCCAGGAACATCCGTTCCGCGATCTGCCGGTTGGTGAGGCCGTCGCCGAGCAGGTCCAGCAGCTTGCGCTCCTGATCGGTCAAACCGGCCAGCGGGCCGTCGAATTCGGTGCTGCGCCGCAGCCGCGCCATGAGCGCCGCGGCCGCGCGATTGTCCAGCAGCGAACGGCCCGCGCCCACCTCCTTGATGGCCTTGGCCAGCTCCATGCCCTTGATGTCCTTGACCACGTAGCCGCTGGCGCCGGCCAGGATGGCGTCCATCATGGCCTGTTCGTCGGTGTAGGAGGTGAGGATCAGGCAGCGCAGGTCGTCGATGTCGGCGAGCAGGTCGCGGCACAGTTCGATGCCGTTGCCGTCGGGCAGACGGACGTCCAGCACCGCCACGTCGGGGCGCAGCGCCGGGATCCGGGCCAGCGCCTGGGCGACGTCACCCGCCTCGCCGACGACGGTCAGTTCGGGATCCTCCTCCAGCAGGTCGGTCAGACCGCGGCGGACGATCTCGTGATCGTCGACCAGGAAGACTTTGATCACGACGGCCTCCAAGCTCGGGTCGCGGGCGCGCGAAATGGTAGTGGCAAACGTATCTCGCGGGAAGACGCCCGGATACCGCCGAAGGTCCCTAATTTCCGGTGCCCGAACCATCCGGAAATTTGTCCGGTTATTTTTGTCGGAGAATTTTCCCCGAAAGTGGTCTGGTTCGGGACTTTCGGCACTGTCGAGGGTGACCTGGGTGTGTTGCCATGGAGACGGGTTGCCGGGTCGGAACAGGGAGAGCGGGGTCGGCTATGGGCGCATTCGATGTGTGGTCGAGTGGAATCGATCCGGATTTCGTGGTGACCACGCACGGGCCCGTCCCGTCGGGGGAGGTGACCCGGGTGGTGCGCGGATTGGGCAGGATCCTGCGCCGGCACGGGGTCGCGGGGCCGGTGCGGGCACGCCTGCGCTGGCCCGACGCCGAGGACGAGACGACGCTGGTGCAGGCGGGTGTCCGGACGCTGGGGAAGGCATTCCGGGTGCAGGTCGCCGGGCCGGGGCGGTTCGCGTCCACCTTCGCGCTGGAGCGGCTGGATCTGCGGCTGGGCTGCCCGCCGGACGAATTGTCCCGGCCCTGGCCGGATCCCGCGCGGCCGTCGCTGTCCGCGGTGACCGAGCCACGACCGATCGTGCGGCGCAAGGATTGTCGACTACAGGTGGCCACACCCGCCGCGGCGGCGCGGGTGCTGGATGCCATGGATTACGACGCGCACCTGTTCATCGATGCCGAGACCGGATCCGAGGCGGTGGTCTGCTGGACTGGTCCGCTCGGGGTGCGGACCCTGGGCCGGATGCGCGACGGCGTGCCGGTCCTGCTCGAAGACGACGCGGTGGCCCGGCTGTGCCTGGGCGGGCTGCCCTATCTGTTCTTCACCGATGCCGATACGCGCCGCGGCCGGCTGCTGTATCGGCGCTTCGACGGCGATCTCGCGCTGGTCACCGCGGTCGGCACCGGGGACCGCTCGCGCGATCGGGACCGGGATCGGGTCCTGCAGCCGCGGGCGATCGCGAGCTGCGTGCGGCGCGTGCTGCCCGCATCCTTGCCCGAGGTGCCGACTGATTTCGTGAGTCGAGGGTAACTCGCCGGGTACGTCCAGAATCTGTTCGGCACCCAACCGCCGGCACGGGTTGCCAACGCCGACGGCTCTCAGCCGTCCGCTAAAGGCGCGGAGAGGCGGGCAGTGACCAGCGTTTCAGCACGCGTAACCAAACTTGTCGGTGGGTGCCCCTAGCATGGCGTCGGGGGTATGTCTGGATGCTGAAACGTTGGAAGGATGGCCAGTGGCGGATCGCCTGACGGTGCGCGGAGCGCGGGAGCACAACCTCAAAGGGGTCGACCTGGACCTACCTCGCGACAGTCTCATCGTTTTCACTGGTCTGTCCGGGTCCGGAAAGTCCTCGCTCGCCTTCGACACGATTTTCGCCGAGGGCCAGCGGCGGTACGTGGAATCACTGTCGGCGTACGCGCGGCAGTTCCTCGGCCAGATGGACAAGCCGGATGTGGATTTCATCGAGGGCCTGTCCCCGGCGGTGTCCATCGACCAGAAGTCGACCAACCGCAATCCGCGGTCCACGGTCGGCACCATCACCGAGGTCTACGACTATCTGCGTCTGCTGTTCGCGCGCGCGGGCACCCCACACTGCCCGGTCTGTGGTCATCTGATCGCCAAGCAGACCCCGCAGCAGATCGTGGATCAGGTGCTGGCCATGGAGGAGGGCACCAAGTTCCAGGTGCTCGCGCCCGTGGTGCGCACCCGCAAGGGCGAATTCGTGGACCTGTTCGAGTCGCTGAACTCGCAGGGCTACTCGCGAGTCCGGGTCGACGGCGTGGTGCATCCGCTGACCGATCCGCCGAAGCTGAAGAAGCAGGAGAAGCACGATGTCGAGGTGGTCGTGGACCGCCTCGCCGTGAAGCCGAGTTCCAAACAGCGCCTGACCGATTCGATCGAGACGGCGCTGCGGCTGGCCGACGGCATCGTGGTGCTGGACTTCGTGGATCGCGACGAGCACGCCCACGATCGGGAGCGGCGCTTCTCCGAGCGGCTGGCCTGCCCGAACGGGCACCCGCTCGATATCGAGGATCTGGAACCGCGGTCGTTCTCCTTCAACTCGCCCTACGGCGCCTGCCCGGATTGCACGGGTCTGGGTATCCGCAAGGAGGTCGATCCGGATCTGGTTGTGCCGGACCCGGATCTGAGCCTCAATGACGGCGCGATCGCGCCCTGGTCGCGCGGCCAGACCGCCGAATACTTCACCCGCCTGCTGTCGGGCCTGGCCGAGGCGATCGGCTTCTCCATGGACACGCCGTGGAATCAGTTGCCGCTCAAGGCCCGCAAGGCGGTGCTGGAGGGCAGCTCCGAGCAGGTGCACGTCTCCTACACCAACCGCTACGGTCGCAAGCGTTCGTACTACGCCGATTTCGAGGGCGTGATGCCGTTCCTGCAGCGGCGCATGGACGCCACCGAATCCGAGGCGATGAAGGAGCACTACGACGGGTACATGCGGGACATCCCGTGCCCCGTCTGCAACGGCGCGCGACTGCGGCCGGAGATTCTGGCGGTCACGCTGTCGGCGGGCCCGGAGCGCAAATCCATTGCGGACCTGTCGGATCTGTCCATCGGTGACGCCGCGAAGTTCCTGAACACCCTGACCCTCGATGATCGCCAGGCGGCGATCGCGGCGCAGGTGATCAAGGAGATCCAGGCGCGCCTGGGGTTCCTGCTGGATGTCGGTCTGCAGTACCTGACACTCTCGCGCGCCGCGGCCACGCTGTCCGGCGGTGAGGCGCAGCGCATTCGCCTGGCCACCCAGATCGGGTCCGGTCTGGTGGGTGTGCTCTACGTGCTGGACGAACCGTCCATCGGCCTGCACCAGCGCGACAATCGCCGGCTCATCGAAACCCTCACGCGGCTGAAGAACCTCGGCAATACGCTCATCGTGGTCGAGCACGATGAGGACACCATTCACGCCTCGGACTGGGTGGTCGACATCGGCCCGCTGGCCGGTGAGCACGGCGGTCAGGTGGTGTACTCGGGTCCGTACGAGGGGCTGCTGAAGGACAAGGGATCGCTCACGGGCGCTTACCTTTCCGGCCGCGAGCAGATCGAGGTGCCGCTGGTGCGGCGACCCGTCGACAAGCGCAAGCAGCTCACGGTGGTCGGCGCGGTCGAGCACAACCTGCAGAACATCGACGTGAGTTTCCCGCTGGGCGTGCTGACTTCGATCACCGGTGTGTCGGGTTCGGGTAAGTCGACGCTGGTCAACGACATCCTGGCGACCGTGCTCCAGAACAAGCTGAACGGCGCTCGGCAGGTTCCGGGTCGCCACACCCGGGTCAACGGTCTCGATCACCTGGACAAGCTGGTGCAGGTCGACCAGTCGCCGATCGGTCGTACGCCGCGCTCGAATCCGGCTACGTACACGGGCGTTTTCGACAAGATCCGCACCCTGTTCGCGGCCACCACAGAGGCCAAGGTGCGTGGCTACCAGCCGGGCCGGTTCTCCTTCAACGTGAAGGGCGGCCGCTGCGAGGCATGCTCGGGCGACGGCACCCTGAAGATCGAAATGAACTTCCTCCCGGACGTTTACGTCCCCTGCGAGGTCTGCCACGGTGCGCGCTACAACCGCGAGACCCTCGAGGTGCACTACAAGGGCAAGACCATCGCCGAGGTCCTCGATATGCCGATCGAGGAGGCTGCGGAGTTCTTCGAGCCGGTGACCTCCATCCACCGCTACCTGAAGACCCTGGTGGACGTCGGCCTCGGCTACGTCCGCCTCGGCCAGTCCGCCCCCACGCTCTCCGGCGGTGAGGCCCAGCGCGTGAAGCTGGCCGCCGAACTCCAGAAGCGCTCCACCGGCCGCACCATCTACATCCTCGACGAGCCCACCACCGGCCTGCACTTCGAGGACATCCGCAAGCTCCTGGCAGTCATCAACGGTTTGGTCGACAAAGGCAATACGGTCATCGTCATCGAGCACAATCTCGACGTCATCAAGACCTCCGACTGGGTCCTCGACATGGGCCCGGAGGGTGGCTCCGGCGGCGGCTTGGTCATCGCCCAGGGCACCCCGGAGGACATTTCCGAAGTCCCGGACAGCTACACCGGCCAGTTCCTGAAGCACGTCCTCGCCGCCCAGCCCGCCTCCCTCGCCGAACCCAGGCCGGCAAAGAAGGCAGCGAAGAAGGCTCCGGCCAAGAAGGCGGCCCCCAAGACCGACGCCCAGGCCACCGCCGCCAAGAAGGCAGCCGCCGCCCGCCGCAAAGCCGCCGCCCTCCGCTGACGCCGAGATCCCGACGGCCCCACCGCCTGACCCCGGCTATTGCGTCACCGTCGCGGCCGAAGTGGAGATCGACGACTGACCACAGACGACAGGCCCCGCACCGGAATCGGTGCGGGGCCTTCGTATTTCGTGCCTACTCGGCAGCCGCCAGGGGCGGGCTGAGTTCCTTGACCTCGGCGATGTGGCCGAAGTCGAGTTTCACGATCTGGTCGGCGCAGTCGAAGTAGCGGTCGTCGTGGGTGATCACGATGACGGTCTTGCCGCGTTCCTTGAGCTTCACCAGGATTTCCCGGTAGAAGACGTCGCGGAACTTCGGTTCCTGGTCCGCGGCCCACTCGTCGAACATGTAGATCGGGCGATCCTCGAGCAGAGCGGTCAAGAGCGCCAGGCGCTTTCGCTGACCCTGGGACAGCGCGATCGTCGACAGCCGGCCGTTCTCCACGGTGACCTTGTGGTCGATCTGGAGTTCCTTCAGGTACTTGCGGACCTCGTCGTCGACGCCTTCGTCGAAGCCCAGGTAGTCCTCGAACAGGTGGAAGTCGGTGAAGACCGCCGACGAGTTCTGCCGGAACCACTCGATGTTCTCGTGGTCGATCGCCTCGCCATTGAGCGACAGGTGGCCGTGCTGCGGGACGTACAGGCCCGTGATCAGTTTGGCCAGTGTCGATTTGCCGCTGCCGTTGCCGCCCACGATGAAGCTGATCTGACCGGGTGAGAAGGTCAGGTCCAGCGGTCCGAGATGGAAGCCGGACCCGTCGGCCTGCGGCGGCGCCATGGGCGCGCCCATCGGGACGGGGTGGCCGCCGTGGTCGACGAACCGGTGGCCGTTGACATCCGGCCGATCGGTGCCGCGCGGGCCGTGGCCGGGCGGCGGGCCGGCGGGCCGTCCGCCCGGATGCGGGCCGGGGCGTCCGCCCATGGGCGCACCGGGTGCGCCGGGCCGCCCACCGCCGCCCGGGTGCGGCCGCGCACCGCCACCCGGGTGGGCTCCGGTACCGGGCGGCGGACCACCCGGCACGGGCGGGAAGGCCGGCGGCGCTTCGCTCAGGTAGTTGTAGCTGACGTCGTTGAGTTCCAGCCGCGCTGCGGTGGCGGCGGGACGCTCGGTGTAGGGCAGCGTGGATTCGTCGTGCGCCGTCTGGATGGACAGATTCAGCGAGCGAATCTTGGCCAGTGCCACGTCACCGCGCAGCAGGTCGGGAATGCGGTGCATGAAATTCTGCATGGGCATCGAGAGGAACGTGGTGACCAGGACGTAACCGACCATGACGTTCTGCGGCAGGTCCAGGGCGCGCGCCAGGCCGAACAGGATCAGGGCCATGGTGCCCAGCTGCAGCAGCTGGCCGAAACCCTGGGCGAAGGTGAACTTGGAGCCGGCGTCGACGTTCTGCACCCGCAGCTGCTCGGCGGAGCCCAGCAGCTGCCGATCCATGAAGTCGCGCCGCCGCCCGCGGTGCAGCTTGAGCTCCTTGATGCCCAGCGACACCTCCTGGAAGGACCGCAGCAGGCCGTCCTCGTTCTCGCGGGCGGCCTGGTACAGGTGCCGCACCTTCTTGAGAACCGTTTCGACACAGGCGATTCCGAGCAGGGTGCCCGCGACGGTAGTGGCGAAGATCGGGCCGGACACGATCGCGAGGAACACGAAGCAGCCGATGATGGTCGCCAGATCGATGCAAATGCTCGGAATGGCCGTGACCGCCTGCGACAGTGACCGCACGTCCTCGGTCAGGGTCGCGATGAGGCGGTGCTGCCCGAGTCGCTCGAGGTGTTCGAGCGGCGCGGACACGATGCGGGCGCTCAGGTCCGCGCGCAGGCGGTAGATGGCCTCCTGCGCGAGCCGGATCAGCAGCACCTGCGAGATCACGCCGCTGATCAGGATGATCAGCGCGGTCGCGACGAACGCCTGGACCGTGACGCCCGGATGCGGTTCCGGTGACACCACTCCCCGAATCAATGTCACCAGGTAGGTATTGGCCGCACCGCAGACCAGACCGGAGGCGATGACGCCGGCGATCCGCATCCACGAGATGGAGATGAGGAATCTGATGAGTTGCATGGCTGCTGGGCTCTCTGGACGGAAACTATGCCCGGATCAGGGGCGGATGATGTCGAAGACGACACCCTCGAGGGTGACGCCGGGCGCGAACGAGAACGCCACCCCGGTCGAGATAGGCTGCGTGGCCTGCTGCGCGATCATCTGCTCGAGCACGAAGATCAGCGAGACGCTGAGCATGTTGCCGTACTCGGCGAGCACGTCCCAGCTGGTCGCCGCCTGCTCGGAGCCGAGGCCGAGCGAGCGCACGGACTCCTCGATGATCTTCGGGCCACCCGGGTGGATCGCCCACAGGTCGATGTCGGATTTGGTCATGCCATTGCGCGCCAGCACGCCGGTCACCACCGGGTCCACGCCGCGCAGAATGTACTGCGGCAGGTTCTCCGACAGCTCGCAGGTGATGCCATTGTCGTTGACGCCCAGGACGATTCCGTCCTCCGCGTCGTCGAACAGGTAGCTGAAGCTGTCGCGGATGACCACCGCGCCGGCCGGCAGCGGCTGGTGCGGCTGGCTGGCCCCGATGACCACCGCGCCGCAGCCGTCTCCGAAGAGGCTGTGGATGATGACATCGTTGATATTGTCGTCGAACACGGCGTTCACCGAGCTCAGTTCGATGCAGATGACCAGCGCCTTCTTGTCCGGGTGCGCCCGGACGTAGTCCACCGCGGCGCGCACCGAGTTCATGGCCGCGGCGCAGCCCATGAAGTTCACGATGACGCGGTTGACGGCGGGCGACAGGCCCAGCTGCTTGACCACGGCCACATCCACGCCGGGTGCGATGAAGCCGGTGCTGGTGGCGAAGACCAGCATGCCGATCTCCGACGCCCGGTCCTCCAGGTGCGCGGTGGCGCGTCCGGCCACATCCACGGCCAGCGGCACCGCGTGCTCGTAGAAGGTGTTCATGCGGTCCCGGATGGTGCCGACTTCCTTGCTGTAGGACAGGAATTCGGGGTCGATCGGGTCGACCGCGAGGTGGCGGGTGGTGATGCGGGTCTTCTGGTAGATCCGCGGAATCCGGGCCTGCTGCACCGGATCGCTGAACAGTCCGGCCACCTGGGCGGCGGCGTCGGCCTGCGAGAAGATCTGGCTCGGCGAACCGGTCGCGATGGATTCGATGACGCCGACGCTGGTCGGCGGGGTCGGCGGCAGCGGTGCGGGTGCGAAGCCCTCCCGGTGTAGGAAGGCCGAGCCGGGCTCGCCCCCCGCGAGCCGGGGCGCCGCCGTCGAGGGGCGGGCGCCCCCCTCATCGATGGTGATTGACACGAAATTCTCCCCTCGTTTCGATATGACGACCCGCGGTGCGGCCGGCGCATGTACGGACGCGCCGCGGTAGTGGAATCGGTTCAGACGGTTCCGATTCCGGTGAAGCCCTGAACCGTGTAGACGGCGCAGGTCTTCAGGGCAAGTGGTGAGAAGTGCTCCTTGACGAACCCCCACTTGCGCTCCACCGCGTCGTCGGACGGCGCGAGAATGTAGGTGCGGATCTGCTTGGGGAAGCGGTCGGTGAAGAAGCTCTTGGCCGGCAGCCACTCCACCCCGAACTTCGCGGACTCCTCGCGCAGCACGTCCTCGGTCGCGATGTTCGCGAATCCACTGCGCTGGTAGGGCAATACGTGATGCACCCGGTGCGAGCTCAGGCCCGCGGACAGGAAGCAGTCGACGTAGCGGTTGCCGACCACCTTGAGGTCGTAGGCCTGCTCGATCTGGTTGACGCCCCAGTCCTCGGAGTTCGACTCGATCTCCTCGGTCTCCAGTTCGAAGTCGTGGCTGGCCACCACCAGGAAGGTGGAGATCCACAGCGTGATCACGAATTGCAGTGCCCAGGCCCAGAAGTCGCCCATCACGGTGAAGACGATCAGCTCGCCCAGCAGCAGGAAGCGCACGCCGAAGGAACCGATGAAGTGCGGCAGCGCACCGCCCCAGGTGCCGTACATGTCCTTGATGCCCACCTTGCGGGTGAGGCGGCAGACGTCGAGCAGGCGGATGGTCATGCCGGTGATGGTGTGACCGAACTTGTGCAGGGTGTGGATCGGCACCCGGTACAGCCGCGGGACCCGCATCATCATGGTGAAGACGTTCTTCTTGATGTCGACTTCACTCTGGGTGTGCGGGTGGTGCAGCAGCGCGTGGCCGTCCGCGGTCACGAAAGCCAGTGCGACGTAATTGAAGTCGAAGGCATTCGTGTAGATCTTGTTCATGCCCTTCTGGGCGCGGTGGATGGCGTAGTGCCCGAAGCCGGCCAGCGAGCTGCGCAGCAGCACCATGGCGATCACGAACACCGGCAGCGGCATCCAGCTGCGCTCGAACAGCCGCAGGCCCTGCACCGCGAAGTACAGCACGGCCAGCGTGGCCACCACGATATTGAAGTAGGTGTCCATGCGCCGGATGCGGGCGGCCAGCTCGGGTTCCTTGAGCCGGGCCTTCACCTGGTGGAGCAGGTCGTCCTTGTTGTCGAAGCTGAACTTCGGGGTGTCGCGCCAGCTGTCGAAGCCCTCGTTGAAGAGGAAGGCGGGCGCGTTGGCCTTGGGGTGGATGTCCTCCGGCAGGGCGTCGCGATCCAGCGCATACTTCTTCAGGATGCGGCCGATGGCCTCCGGATTCTTGTGGTACGAACCGACGATCGAGGTGATGTCGCGATTCTTGGTCCGGCCGATGAAGAACTCGCCGCCCGGATGCTTGGAAATCCAGTCGCTGAGGTCGTAGGCTTTGCCGTTGTAGACCCAGACATTCGATACCGGCGGCGGGCCGTCCATCGGGGGCCGGCGGAACTCCCCTTCGGGCTCCTGGCGTTCGATCGTCGCTTCGGTTTCTGGGCGTTCGATCGTCGCTTCGGCCTCTGGTCGTTCGATCGTCATAGCATCCCTCCACACGCAGGCACGACGTTTGAACTATCAGACGAAATCGTCGCTGCTGCGCCTTGCATTTCACTGAACAATCTCTTAAGCGTGCAGCCGAGATAGCTGCGGACTAACCAGCTCGCGGAGCGAGCCGGAATTGGTTGTAAGCAATGGTATTTCGGACCGTGTGCCGAAATGCGAAAGCCGGTCCGGGGAGGGCGGACGACAGGCGTTGCCGCCGTTGCTTTTTCCCCGAACCGGCTCCGAACTCACATGACAGGGATGTGCGCGATCAGCTGCCGGGCTTGGTGACGTGGACCGGCTTCGCCCAGTCGGACAGGGTAACCGTGACGGTGCCCGTGTCCTTGGTGACCACGGCGCGCACCAGGTTGGGACCGGTGCCCGGCGAGGCGGCCGTGGACGGCAGCGTGGTGCCGGCGCCGCTCGGCGGAGCGACGTCCTTGATGTACAGGGTGATGGGGAAGGTGCCGCCGTCCTTGCCGATCTGCGGCACGACCGGGTCGAACACCGAGGCGTCGATGGTGCCGCTCACCTTCACGGTGTCGACGCCGTCGATCTTCTCGCGGCTCTCGGCCTTCGCGTTCTTCACCTGCGCAATGACATTGGCGAGGCCCTTGTCCTTGTCCAGGAGGACGCCCGGATCGTAGATCTTCTCGGCGGGGCCGACGGGGGAGTACTTGCTGCCGTCGCCGGTGTAGAGGGTCTTGTCGACGACCATGAACTTGGTGTCGGTGAAGTCGGCGTCCGGCTTGACCTTGACCTTGGCCTCACCGATGGCCTGACCCTGGCCCTGCGGCTGGTTGGTGACGTCGGCCTTGAGGCTCTCGACCGGGAGGGTCGGAAGGTTCTGGACATCCATGACCACGTGCACCGACTGCAGGGTCTGGGTGGTCTTGGCGGATTCGGCGACGATCTGCGCGCCGTCGGGCAGCTGCGACGGCGGGGCCGCCTGCGAGGTGGTGGCCTTGCTGTCCGAGCTGGAGGACGAGGAGCAGCCCGACACCAGCGCGGCGGCCGCGGCGGCGGCGATCATGATCGGAAGGACGCTGCGCCGGACGCGGCGTCCAGCGGTGCGCTTGCCTTGGGACATCAGTTCATTCATGTACAACCCCCGAAGATTCCGTTCGATCTCGTTGTGAGGACAGCCTTGCCGCTGCCCGTCGTAGTATGCAGGACTTCGCCCGCGTCCGTGTCGAACGAGGCGATACTCTGGCATCCAACCAGCACCACCTGCGTGACGCCAAAGTTTTAGATCATCCAGCCGCGCAGGCGATTACCCTGCAACCCAGTATTTCCCACGTGGCGGCGAGCGTTAACAGCGTCGTTGAGTCGGCAGCAAGCCGAGCGGCCGCGAATTTGCGCGCAGTTCTGTCGCTGGATATTAGCCAATTGATTCTTGAAATTTCAGCTGATCGTTGAAATTTCGGCGGAATCAGTGCTGTGCGGTCTCGTGGATCAGCTCGGCGAGTTCCTCCGGTTTCGACCACATCGGCCAGTGCCCGGTCGGCAGGTCCACGTACTCCGCATCGATGTTGCGCAGCTCCCGGAACAGCGGCGGCTCCCCGGCGTCGCGGAGCTGCTGGACCAGCTCGGAGGGGAAGCTGCAGCAGATCACGGTGGTCGGAACCTTCAGTCGCGCAGCCGAATCGCCGAGCGTCACCGGGCGGCCCGCCACGCCGGCCGGGACCGGCACCGCCCGCTCCCGGAAGCGGGCCAGCATCGCCTCGTCCAATCCGGCCAGGCTGTTCCCCATGGCCTCCACCTCGGCCCAGGTGTCCGGCAGCGGAAACTCCGCCGCGTCCCCCAGGGTCGGGTTGAGGACGAACCCCTGCGGCATGGGTGCACTGTCGGCGTACACGACGCGCGAAAACAGTTCCGGCGCCAGATCTGTCGCCATGTACGCGACCGCACCGGCGCCCGAATGGGCCACCAGCACATCGCCCTCGCGGCCGGCCGCGACGATCGCGCGCGCCTGTGTCTCCAGGGTTGCCGACAATCGCTCCGGATCCGCCGGATCCAGACCCGGCAGGGTCAGCGCCTCGACCTCGTCCCCGAGCGACCGCAACTGCCCGGCCACTTCCTCCCACGCCCATGCGCCCAGCCAGAAGCCGGGAACCAGCAGTATCCGTGCCATGTCCTGAGGATTGCACAGCCCGCCGACAGTCGAAACCCCATGTCTCCTGGGGGCTCTTGACCCGAGCAATGGGTGAGGCGCATTATGAACCTGCGTTCATGAACCAACGTTCATATAGGAGTCGATCATGACCGAGATCGTCAATACCGCTCAGTCCGATGCCTGGAACGGCTACGAGGGCGAACACTGGGCCGGCAACCACGACCGCTACGACGCGGTGAACCACGGCTTCAACGAACCCCTGCTGACCGCCGCCCGCGTCTCCGCCGGTGACGGCGTCCTCGACATCGGTTGCGGCAACGGCCAATTGACCCGCGCCGCCGCCCGCCGCGCCGGCACGGGATCCGCGACCGGCATCGACCTCTCCGGTCCGATGCTCACCCGGGCTCGCACCCTCGCTGCCGCCGAGGCCGTTCCCAATGTCACCTTCGAACGGGGCGACGCTCAGGTATTCCCCTTCCCTCGCAACGCTTTCGACGCCGCCCTGAGCCGCTTCGGCATCATGTTCTTCGCCGACCCACTGGCCGCCTTCGCGAACATCGCTCGCGCCCTGCGCCCTGGCGGCCGCCTCGCCTTCGTCACCATGCCGCCCATGCCCGGCACCGACCTCGGCACCGTATTCGGCGCGGCCGCACAGCATCTCGCCGACTTCGCGATCACGCACACCCACGGTCCGCTCGCCGACCCCGACGCCATCCGAGACCTGTTGACCGCCGCCGGTTTCCGCGACATCGACGTCGAATACCGTGAGGCCGAAGGTCTCTGGGGCCGCGACCTGGACGACGCCACCGACTTCATCATCGACTGGGGCCCGCTGCGGTACCACCGCTCGCTGTCCGGTTTCACCACCGATACCGCAGTCCGCGCGGCCATCTCGACCGCCCTGGCCCCCTTCGTCACCCCCGGCGGCGTCCGCCTCCGCAATGCGGCCTACCTGGTCACCGCGACCCGCCCGCTACCGTAACCACCCATGTCCCCGAGAAAGGCAGCGGCGCTGCGCGGCACCGACGACGACCGCAACCTCCGCGACCACCTCGTCACCACCGCCCAGCGCCTCCTCGCCGACCAGGGCGCACCCGGCCTCACCGTCCGCGCCATCGCCCGCGCCGCAGGCGTCGCCGACGGCGTCCTCTACAACCACTTCCCCGACAAGGACGCCCTCCTGGCCGCAGCCCTCAGCGCCCACGTCGCCGCCGCCCACGCCGCCCTGGGCCCCCTGCCCACCCCCGGCACCGCAACCGTCCAGGAGAACCTGGCGCTGTACCTACACGCCGGCCTCACCCTGCATCGCGCAGTCCTCCCGGTCTTCGCCGGCCTGCTGGCCAGCCCATCCGTACTGGCCCGCTACGCCGAGTCCGAAGCCCGCAACGATGATTGGCGCGAACTACTGGCCCGCTACCTCCGCGCCGAACGCGACCTTTCCCGTCTCGCCCCCGACGCCGACACCGCCGCCGCGACCGCCATCCTCGTCGGCATCTGCCACGACGCAGTCCTCACCGCAATGCTCCCCGGCGCCATGCACGCCGAAGTCGAGGTAGACGCAGTAGTCGTGACGCTCCTCGCCGGAATTGCACCCCACCCCTGAGGCATCCAGCTGCCGCCACAGTCCCGACCTTGCTCAGCCGATGCGGCCTCATTGAACTGAAGGCTTTGCGCCACAGTCGATTCGGGGAACCCGGCCCGGCGTCGCGCGGCCCCACCACGGCGATTGCGATTTCCACCGCTGGGGCGCGGTCGACCCAGGTTCTCGATCCACCGGTCGCAGGCTACTGAGCGGGGCGGGATTGGATCGGCCGCGGAATCGGCCGAGCGGTTGGCTCAGTACACCGGGCCGGTGTACTTCTCGCCCGGGCCGGCGCCGGGGGCGTCGGGGTAGGCGGAGGATTCGCGGAAGGCGCGCTGGAGGGATTGGAGGCCTTCGCGGAGGGGGCCGGCGTGCGGGCCGAGGTACTCGACGGAGGCGGTGATCAGGCCGGCGAGGGCGGTGATGACGCGGCGGGCCTCGTCGAGGTCGAGGTGGGGGCTGGTGGCAGGATCGGCTTCGCCGAGGCCGAGCTTCTCGGCGGCGGAGCTCATCAGCATGACGGCGGCGCGGCTGATGACCTCGACGGCAGGGATGTCGGCCAGTTCGCGGACGATCTCGCCGTCGATGAGGGCCGATTCGTCGCTGGTGATTGCCTCGCTCATGCGGTAGAGCATCCCACCGTGCGGGTCGGCGCTGGTCGCGGGGGCCGTCGATTCGGAGCTCACGGCTATGAGTGTTAGACTCTTCCGCGACGACCGTCCCGGACTGGTTCCTGCAACCGACTCGGGGCATCAAGTGGAGCCCGACTCCCACCGTCGATCGGCCCTTCCGGTCAGATCAGGCGGTCCGGTCGCCCATCATTTACCTGATGGGTTCTGTACGTGGGTTTGCCCTGCGTGTGGTGCGATGCCAGCTGTTTGCGTCGCGGATCGGTCGACTCGGGCCCCGTGGTGGTGAAATACCAGCACGGGGCTTTCGTGTTGGAATTGGGGTTGCAGTTATTGCTTGCGGTCGTTGACGAACCGCTTGACCTAGGAGGCCCCATCAGCACTGAGACCCGCATCAACGATCGCATCCGCGTTCCCGAGGTCCGACTCATCGGACCGGGTGGCGAGCAGGTTGGGATCGTGCGTGTTGAAGATGCACTACGCGTCGCTCAGGAAGCTGACCTCGACCTGGTCGAGGTCGCGCCGGATGCACGCCCGCCGGTGTGCAAGATCATGGACTACGGCAAGTTCAAGTACGAGACCGCGCAGAAGGCGCGTGAGTCCCGGAAGAACCAGGTTCAGACCGTGATCAAGGAGCAGAAGCTCCGGCCGAAGATCGATGACCACGACTACGCCACCAAGCGCGGCCATGTGATGCGCTTCCTCGAGGCCGGGTCGAAGGTCAAGGTCACCATCATGTTCCGCGGTCGCGAGCAGTCGCGTCCGGAACTCGGCTTCCGGCTCTTGCAGCGACTGGCCGCCGACGTCGCCGACCTCGGTTTCGTCGAAACTTCGGCCAAGCAGGACGGCCGGAACATGACCATGGTCCTCGCGCCCCACAAGGGTGCGAAGACGCGGGTGAAGGCCCAGCAGTCTGCGGCCCAGGGCGGCACCGTCCCGGCCGAGACCCCGGCTCCGGCCCCGGCCGAGACCGCAGCCCCGGCTGCCGAACCGGCCACCCCGCAGCAGTAATAACGAGAAGCTCCGGTGGCGCGCTGACGCGCGCCTCCGGCACGACAGATTGAGGAATCCATGCCGAAGATGAAGAGCCACAGCGGCGCCTCGAAGCGATTCAAGGTGTCGGGCAGCGGCAAGCTGCTGCGTCAGCAGGCGAACCGTCGCCACCTGCTCGAGCACAAGCCGTCCACCCGGACTCGTCGTCTGGACGGCGTGGAGGTCGTCGCGAAGGCGGACGTCGCTCGCGTCAAGAAGCTGCTCGCCAAGTAATTCGGCTGAGCCAGCCGCTCGCGATCCGTTCGCGGAACGCATCACCGACCAACCTCGGGCGCACTCACCGGGTTCACGCGAAAGACCCGGCGCCCCTTATTCGATCAAGGACTGACAAGTGGCACGCGTCAAAAGGGCCGTCAACGCTCAGAAGAAGCGCCGTTCCGTTCTCGAGGCCTCCAAGGGCTACCGTGGCCAGCGGTCGCGCCTGTACCGCAAGGCCAAGGAACAGCAGCTGCACTCGCTCACCTACGCCTACCGGGATCGCCGGGCGCGCAAGGGTGACTTCCGCCAGCTGTGGATCACTCGTATCAACGCCGCCGCGCGTCTGAACGACATGACCTACAACCGCTTCATGCAGGGCCTGAAGGCCGCCGGCATCGAGGTGGACCGCAAGATCCTGGCC
This sequence comes from Nocardia sp. NPDC059154, assembly GCF_042755705.1. NCBI lineage: Bacteria > Bacillati > Actinomycetota > Actinomycetes > Mycobacteriales > Nocardiaceae > Nocardia > Nocardia sp. NPDC059154. Next base: position 118,805 of record NZ_JBHZCS010000026.1, read on the forward strand.
GAGCTCGCGGTGAGCGACGCCGAGGCGTTCGCCCAGCTGGTGGCCGCCGCCAAGGCCGCGCTGCCCGCCGACGTCAACGCCCCGGCCGCCTGATTCGGCCTGCGTGACGACGCAACACTCGAAGCGACCCGCGGACGTGCTCTCCGAGCACAACCCGCGGGTCGTTTCTGCGGTCAAGCTCCATCGCGCGCCGGTGCGCCGCAAGACCGGCCTGTTCCTGGCCGAGGGCGCGAATTCGGTGGAGGCCGCACTTGATACCGGGCGGATCGAGGAGCTGTTCTACTCCTCCAAGGCCGCCGAACGTGAGCACGAGCTGGTGGCCGGCGCCGCGGCGCAACGGGTGCGGACCACGCTGGTCAGTGACCGTGCCGCGGAGATGCTGGGGGAGACCGTGACGCCGCCCGGCCTGATCGCGGTGTGCCGCCAGGTGGATGTGCCGCTGCCGGAGATCATCGACGCGTCCCCGCGCATGCTGGCCGTCCCGGTCGAGATCGCCGACCCCGGCAATGCCGGAACCCTGATCCGGGTGGCCGACGCGGTCGGCGCGGATGGCGTGGTGCTGGCCGGTGATTCGGTAGATCCGCACAACGGCAAATGCGTGCGCGCCTGTGCCGGAAGCCTTTTCCACGTTCCCGTGGCCCGCTCCCGCGATATCGATGCCACTCTCGACGCCCTCGAGCACGCGGGGATCGCCGTGCTGGCGACCACCGCCAAAGGCGAGGTCGACCTGGACGATGCCGACGAGATCCTGCGCGGCCCGGTCGCCTGGCTGTTCGGCAACGAGGCGCACGGCCTGGACAAGGCCATCGCCGCCCGCGCCACCCACCGGGTCCGGATCCCCATTCACGGCCGCGCCGAGAGCCTGAATCTCGCTGCCGCGGCGGCCATTTGCCTCTATGCGAGCTCTCGGGTCCAGCACGCCAAGTGACGCCGGCCGAGTCTGCCGACGCCGACGCGGTGAAGAAACCCGGCGAGCCGGTCCGGATCTGATCAGATGCCGTCCTCGCTGAGGTTGGCGAGGATCTCGGTGGCCCACGGCGGGGTGTCAGCGTCGTCGCTATCGGTGACCTGGAGCGCAGTCAGGTCGATGAGCAGCATGCCGGTGGCGAAGAAGCGGCCGACCTCGTAGGTCGTCGCGCCGGTGAGCTCCTTGGCCAGGTTGTAGAGGCGTCCGAAGTGATCGCGGATGTTCTCGCCGATGGCCGGCTCGCTCGCCGCCGCGATGCCCTGCAGGAAGACCCTGGGCAGATCGCGGTCGGTGAGGAAATGGTCGCCGAAGTGGCTGCCGAGGGAATCGAGGCGGTCTTTGGGGGAGGCGTCCGGTGCGGCCTGGGTGGCCCCGGTCCGGAAGAGCTCCTCGATGCGCCCGCACACCTGGTCCAGCACTGCCAGGAACAGCTGTTGCTTGGTGCCGAACAGTCGGATCACATAGGGCTGCGAGACCCCCGATCGGCGCGCGATATCGTCGGTTTTCGTTGCCGCGTAACCGGATTCAGCGAAGGCGGCGGTTGCCGCCGCGAGGACTTCCGCGCTGCGCTCGGTCGCCGTCATCCGGGTCCTGGTCATGGCTGTCGTGCCTCCTCGTCGTCGCGATCCCGTGTGCCATTGACATGTTATCAGTCAATGCATACTCTCTAGTTATCAGTCGATAACAACAAGGATTGGTCATGGCTGAAACACTCGAAACCTCAACCCTCACCGACAAGGTCGTCGATGCCGCCCGGCAGCGGCCGCTGGGCGCGATCCTGGCGGCCGTGGGCATCCCGATGTTCATGGTCACGCTGGACAATCTCGTGGTCACCAACGCGCTGCCGGTCATCCGCACCGAACTGCACGCGTCGCTCACCGACCTGCAGTGGTTCGTGAACGCCTACACGCTGTCCTTCGCCTCGCTGCTGCTCACCGCCGCCGCGCTCGGCGACCGGATCGGCCGCCGGCGGATGTTCGTCATGGGCATCGCGCTGTTCACGGCGGCCTCGGCGTCGTGCGCGCTGGCCACCGAGCCGTGGATGCTCATCGCCTCGCGGGCGGTACAGGGCTTCGGCGGGGCGGCGGTGATGCCGCTGTCGCTGACACTGCTGTCGGCGGCGGTGCCGGAGAAGATGCGCAGTGCGGCCATCGGCATCTGGGGCGGCATCTCCGGGCTCGGCGTGGCGCTCGGACCCGTGGTCGGCGGCGCGGTCGTCGACGGACTCAGCTGGCAGTGGATCTTCTGGATCAACGTTCCGATCGGCATCGTCGCCGTTCCGCTGGCCGCCCGCATCCTGAACGAATCCTTCGGCGGCGCAAGGAAATTGGATCCGATCGGCCTGCTGCTCTCGGCGGGTGGCGTGCTCGCGGTGGTCTGGGGCGTGATCCACGGCGCGGACGACGGATGGACCTCGGCCAAGGTGCTGACCGGGCTGATCGGCGGCGCGGCGCTGCTGGCGGCGTTCGTGCTGTGGGAGAACCGCTCGGCCGATCCCATGCTGCCGCTGCGGCTGTTCCGGTCGCGCAGCTTCACCGCGGTCAATACCGTGCTCTTCACCTTCTCCGTCGGCGTCTTCGGCTCGATCTTCCTGCTGGCCCAGTACTTCCAGGTGGTGCAGGGCTACACGCCGCTGCAGTCCGGTATCCGGACGCTGCCGTGGACCATGGCTCCGATGGTGGTGGCTCCGCTCGCCGGGCTGATCGTCGATCGAGTGGGTGTGCGGCCGCTGATCGCCATCGGTCAGGTGTTCCTGTCGGCGGCGCTGCTATGGATGGCGCTGATCACGACCGTCGACGTCTCCTACGGTTCCTTCGTCCTGCCCTTCGTGCTGGGCGGCATCGGTATGGGCCTGACCTTCGCACCCACCGCCACCGCCGTCATGGCCAGCGCGGCCCCGGCCGATCAGGGCATGGCCTCCGGCACCAACAACACCATCCGTGAAGTGGGTGTCGCCATGGGTGTCGCGGTGCTGGCGTCGGTGTTCGCCTCGCACGGCTCGTATCTGAGCCCGCAGGAATACGTGGACGGCCTCATCCCGGCGGTCAAGGTGGGCGCGGCCATCGTCGCGGTCGGTGCGCTGGTCGCATTGCTGCTGCCCAGTCGGCAGGCGATCGCCGAATCATCCACCGGTGCACCGGCTGTCGCTCACTGACCGGGCTGGTCTCCACGGAGGTGCCTCATGTACGAGACCCTGCTCCTGCTGCTCCCCGCGAATATTCATGCGGCAGTGGACAATATCCCCTTCGCTGGTCAGGCGGCCACACCGCTGTGGTTCCGCATCCCCGAACAACTGGTCTACATCGGCGTAGCCTTGTTCGCCACCCTCGGATCGGCGTCGACGATCCGATCCGTCCCTCGAACGGCGTCTCTGGCAACCGGTGCGCCAGGGTAACGCCGGCACGAACCGCGTTGTGGGAATTCCCGGAAAGGGACGAAGGAGGAAAAAAAAGCGCGAGAG
>NZ_JBHZCS010000026.1:122242-127155 GCF_042755705.1 Nocardia sp. NPDC059154
CGGTGGTGATGGCGGCGACCACCCGGTCCATCGTCGGCGGCTCTTGCCCGGGGAGTTCCCGCTCGACGGAGGTCATGTCGACATCGGGCATGCCGCAGGCGACCGCGAGCTTCCAGGGGGTGAGGTCGCCGATGACATTGAGAGCGAAGCCGTGCGTGGAGACATTGCGGCCGACGCGCATACCGATGGACGTGATCTTGCGGCCGGTGTCGCGGGTCCAGACGCCGGTCAGGAGCTCGGAACCCGGTGGGGTGTCACGGCGTTCGGCGGGAATCCCGAGCTCGGCCAGGGCCGTGACGAGTCGGTGCTCGACGTCGCGGATGAGGTCGACGACGCCTTCGCCGGGTTGCAGTTTGACGATGAGATAGCCCACGAGCTGGCCGGGCCCGTGATAGGTGAGCTGGCCGCCGCGGCGGGTCAGGAGGACCGGGATATCGGTCTCGGGGGCGGGGAAGTGGGCCTCGGGGGTCCGGGCCCCGGCGGTGAAGATGGGTTCGTGGCTCAGGAGCCACAGGGTGTCGGGCCGCTGGTCGGCGACGCGCTCCTCCCACATCTCCTGCATGCGGTCCATCGCCGCCGAGTACTCGATGAGGCTGTCGGTGTCGTCGATGAGGGTCAGCGGCCGGGACTTCACACGTTCATTCGTACCACCGCCGGCTTGGCCACCGCGCCGACAGGGTGGTCTCGAGCTGGGAAAATCCGGGTGAGGTGGCCTGATTACAAGGATTACGATGCGACCAGCAAGAATAGGTAGGAAATTCAGCCCGACCCGTAACCAGCCTGGGGAGTGACGAACCATCGTGGCCGATGACAACAGTGCCGAGCAGACCGCTGCGTTGAGCGAGGAGTCGCTCTCCGCCGCCGCGGAAGCTGCTGAGAAGGCGTTCGCCTCGGCCTCGACCCTGGACGAGCTGGCTGCCGCCAAGACCGAGTACATGGGTGGCAAATCGCCGATCTCGCTGGCGCAGCGGTCGCTGGGCACGCTGCCCAAGGAGGAGAAGGCCGACGCCGGCAAGCGTGTCAATGTCGCGCGCGGCCGGGTGTCGCAGGCGTACGAGACCCGCCAGGCCGAACTGCTCGCCGAGCGCGACGCCGCGGTCCTGGTCGCCGAGACCATCGACGTCACCCTGCCCGCCCGTCGGCACGCCGAGGGCGCGCGGCACCCGATCTCGGTGCTGTCCGAGCGGGTCGCGGATGTGTTCGTGGCCATGGGCTGGGAGGTCGCCGAGGGTCCCGAGGTCGAGACCGAGCACTTCAACTTCGACGCCCTCAACTTCCTGCCGGACCACCCGGCCCGCACCATGCAGGACACCTTCCACATCGCGCCGGAGGGTTCGCGGCAGGTGCTGCGCACGCACACCTCGCCGGTTCAGGTGCGCTCCATGCTGTCTCGCGAGCTGCCGATCTACGTGGTCTGCCCGGGGCGGACCTTCCGCACCGACGAGCTGGACGCCACTCACACCCCGGTGTTCTCGCAGATCGAGGGTCTGGCCATCGACAAGGGCCTGACGATGGCGCACCTCAAGGGCACCCTGGACTCCTTCGCGCGGTCGCTGTTCGGTCCGAACACCACCACGCGCATGCGGCCCAGCTTCTTCCCCTTCACCGAGCCGTCCGCCGAGGTGGACGTGTGGTTCGAGGACAAGAAGGGCGGCCCCGGCTGGGTCGAGTGGGGCGGCTGCGGCATGGTGAACCCGAAGGTGCTCATCGCCAGCGGCATCGATCCCGAGGTGTACAGCGGTTTTGCGTTCGGCATGGGTCTGGAACGGACCCTGCAGTTCCGCAACGGCCTGCCGGACATGCGTGACATCGTCGAGGGCGATGTGCGCTTCACGCTGCCGTTCGGCATCCAGTCCTGACCTGACCCCGATACGAGGAAGCGAAACGTCAAGTGCGAGTAGCGCAGTCCTGGCTGACGGAAATCCTGCAGCGGACCACCCCCGGGTGGTCGGTGACGCCGGAGGAGCTCGACGCGGGGTTCGTCCGGGTCGGGCTGGAGGTCGAAGAGGTCGACCAGTTGCACCAGGTGCAGGGTGACATCGAGCACCCGCTGGTGGTCGGACGGGTCGCCGAGATCACCGAGCTGACCGAGTTCAAGAAGCCGATCCGCTTCTGCAAGGTGGACGTCGGCAATCCCGAGCTGCAGGAGATCGTCTGCGGCGCACGGAATTTCGCCGTCGGCGATCTGGTGGTCGTGGTGCTGCCCGGTGGCGTGCTGCCCGGTGGCTTCCAGATCGCGTCGCGGAAGACCTACGGCCACACCAGCAATGGCATGATCTGCTCGGTCGCCGAACTGGGGATCGGGAAGGACCACAGCGGCATCCTGGTGCTGGAGCCCGGTACCGCCGAGCCCGGCGCGGACGCCAATGAGCTGCTGGGTCTGGACGATACGGTCATCGAGCTGGCCATCACCCCCGACCGCGGCTACGCCTTCTCGGCACGCGGCCTGGCGCGTGAACTGGCCTGCGGCTTCGACCTGGAATACGGCGATCCGGCCGTGCGGCTGCTGCCGGACGACGAGGCCGATGCCTGGTCGGTGAAGCTCGAGCCCGATTCGCTGTGCACGCGCTTCGCGGTGCGCCGGGTGACCGGCATCGACCCGAAGGCCGTGAGCCCGTGGTGGCTGCAGCGTCGCCTGCTGCTCTCGGGCGTGCGGCCCATCTCCCCGGCCGTCGACGTCACCAACTACGTGATGCTCGAGCTCGGCCAGCCGCTGCATGCCTTCGACGCCACGAAGGTGCAGGGCGGTTTCGTGGTGCGCCGCGCGCACAAGGGCGAAACATTGCGCACCCTCGACGAGGCCGAGCGCACCCTCGACTCCGAGGACGTGGTGATCGCCGATGACAGCGGCGTCATCTCGCTCGCGGGCATCATGGGCGGCGCGAGCACCGAGGTGTCCGGCACCTCCACCGACATCCTGCTCGAGGCCGCCACCTGGAACCCGGTGGCCGTGGCTCGCACCGCGCGCCGCCACAAGCTCGGTTCCGAGGCCAGCCGTCGGTTCGAGCGGATCGTGGACCCCGAGGTCAATGTGGCCGCCCTGGATCGCGCCGGCACGCTGCTGGCCGAGATCGCCGGTGGCACAGTCGAATCCGTGCTGACCGACGTGCGCGTGCCCACCCCGGCGCGGCAGCCGATCGTCATGGACATCGACCTGGCCGACCGCACCGCGGGCGTGCACTACGCCCCCGGTGCGGCCACCCTCCGCCTGCAGCAGGTGGGCTGCGCCATCGAGGTCGGCGTCAGCGAGTCCGGGCACGGGCAGCTGGTCGTCACCCCGCCGAGCTGGCGGCCCGACCTCACCCAGCCCGCCGACCTGGTCGAGGAGGTGCTGCGCCTGGAGGGTCTGGACAAGATCCCGTCGGTGCTGCCCACCGCCCCCGCCGGCCGCGGCCTCACCGCCCAGCAGCGCCGCCGCCGCGCGGTGAGCAAGGCGCTGGCATTCGAGGGCTGCGTCGAGGTGCCCGCGCCGGTCTTCATGCCCGGCGGTGTCTTCGACACCTGGGGTCTGGACGCGGATGACTCGCGCCGCAAGACGTTGCGCGTGCTCAACCCGCTCGATGTCGAGCGCGCCGAGCTGTCGTCCACGCTGTTGCCCGGCCTGCTGGAGATCGCCGCCCGCAATATTTCTCGCGGGGAGCGCGACCTCGCCATCTACGGCATCGGCCAGGTCACGCTGCCGACCGAGCAGACCGTGCCGGTGGGCCCGCTGCCCGTCGACCGCCGTCCCACCGAGGACGAGATCGGCGTGCTGCTGCAGTCGTTGCCGGAGCAGCCGATCCACATCGGTGCCGTGCTCACCGGTCGCCGCGAGCCGCGGGGCCCGTGGGGTGCGGGTCGTGCGGTCGAGGCGGGCGACGCCTTCGCCCTGGTGGACGCGATCGCCGACGCTTCGGGCCTGGTGATCGAACGTCGTGCCGCGCACTACCTTCCGTGGCACCCGGGCCGTTGCGCCGAGCTCGTCGTCGACGGGGTCGTCGTCGGCCACGCCGGTGAACTGCACCCCGCGGTCCTGGAGCGCTCGGGTCTGCCCCCGCGCACCTGCGCCGTGGAACTCGACCTCGACGCACTGCCGCTGCGCGAAATCCGGCCCACCCCCGTGGTTTCCGCGTTTCCCGCGGTGCTGCAGGACGTGTCGATCAGCGTCGACAAGGCCGTCTCCGCCGCCGCCGTGGAGGACGCCCTCCGCACCGGCGCGGGCGAACTGCTCGAGAACATCTCGCTCTTCGATGTCTACGAGGGCGCCCAGGCCGGTGAGGGCCGCAAGTCCCTGACCTACGCCCTGCGCTTCCGTGCCATCGACCGCACCCTGACCGAGGACGAGGCCAGCGCCGCCCGCGACGCAGCCGTCGCCGCCGCGTCCTCCGCGGTAGGAGCGGTCATCCGCGCCTGACCCGAACCGGTAAACACAACGGAGGCTCCGAACCCGGGGCCTCCGTTGTCATTTCCGCGGTTCGCTCAGCTCGGTGGTGTTGCTCGCCCGGATGTCGTTGACTTCGATCAGCAGGGGCAGGCGGAGCGGGATCTCCGCGCCGACAGCGGTCAGGATGCTGATGTGCGCTGAGCCGCCAGCGGCACGGTGAGAACGACGTCGAACCCCACCCACGTCACCCGCCACTGGTCCGCCTGATAACCGGTCCGGAAATGTAGTGGCCAGCAACGCAATCCACGCGGCCATAGCGAGTGGTACGGCCGATTAGGCGAACCTCCCAACTCGATATCGCCTGCAGCGCAGCATCGTCGATCACAAGTCCGAAGGTATGCGCCTGGGCCCGGAACGAAAACCAAAGAAGACGAGCTGCGAAAATCCGCGATCGCGCCGCCCGGGCAATAGAAGCCAAAAGATAAAGAACCAAAACCCAAAAGATCAAAAGATTAAAGATGCCTGGAGAAGGGAGGGGGTCGGGCTCACG
>NZ_JBHZCS010000027.1:0-126580 GCF_042755705.1 Nocardia sp. NPDC059154
GGAGACCAGCTGGATGGCGAGAATGCTGTCGCCGCCGAGGGCGAAGAACGAGTCGTGCACGCCGACCCGGTCGCGGCCGAGCAGTTCGGCGACGAGCTCGGCGAGCACGGTTTCCAGCTCGGTGCTCGGTGCCCGGTATTCGGTCGCGGCCTCGAACACCGGCGCCGGCAGCGCCTTGCGGTCGAGCTTGCCGACGGCATTGAGCGGGATGGCGTCGAGCACGACGAACGCGGTCGGCACCATATAGCCGGGCAGCCGGTCGGCGGCGTGGGCGCGCACGGCGGCCAGGTCGACCTCGCGCCCCGGCTCCGGCAGCAGATACGCCGCGAGCGCGGTGGCGCCGCCGGGTCCGGGAACGCCCAGGGTGACGGCGAATTCGACGCCCTCGGCGGCGGACAGCGCGGCATCGATCTCGCCGAGTTCGATGCGCTGGCCGCGCACCTTGACCTGGAAGTCGGTGCGGCCCAGGTATTCCAGGCGCGGTTCGTCGAGGTAGCCGGTCCAGCGCACCAGATCGCCGGTGCGGTAGAGCCGTTCACCGGGCCGCCCGTACGGGTCGGCGACGAAGCGGGCCGCGGTGAGACCCGGGCGCGCGTGATAGCCGCGCGCCAGGGCCGGTCCGGCCAGGTACAGCTCCCCGGCCACACCCATCGGCACCGGGCGCAGGCGGTCGTCGAGGACGAGGGTGCCCGCACCGCGGATCGGAGTGCCGATGGTGACCGGTTGCCCGGCGGTCAGGGGTTCGGAAGCCGTTGCCCAGATGGTGAATTCGGTGGGCCCGTAGAGGTTGATCAGCGTGCGCCCGCTCGACCACCGGGCCACCAGGTCCGGGCCGATGGCCTCGCCCGCCACGGCCAGCACCCGCACGCTGGACACCGCCTCCGGGTCCAGGGTCGCCAGCGCCGAGGGCGTGATCACCAGGTGTGTGACACCCTGCGCTGCAATGAGATCCGACAGCGCCTCGCCGCCGAACACCTCGGGCGGGGCGACCACGGCGGTGCCGCCGGACCCGAAGGCCATGAGCGCCTCGAAAGCCGAGGCGTCGAAACTCGGTGAGGCGACCTGGAGTACGCGGCAGTGCTCACCGAGGCCCAGCAGTTCCCGCTGGGCCCGCACGAGGTCGGCGATGCCGCGATGCGAGACGGAGACACCCTTGGGTGTGCCGGTGGACCCGGAGGTGTAGATGAGCCATGCGGGCTGATCCGGGTACGTGGCCATGGCGCGGATCCGGCTCTGCCCCACTGCGATCCGCACGCTGGAGGCGGCGGGATCGTCGAGTACCAGCCAGCCGACGGTGTCGGGCAGCAGCGGCCGGTGTGCGCTCGTGGTGAGCCCGAGCAACGCACGCGAGTCGGCCAGCATGTGATCGATGCGGTCCAGGGGGTGACGCGGGTCGATGGGCAGGAAGGCCGCCCCGGCCTTGGCGCAGGCCCAGATCGCGGTGATCAGCTCGACGCCACGCGAGAGAGCCAGCGCCACAATCGTTTCCGATCCGGCTCCGGCGGCCGAGAGCTGCATGGCCAGCCGCTGGGAGGCGGTGTCCAGCTCGCGATAGGACACCGCGCGCCCGTCGGCGATGATGGCCGGGCACAGGCGGTGGGCGGTGGCGGCGGCCCGGAAAACCTGGGCGAGTGTGGTGATCCGCTGGTGCCGCGGGCCGCGCAGCGGCACCAGCGCGGTCCGTTCGGCGGCGTCGAGCAGGTCGATATCCGACAGCCGGACCCCGGGGTCGGCGGTGACGGCGGTGAGGATCCGCTGCCACCGGGTCACCAGCCGCGCGGCGCTGGCCTCGTCGAACAGGTCGGTGGCGAAAGTGAGTGTGCCGTCGAGTCCGGCTGCCTCGGTGCCGGGCAGCGGGGTGCGCAGATCGAAGGTCAGGTCGAACTGCGAGGCGTCCCGCTCGATGGGCTCGACCGCCACCCGCAGCCCGGGGAATTCGACCGTCGGCGGCTGGAAGTTCTGCAGCGACAACGACACCTGGAACAGCGGATGCTGGGCCGTCGACCGCGGCGGGTCCAGGACCTGCACCAGCCGCTCGAACGGCACCTCCGCGTGCGCGAAAGCGTCCAGATCGGTGGCCCGCACCTGTGCCAGGAACTCCCGGAACCCGGTGGCGGGATCCACGGGTGTGCGCAGGGCGAGCGTATTCACGAACATGCCGACCAGGTCGTCGAGGGCCGCCTCCCCGCGCCCGGCCACCGCGGTCCCGATCAGAATGTCGGGCGTGCCGGACAGCCGCGACAGCAGCACCGCCAGCGTCGCATGCAACACCATGAACAGGCTGGTGTCGGTCACGGCCGCCAATTCGGTGAGCGCAGTGTGCAATCCGGCGTCGAGCCGGAACTCCAGATCCGTGCTCCGCAGGCTCTGCACCGCCGGTCGCGGCCGGTCGGTCGGCAGCTCCAGCACGTCGGGCGTCGCCGCCAGCCGTTCCTTCCAGTACCGAATCTGCTGCGCGGCACGCGATTCCGGATCCGCGTCGTCGCCCAGTAGTTCCCGCTGCCAGATCGAATAGTCGGCGTACTGCACCCGCAACGGCGGCCGCTCGGCCTCCGCGCCGCCACTGCGCGCGAGATACGCCGTCACCAGGTCGGTGGCCAGCGGTGCCATGGAGGCCCCGTCCGCACTGATGTGGTGCACCACCAGCACCACCACGTGCACCTCGGCCGGGCCGATCAGCCGGAGCACGCGGACCCGCAGCGGGGCTTCGCGGGTGAGATCGAAGCCCGCCCCGGTGCTTTCGGCAATGGCCACGCGCAGATCCGGGCCGTCGTTCGTCTCGGCGAAGCTGATCTGCGGCGCGGCCGCTTCGGCGCTGAGCACCACTTGGCGGGGGCCGTCGGCGTCGGCGGGGTAGATGGTGCGCAGCGATTCGTGACGGGCGACCACGTCGGCGACCGCCGCGCGCAAGGCCGCCATATCCAGCTCGCCGGTCAGGCGCAGGGCCGCGGTGATGTTGTAGGCGGCGGAGCCGGGGTCCAGGCGGTTGAGGACCCACATCCGTTGTTGTGCCGGGGACAACGGGATTCGGTCCGGGCGGATGCGCGGGGCCAGTGCCGGCAGCCCGGGAGTCTCGGTGCCGGGGACGATGCGGGACGACAGTTGCGCGACGGTGGGCGCGTCGAAGAGGTCGCGCAGGGCGATGGTCGCGCCGAGGGCGGCGTTCACCCGGGCCACCACGCGGGTGGCGGTGAGCGAGTTGCCGCCGAGGTCGAAGAAGGAGCGGTCGATGCTGACGCGCTCGGCGTCGAGGACGTCGGCGAAGACCTGGGCGACGGCCGTTTCGACGGCCGTGCGCGGGGCCAGGTAGCGCTGGTCGAGGGTCGCGAAATCCGGTGCGGGCAGCGCATTCCGGTCGAGCTTGCCGACCGGGGTGAGCGGCACATCGTCGAGTGCGATCAGGTAGCTCGGCACCATGTAGCCCGGCAGCGCGGCGGCGACGCGGGTGCGCAGCAGTTCGGTGTCGAGGGCGTGCCCGGCCGCGGCGACCACGTAGGAGACCAGCACCGTCTGCCCGCCCGGGCCGGGGCAGCCCAGGGTGGCGGCGTAGTCGACCTGCTCGTCGGCGGCCAGCACCGCGTCGATCTCGCCGAGTTCGATGCGCAGGCCGCGGATCTTGACCTGGAAGTCGCTGCGGCCCAGGTACTCCAGCTCCAGCTGTGCGCCGTCGGGTGTCTTGACCTCCACCCAGCGCACCATGTCGCCGGTGCGGTACATGCGCGCGCCGGGCGCGGTGTACGGGTTGGCGACGAAACGGGCGGCGGTGAGCCCGAATCGGTTGAAGTAGCCGCGCGCCAGTGCGGGCCCGGCCAGATACAGCTCCCCGGTCACCCCGATGGGCACCGGCCGCAGCCAGCCGTCGAGCACCAGGGCGGCCGCGCCGCGAATGGGCGCGCCGATGGTGATCGGTTCGCCCGCCAGCAACTCACCCGGCCCGGTGGCCCACACGCTGAATTCGGTGGGGCCGTACAGGTTCACCAGGCGCCGCCCGGCGGACCAGGCGGCCACCAGTTCGGGTCCGGCCGCCTCACCGGCCACCGAGAGGCAGCCGAGTTCGTCGAGTCCCGCCGGATTCATGGTGGCCAGTACCGACGGCGTGATGACCGCGTGTGTCACCCCTTCGGTGCGCAGCAGTTCCTCGAGTGCGCTGCCGCCGTACACATCCGGCGGCGAGATGACCAGCCGCCCGCCCGCGCCGTGCGCCATGAGCAGTTCGTGCACCGAGGCGTCGAAGCTGGGGGAGGCCACCTGCAGGGTGCTGGAGGTCTCGTCCAGGTCCAGCAGACTCTGTTGCGAGGCAACGAGGTTGGCGAGTCCGCGATGGCTCAGCAGCACCGCCTTGGGCTTGCCGGTCGAGCCGGAGGTGTAGATGAGGTAGGCGGTCTGGGCCAGGTTGATCGGCCCGCCGCGCTCGGCGTCGGTGATGTGCGCGTCGGACACCGTCATGACCCGGCGGATGGTGTTGAGGTCGTCGAGCAGCAGCCAGTCGATGCTGCCGGGCAGGGTCTCGCCGACCGCGCACACCGTCACCCCGATGGGCGCGCGGGAGTCGCTCAGGATGTGCTCGATGCGCTCGACCGGATAGCTGGGGTCCAGCGGCAGGAACGCCGCCCCGGTCTTGGCCAGCGCCCACACCGCCACCACGGATTCCACCGACCGGGTCAGGGCCAGCACCACGAAGCTCTCGCGGCCGACCCCGCGCCGCAACAGGACTCGCGCGAAGCGGTTGGACCAGGCGTCGAGGTCGCGGTAGGTCATGCTGAGGGCGCCGGAGCTGAGGGCGATGCCGTCCGGATTGACACGCGCGCCCGCGGCCAGGATGTCGGGCAGGGTGCGCAGGGGGGTGGGCGGGCCGCCGCGGACGGGCAGCAGCTGGGTGCGTTCGATCGGATCGCAGTGCTGCAGTTGCGCGGTGCGGCGCTCGGGATGGTCGGCGATCTGGTCGAGCAGCAGTACGAACCGGTCGAGCAGCCGGCGCGCGGCGGCCTCGGGCAGTTCGTCCGCCATGAATTTGACGGTGATGGTGAGGCTTTCGCTGCCGTCGGCGGCGCGCTGCGGGATCACCATGAGGTTCAGCGGGTACGGGGTGGCGTCGGTGCCGGACACGTCGAGGATTCGCATGCCCGCGATATCCAGTGCGCGCGAGAGGGTTTCGCGGTCGATGGGATAGGACTCGAAGACGGTGAGGGTGTCGAACAGCTCCGGCAGCCCGACCGCCCGGTGGATGGCGGCCAGCCCGACGTGCTGGTGGTCCAGCAGCCGCGCCTGCTCGGCCTGCACCCGGGCCAGCAGATCACCCACGCGCTCACCGGGATCCAGCCGCACCCGCACCGGCAGGGTGTTGATGAACAGCCCCACCATCTCCTCGACCCCGGCCAGCTGCGGCGGCCGCCCGGAGACGGTGCCGCCGAACACCACGTCGGTGCGGCCGGTGAGCATGGTCAGCAGCAGCGCCCACGCGGCCTGCACGGCGGTGTTCACCGTGGCCCCGGCGGTGCGCACGGTGTCGGTGAGGCGTTCCAGTCGCGCCGCGGTGAATTCGGCCGAGACCATGCCGGATTCGGTCGAGGTGATGCCCGCGAGGGTGGGCACCGCGCGGGTCGGGGCGTCGACCCCGGCCAGCGCCTCGGTCCAGGCCGCCAGGGACGCGGCGTCGTCCTGCTGATCGAGCCAGGCCAGGAATTCGCGATACGAGTGCGCGGGAGCCTGCGCGATCTCGTGCCCGGTGACCGCGGCCAGGTATCCGGCCAGCAGCTCGCGCACCACCAGCGGCGTGGACCAGCCGTCCAGGGCCAGATGGTGATTGGTCATGAGCAGCGTGTACGCCTCGGGTTCGGTGCGTACCAGGCTGAAGCGCAGCAGCGGCGGCCGGGCGAGGTCGAAGCGGGTGCCCGCGTCCACGGCGATCAGCCGGGCCAGTTCCCGCTGCCGTTCGGCCGGTTCCTCGATGGTGGTGAGATCGATGTCCTGCCAGGGGATCTCGGCCTCGCCGAGCACCAGCTGCCGGGGGCCGTCGGCGGTCTCGGCATAGGCCACCCGCAGCACCTCGTGCCGGGCCGTCAGCGCCGCCGCGGCCGTACGCAGCCGCCCGGCATCGACCCGGCCGGCCAGCGACAGCCGGGTCTGGACGGTGTACCCGTCGGCGGTGTCGGTGTCGTAGCGGGCGTGGAAGAGCAGGCCGTACTGCAGCGGCGACAGCGGCCAGACCTCGGTGAGGTCCGGGTACTCCCGCTCCCAGGCGTCGATCTGCGCCTGTTCCACCGTGACCAGCGGGAAGTCCGAGGGCGTGTGCCCGCCGGCTCCGGCGTGCCGGGCATGGGTCACCAGCGCGGTGACCGCCCGTCCCCACAGCCGTGCGAACTCCCGCACCTGCCCGGACGTGAGCAGCCGTGAGGCGTAGGCCCAGGTCACCTCGAGGCCGGCGGCGGTGTGGAAGGCATTGATGTCGACGACCGCCGCCAGCGGTGCGCGATCGTCCTGGGTGGCGGCGAATCTGACCGGCACCCACGGGGTTTCCGCGCCGCCCGGATGCTCCACCCCCGCGCCCGTGCGGCCGAGATAGTTGAAACTGATCTGCGGCGTGGGCGAATCGTCGAGTCGGTTGGGTCCCGAACCGAGGTAGCGCAGCATGCCGAAGCCCACGCCCTTGTCGGGAATCGCCCGCAGCTGCTCCTTCACCGCCTTCAGTGCCGCGCCCGCCGCGGGCCCGCCCCGGAAGGCGTCGTCGAGGTCGAGGTCGCCGAGGTCGAGCGCCACCGGGAACACGCTGGTGAACCAGCCGATGGTGCGTGAGATGTCCGCACCCGGCAGCACCGATTCCTCGCGCCCGTGGCCCTCCACGGTGAGCAGCGTCCGGTGGGTGCGCCGCCAGCGGCTCGCCGCCAGCGCCAGCGCGGTGAGCAGGGCGTCGTCGAGTCCGCAGTGGAAGCGCGCCGGAATGAGTTCCTGTGCGGCCGTGGCGGTATCGCTGTCGATGACGGTCCGCAGCTGCCCCATGGTGGCCACGGTGTCGAGTTCCGGATCGAGGGCCCGGGTGCCCAGCCGCGGGTCCGGTGTGGTGAGGATCCGCCGCCATTGCGGGATCTCGGCCGCGCGTGCCGGGGTCTGCTCGACCTGCCCGTGCGCCCAGCGCCGGAACGAGGTCCCCACCGGCGCGAGCGGTCCGCCCGCCCAGGCGGTGGCCAGATCCGGCAGCAGGATGCGCCAGGACACACCGTCGGTGACCAGGTGGTGCAGCACCACCCACAGCAGTGGCGGGGCGTCCTCACGGTCGATGAGCACGAAGCGGGCCACGATCCCGGCGGCGGGATCCAGCAGGTCGGCCGCGCGCTGCAGTTCGTCCTCGCCGTCGCTGTCGGGTGCGGCGGTCACGGTTTCGATGAGGGCCCCGGCCTCGATCGTGCCGGGCGCGCCGACCCGCCACTCCCACGGGCCGCTGCCGTTCGCGGGCCGGTGGGTGAGGGTGCTGCGCAGCAGGTCGTGCCGGTCGAGCAGGGCCTGCACCGCGACCGTGAGACGGGATCGGTCGGCTTCGCCGGAGGCGAAAGTGTCTTCAGCGCCGGAGGCGGAAATGTCTTCAGCGCGGGGGAGCGGAATCAGCACGGCCTGAGCGAATCTGGGCCAGGTCTCGCCCTGCTCGAGCATGGCGTGCACGATCGGAGTGAGCGGCACCGGGCCCACCGCGCCGCCGGGCAGTTCCTGGACCACCGGGGCGGTCACCTCGGTGGCGACGACGGCCAGCGCCGCGACGGTCTTGTGCTCGAACACGTCCCGGGCCCGCAGCCCGAGTCCGGCCGCCTTGGCGCGCGCCACCAGCTGGATGGCCACGATGCTGTCGCCGCCGAGGGCGAAGAAATTGTCGTCCGCCGCAACCGATTCCACCCCGAGCACCGCGGCGAAGACCTCCGCGAGCGCACGTTCCCGCTCGGTGGCGGGCGCGCGACCGGCGCGGGGGCCGGATCCGAAATCGGGTCTGGGCAGCGCGCGGCGGTCCACCTTGCCCGCCGGGGTGAGCGGCAGCGAGTGCAGCACCATCACGACCGACGGCACCATGTGCGCCGGAAGCGACTGGGCCACCGTGGCTTTCACCTCCTCCGGCGCCACCACCGAATCGGCCGCCAGCACGTACGACACCAGCGCGGTCGCACCGCCGGGCGTGGCCGCGCCCACCGTGACCGCCATCTCGACCCCCGGATACCGCGCCACCGCGGCGTCCACCTCGCCGAGTTCGATACGGAAGCCGCGCACTTTCACCTGGGTGTCGCCGCGGCCCAGGTACTCCAGTTCCCAGCGACCGCCGCGCCGGCGCCACCGCACCAGGTCGCCGGTGCGGTACATGCGCGTGCCCGAGGCGAACGGGCTGGCCACGAAACGCTCGGCGCTCAGGCCGATGCGCTGATGGTAGCCGCGGGCCAGACCAGGCCCGCACAAATACAGTTCACCCGTCACGCCCGGCGGCACCGGACGCAGCCACGGATCGAGGACGACCGCCCCCATGCCCCGCGAGGGCGCGCCGATCGTAATGGGATCGCCGGGGGCCAGCGGGGCGCTCAGGGTGGCGGTGACGGTGGCCTCGGTCGGGCCGTAGCCATTGATGACACACCGCCCGGCCCAGCGGACCGGCAGCTCGGGCGGGCAGGAGTCGCCGCCCACCACCACGGTGCGCAGCCGCGGCAGCGTGTCCGGTTCCAGCGAACCCGCCACGGCCGGTGTCACATTCAGGTGGGTGACCTCCAGGTGCCGCAGCACCCGCGCCAGCTCTTCGCCCGCGTAGGCGGCCGGCGGCACCACCGCCACCGTCGCGCCGACCGCGAGGGCGACCAGCAGCTCCTCCACCGAGATGTCGAAACTCGGCGAGACCGCGTGCGCCACCACGGCATCCGATCCGACGCCGAACGCGGCTCCGGAACCGGTGACCAGATTCGTCAGGCCGCGATGGGTGACCGCGACGCCCTTGGGCAGCCCGGTCGAGCCGGAGGTGTAGATGAGGTAGGCGACCTGGTCCAGGTGCAGGGGCGCACGCCGGTCGGCGTCGGTGATCGGACCGGAATCGCTTGCGGCGACGACCTTCTCGGTGGCCGGGTCGTCCAGCACCAGCCACTCGACCCGATCGGGCAGGGCCGCCCGGGAACCCGCCACCGTCACGCCCGCGACCACGCCGCTGTCGGTGAGCATGTGCTCGATGCGGTCGATCGGATAGCCGGGGTCGACGGGCACGAACGCCGCGCCGGTCTGGGCGACCGCGCACATGGCCAGCACCGACTCCGCGGAACGCGGGATCGAGATCGCCACCGTGCGTTCCGGTCCGGCCCCCGCCGCGATCAGCACCCGGGCCAGCCGATCGGTGTACTCGGTGAGCTCACGGTAGGTGAACGCGGTCCCGTCCACCCGCAGGGCGATGGCCGACGGGTCCCGGCCCGCCCCCGCCGCGAGGATCTCGGGCAGCGTGCGCGGATCGGTGCCGTCGCGGCCCTGTGCGGGGGCCAGTTCGGCGCGTTCCGTTTCGGAGAGCGCGGTCACCGCCGCCAGCGGTTGTTCGGCGCCACCGGCCAGGAAGCGGTGCAGGAACTCCAGGAAGCGCGCGTGCAGCACCGCGAGTTCGGGCTCGTCGTAGCGGTTCGGATTGGCCTGGAAGTCGATGTGCGTGCGTTCCGCGCCGCCGCCCGGATAGACGTTCACGAACAGGTCGTCGATGAGGCCCGAGGTCAGCACGTGCAGCTGCCCGGTGATCCCGCCCAGGCGGATGCGGGTGTCGGCGAGCATGAGATTGACCGTCGGGCCGAAGCCCGCCACCTCGTCCATGGCCCAGCCGAGGTCGCGGATGATGTCCTCCTGCCGGTACCGCTGGCGGCGCAGCGCGGCGGTGAGCTCACCCTGGGTGGCGCGGATGAGATCACCGACCGTGGCGGTGGGGGAGGGACGCAGCCGCAGCGGCACCACATTGGCGACCATGCCGCCGGAGCGGCGCAGGACGGCGGTGGTGCGGCCGGACACCGGCAGGCTCAGCACGATCTCGCCCGCCCCGGTCATGGCGCCGACATAGGCGGCGAAGGCGGCCACCACGACCGGCGCCGGACTGGTGGACAGAGCGGTGGTGAGCGAATCCAGCAGGGCCGCCGTGGATTCCGGCAGTGTGCCGCTGAGCAGGCGGGGGTGGGCGTCGACCGCGCCGGTGCGCTTGCCCAGCTGCGCCGGTTCGGGCAGGCCCGCCAGATGCGCGCGCCAGTACTCCCGGTCGGCCTGGAGCTTGTCCGAATCCCGGTATGCCGCATCGGCTTCCACGATGCGCTGCAGCGGCTCGGCCCGGCCGGGCGGAATCTCGTGTCCGGCGGCGGCCTCGTTGTAGATCTCGGAGGTGCGCTGCAGCATGGTGAGCGCGCCGACGCCGTCGATCAGGATGTGGTGGAACCGCGAGTACCAGTACCAGTGGTCCGGGCCCAGGCGCAGCATGGCGATCAGGCACAGCCGGTCGCGGGTCAGGTCCAGGGGCGCGGTGTATTCGGCGTGCATCCACGCCCGCGCGGCGGCCACCGGATCGGGCGCCCCGCTCAGGTCGACGGTGTCGATCGCGTCGTCGAGCGTGGTGTCCACGAGCTGCCAGGGCAGCTCGTCGATTTCTGTCAGACGCAGGTATCCGGTACCGAACTCGCGCCCGGCGCGGCGGATCGCGTCGGCGAGCAGTTGCACGTCGACGGGGCCGGTGAGCTCCACGTACTGGGCGATCGAGACGGGCGTGTCACCCGCCAGCTGCTGGGCGAACCAGATGCCGCGCTGGGCCGCCGAGAGAGCGAAGGCCGCGGACGAATCAGGGGTGGATGTGGACAGGGTGCTGAAAACCATTCTGAAACATCCTGCGGGCGATGATGATTCGGTACGGTCAGGCTGCAGCCTCCCGTGCCGGCGGCAGTTCCGCCGCGGTGAGCGGGGCGTCCGAGCCGGTGAGGTACTGCACCAGCGTGGAGCGGTCATCGAGCACCAGCCAGCGGCTCGGATCGGTGATCCGCTCCCGGCCGTCCTTGGTGGTGACGCCGAAGTCGGCACGGGCCACCGTGGTTTCGGTGGTGAGCGGCACCGGAATCGCGCCGATCTTGGTGATGGCCAGACGGGCCACCGCGGCCTCCAGCTGCGGGGTCTCCGCGATCGCGATGCGGGCCCCCGGGTGGGCTCCGAGCCGCAGCAGCATGCGCGCGAGGCGGTTGCTCCAGCGATCCAGTTCGGCGTAGCTGAGTTCGCAGTCGGCGGCGGTCATCGCGATGGCGGCGGGCGATTCGACCGGCTTGCACATCGAACATCATCCTCTCGGAGGGGCGCTTGCGGTGGCGTTCGGTATGTATCTACTGTCGCCGCCGCACGCCGTGGCCGATAGCGACCACAGTGCTGCCGGAACCCGCTCCGAGGGTGCGGGTGAACCCACCCTGGGGTGGGTGGAAGATCAGCCGCCCAGGCCCTCCATGGTCTGGGAGATCATGGTGATCGAGTCGCGCGGGCTCAGCGCCATGGCCCGGAGCTGGTCGAACATCACGCCGTAGCGGCGCACCTCCGGGTGGCCCTCGATCAACTCGTCACTGGCGATGCCCTCCACGTAGACCAGCTCCGGGTCCGCGGGGTCCGGGAAGTCCAGCAGCGTGAAGGAGCCGAGCATGCCCGGGTGCGCGCCGGCGTCGAAGGGCAGGATCTGCAGGATCACATTGCGCTTCTCGGTGTGCTCCAGCAGCAGGGTGAACTGCTGGAACATCACCTCCGGGCCGCCCACCAGCCGGCGGATGACGGCCTCGTCCAGCACCACCCACAGCTCCAGCGGATCGTCCTTGGTGAGCACCTTGGCCCGCTCCTGGCGCGCCCGGATGCGTTGCTCGATAACCTGATCCGAGATCTTGGGCATGGTGGTCTGGTAGACCGCGTTCGCGTACGCCTCGGTCTGTAGCAGGCCGGGGATATAGGTGGACTGGAAGAACCGAGCCGAGAGCGCCTCGGCTTCGAAGTTGATGTAGGCGCCGTAGACCTCCGACACCGCATCCTCGAAAGACCGTGCCATGCCTGGGCGGAGCGCATCCACCAGCAACTGCAAGGCATCTGAACGTTGCGGCTCGCCGATGCCGTAGAGGTCCAGCATGGCCGTCAGGGTGCGGCGCTGGGGCCTGGCCTGAGCGGTTTCGATGCGGTAGAGGGTGGTCACGTTGATGCCGGTCTTGGCGCTGACCACTTCTTTGCTGAGCTGCGCGTTCTCGCGCATCTCGTGCAGCATCGCGGCGAGCCGCCGCAAACGGACGGTGAGCACGGTGCGCTTGCCTGCCATGACAACCCTTTCCCTTGTCGCACTTGCTAGAACGCAGTATTGCGTTCTTGCATTTGTAAGAGCATGATCCAGCTAGCCTATTCGTGAACAACCGATCCGATGACCGGTATAGCTGAATCCGGAGACCAATCATGTTGGTGCGATTAGTGATGCTGTCGGGTGCGTATAGGGAGTCTCGATGACCATGTCGATAGCCGGCGTCCTGCCGACCGCTCCGCAATTGCTCTGTGCCTTCCAGGGGAGGCGATTTCAAGATCGAGTGTTGCTACGGTCGGCGCACGCTCTCGCCGAACTGCACGAACGTCGCGGCCAGGTACGGGATCCCATGATGGTCAGCGAGATCGATTGTCGCCGCAGCGAACTCGTTGACGATATCAATGATTGGGTGGAACAGGAACTGCCGCAACACCGCAACGGCGCCACGCTGCACACCGAGAGCCTGGGCGCGGTCGTCGACCGCATGGCCCGGAGCTGGGTGGAGGCCAATCAGGTGATCGATCACGAGGGCGCGGCCAGTGATAACACCCATAAACACTGGTACCACCTGGCCGAACTGGTGGACGGCTACACTGATCTCGTAATCGACGTGGCCGGTGGCCGCCGCCGTTTACCAGAACAATGATTCCAAATGCATTGACACAATTGATGTATTGCCACCGAATCGTTGATCGTCAGCGGTGACGTCAGCCGAGTCGTGCTATCGGACCAATAGGTCGCTCGAACCGTAGGACGTCGCCCGCCCGATACGGCGGGCGCAACGGGGCGCCCCGCCCGGCGTGCCGCGTGGTCGACTGGCGCGGCACGCCCGCCCTGGATAAATCGCGGAGCGCCCCAAAACCATCCGCGCGGTTTTTGTTCACGCCATGTTTCATTCACATGGCGGTGGATTAACAAAATCGCGGGTGTAATACGGCGTTTCATATTTCGAGGGAGGGAGTTCGTCATGAACACGGGCGAGGGCACGGCCACCGAGCTCTACCGGCGGGCCCAGGACGGCACATTCCGCCTGGAGGTGGGGGCGGCGCGTAACTGCGCCGCACACTTCCTGCGGTTCGCAGACGCACTGGACCCGCAAATCGAGCACAGCCACGATACTCACACCCTCACCGGCTTCGGGGATTTCGACTCCGCCCACCAACTCCGGCGCGGCTTCGAACACAAGGGCCGCCAGCTCACCGAGGCCCTGACTGCCCTGCAGCACTCCGCCCTCGACATGGCCGCCGCCTACCTGCTGGCCGCCGGCCTGATCGAGGCCACCGACGCCACCTGTTCGCGCACCCTGCTGGCCGCCACCGCCGGCCTCTGAGACTTCGGGTCTTGTTGATCCCTCACCCGGAGAAGGTTGGGCCGGTATCCGTCGAACGGGTACCGGCCCAATTCTTGTCGTCCGGATCCGGCGCCGTCGGTGGACCGCCAACCCGTTCCGCCGCAGCCGATCTCATCCGTTCCCGGAGAACGCCACCGTCGTCCCCACCCCGATGATCATCGCGCCGCCGGTGGCCCCCACCGCCTCCAGCCGCCGCGGTGAGCGCGCGAACCACTCGCGCGCCGACGCCGCACCGAGCGCCCACACCACATCCGAAAGCACCTGCAGCACCGGGAAGATCGCCCCCAGCACCAGGAACTGCACCGGCAGCCACCCGTTGGCGGGCACCGCGAACTGCGGCAGCACCGCCGCGAAGAACACCACCGTCTTCGGATTCGTCGCCCCCACCACGAACCCCTGCCACACCACCCGCCGCTCCGCCCCCTCCGGCACTCCCGCCCGCAAACTCTCCCCGAGCTTCCGCCGCCCCCGAATAGCCATGCCCCCCAACCAGATCAGATACACCGCCCCCGCGATCTTCACCACCAGAAACAACATCGCCCAGGCCATCAACAATGCCCCCAACCCCACCGCCGCCCCCACCAAACACACCACAGTCCCCGCCCCTGTCCCCACCACCGACAACACCGCCGCCCGCCGCCCCAACACCAGCGCCCGCCCCACCGCGAACATCACATTGGGCCCCGGAATCACAATCAGGATCACCGCCGCCACCCCGAATGCCACCACATGCGACACAGGCACCATCACCCCAGGGTAACGGCCCGCAACGGCCATGAGTGCCGAAAACCGTTGCCCCGCTGATGATCTATCCGTCGAGCTCCTCCGGTAGTAGCCACGCTCGACCGCCGCTCGGCAGCCCACCGCTCTCCACTCCGAGGCCTGCGCGTGCACGCGAATGAACTGGTCCCGCCGGCGCCCCGCCGCAGAGACTTGCGGACATCCCGTGGTGGCGTCGCCGATCCAGGTCGCATTTCACCTGATCAACAGCCGATTGTCAGACATCCGAGGTAGTGTGGATGTTATGAGCGCTGCCTATGACGTGGTTCCCTTCAGTGATTTGCTACACAAGCCGGCGGTGACCGCCGGCCGGTTGGAGCGGGTCCGCGCGCTGCGGTTGCGGCGGCGCGATGCCGGTGATCTGGCGCTGATGCGGGTGGAGCAGTTGGATGCCGAGGGAGCGGTCGTCGATTTCACGTCCCGGTTGCTGGCCGGGCTGGTCCGGCGT
Organism: Nocardia sp. NPDC059154; assembly: GCF_042755705.1. Lineage (NCBI taxonomy): Bacteria > Bacillati > Actinomycetota > Actinomycetes > Mycobacteriales > Nocardiaceae > Nocardia > Nocardia sp. NPDC059154. The sequence continues at coordinate 14,851 of NZ_JBHZCS010000027.1, forward strand.
CTGGGTGCGGACGCGGTCCGGGAGGTGCTGCCCGACGCGTTGCCGTGGGTGACATTCCTGCCGGATTCGGACGTCGATCGGTTTGTGACCGAGCTGGTAGCGGTGGCGCAGGGTGCCGCGTCGCTGGAGAACCTGGCCCCCCTCGCCACCCTGCTGAATCAATGGCGGCACACCGCGGAAATCCATGCGGACCCCGCCCTGCTGGCGCTCCTGACTCGCGAGCCCGAAGGCGATCTGGGTGCGGTCGAACCGCCGGACCTTCCCGGGGGTGACGAGTGAGTCCCAAGCGAGGTGATCGCGCCGCCCCGCCTGCCATCGACCCGGAATATGAAATCCGTTTCGCCACAACGGAAGCCGTTGCCGGATGGGAGGACCTTACTCGACAGGCCGCGGCCAACCTGCGCCGTGCATTCGACACGATTCGCGACGATCCGCGGTCCACTGCGAATCCGGACCGGCACCACCGTCTCAAGGGCGCACTGGGATCAGCACTGTGGAAGGGGGCTACCTTGGAGCGCTGGCAGTACGAGGTGACGGGCGGTGGCCGCATCTGGTACCTGATCGACGATGACAAGCGGACCGTTTGGATCATGCACGCCGGCACGGGGCATCCCAAGCTCACCGATTGAGATGGGTTGGGGTTAGCGGTCTTTCCAGTAGTTGTCGGGGCCTACCAGGTTGAGGATGGTGCGGGAGGGGGCCTCGAGGTTGGGTTCGAGGGAGGAGTCGACTGCGAGGTTGATGTAGAGGGAGTAGGACTCGTAGAGGTAGCGGTATTCCTGGCTGCCCCAGCTGGAGTAGGTGGCCTTGAAGAGGGTGTCGGTGTTGGCTTGGCAGACGCTGGAGCCGACGCCCTGGGTGGGGCACCAGACGTCCCAGATCTGGTCCTGGCCCTTGAGGCCGTTGTAGAGGGTTTCGGCCTCGGTGTTGGAGGGGAAGGCGAAGACCTCGATGGAGGTCAGGATCTTCTCGGAGGCGTCGAGGTAGACGCCGGTCATCATCTGCTGGCACTTGTTGTTCTGCAGCGCCGTCTTCACGTTCTGCGACATATTGCTGGAGACGCAGTCCTTGGGGCCGAAGGAGTGACGGGTGAACACCACGCCCTTGCTGTCGGTGAAGCTCTGTGGCAGTAGGGCGTCCGCGGTGAACGGCGTCTTGTCGGTGGACTGCTTGTTGAGGGTGTTCTTGTCGAAGCCCGCGGTGGTGCTGGTCGGCGGTGCCGTCGTGGTGGTGGTCGTGGAGGTGCCGGCGGCCGAGTTCTTGTTGGAGTCCTTGCCGGTGAGCACCACCGCGCCCACCGCGATGGCGATGACCAGTACCACCAGCAGGACGCCGAGGATCACCTTGAGTGCCGTGTTCGCCGAATTGGACTGCGGTGCAGTCGAATACGCCACCGGCTGCGGTGGCGTGGACCAACCGGTCGGTGGGCTCGCCGTGGTCGGCGAGCCGAACGCCACCGTCGGCATGGCGGGCGCACTGGCCGGCTGCCCGGCGTGCCGTTCCAGCACCGCCAGCGCCTCGGGCACATAGTTCGCGCCGTCGGGCGTCAGATACACCGCCCGCAGCGTGTCACTCCACTCCGTCGCGGAGGGCCGGGCGTCCGGCCCGAATCCGCCATTGCCGAAGGCTCGGTCGAACAGCGCCCGCACCCGCGGATCGAGATCGGCGGGCACTCCGGACGGCTGCCACGGCGCACCGGGCGCCCCCGCCCCGGCATCCGGCAGCAACGTCCGATACACCAGCACCGCCAGGTCGTACCGATCCTTGAACCGGTCGTGGGCCGCGTCGAGCGTCGCCGGCCCGGCCGTGTCGATGACGTACGCCAGCGGCGCGGCCGGCTGCCACAGCACGTTCTTGGCGGACAGGTCCCCGTGCACGAATTGCCGTTCCTCGAGCACCCGCGCGATGTCGCTCAGCCGGATCGCCAGTCCGGCCCGGAAATACGACGCCACCTGCCCGGGCGCGGCCCACAGCTGATCCAGCGTGCGCGGCCGCCCGTCCGGCTGCAGGAAGTCCATGGGAATCAACGGCAGCACGGTCCCGGCCAGCATCCCCTCGTGCAGCACCAGATCGATCGGCCAGTTCACCGCCTCGGCGGCGTCCCCGGTGGATCCGCCCGCGGCCTCGGCGGCGAGGATTGTCTGCCGCCCGAAGAGCATGGCCTGCCGGGCCGATTCGATGGCGTCGGGACCGGTGACCGGAGTCCGGTACAGCTTGTAGAGCCGCTGCTGCCCACGCGGATCCCGGCACAGGTACTGCACCGATCGGCTGCCCGCTGTATAGAACGGTTCGTTGTCCACGTCATAGGACTCACCGGACAACCCTGCTACGACCACCATCGAACTACCCCCGCCCGAGCAGTAACTCCGACAACGCGAACGAACCCGACAACCCGGCGAGCCTAACCGTTCAACTGTCCGCCACGCCCGGCAATAAACGCAAGACACCGCTGACCGTCCCCTCATTCGCGGTCAGCGGTGTGGTGCGGTCGACCCGAAAGCTGACCCGGCAGTCAGCGCAGCGCCGCACGACCTTTCAAGCGGCCCAGGATCATCAGGGCGAGGAGGGTGACAAGAACCAGCAGCGTGGTACTGGCCGCGGCATCGAAGACTTCGCCGCGGTCGGTGGCCGCGAAAATGGCCACCGGCAGGGTTTTCCAGGTCGCGGGGTAGACCATGATGGTCGCCCCCAGCTCACCCATGGACAGTGCGATGGCCAGCCCCGCCGCCGCGCCGAGCGCGGGCAGCAGCAGCGGGAGCGTGATCCGGAACAGGACCCGCGCCGGGCCGGCGCCGAGCGATTCGGCGGCCTGCCGGTAGCCGGGGTCGAGCCGGTCCAGCGCCGCGGAGACCCCGCTGAAGGCGTAGGCCAGCACGAGCACCGTATGCGCCAGGATCACGATCCATTTGGTCCCGCCCAGCAGCAGCGGCCGCTCGTTGAAGGTGATGAGCACGCCCAGGCCGATCGCCACCGACGGCACCGCGACCGGTACGTGGAACACCGCGTCGGTGAGCCGCCGCAGCCAGCCGGGCGCCTCCATCGACGCCAGCGCCGCCCAGGTGCCCAGCGCCAGCGAGAGCAGTCCCGCCAGCAGCGCGGTTTGCAGGCTCACCGACAGGCTCGCGGACTCCTCGCCCGACAGCGCCCGGGAGAGGTTCGCGAACCCCAGCTGCGAGGGCAGCGGCCCGTTCCAGCGTCCGGCCAGTGCCGCCGCCACCACGGTCGCGATGGGCGCCACGAACACCACGGCCACCACGACCCCGAACACGGCGAGCACGGCGGCCCGCCCGCGCCTGGTCCACACCAGCATGGTTCAGCTCTCCTTCCGCGCACCTGTGAGGCGCGCGAACAGCAGTCGGTATCCGAGATACAGGCCGAGCGACAGCAATACCTGTACCGAGGCCAGCACCGCGGCCCCCGGCAGATCGAAGGTGACGATGCCGCGCGTGTAGATCAGCGCGGGCAGCGTGATGACGCCCTTGGCCCCGGTGAACAGCACGATGCCGAATTCGTTGAGGGTCAACAGCAGCGTGAGGCTGCCACCCGCCGCCAGCGCGGGCCATGCCTCCGGCATCACCACCTGCGCCAGCACCCGCCACGGCGAGGCGCCCAGACTGGAGGCCACATCCAGCTGTTCGCGCGGCAGCTGCGCGAACGCGGCCAGCAGCGGCCGCACCACGAACGGCGTGAAGAAGGTGACCTCGGCGAGGATCACGCCCCAGGGCGTGCTGAGGAAGTTCACCACCGGCCGGGTACCACCCGTGATCTGGTTGATGAGCGCGTTCACCGCCCCCGCTGTCCCGTACAGGAACGTGAAGGCCAGTGTCACGAGGAAGGACGGCAGTGTCAGCACCGAATCGATGAGCCGACCCACCAGCTGCGAACCCGGAAACGGCACGAATGCCAGCACGATCGCCAGGAATGTCCCCAGCAGCAGGCAGCCGATGGTGGAGCTGACCGCGATGGTCACGGTGCGCAGCAGCGCATTCCGGAACGACTCTTCGGCCAGCACCGCCGACCAGGTCCCGACCCCTCGCCCGGACTTGGTCTCGGTCGACTCCAGCAGCACCCGCACGATCGGATACACCGCGATCAGCAGCACCGTCAGCACCGGCGGCAGTGTCCACAGCACCGGCCGCCACGACCGTCCCGGCTCGCGAGTCCCGGGAGCCTCTGCCGCGGAAGGAGATTCGAGCAGCGCGGTCACGACGGCCTCCCGTCCTGTGCTGCGGCCGACCCGGCGAACAGCTCGGACCCCTCGTCTGCGGTCACCGCGCGCCGTCGCGACACCGTCCCCCGTTCTTCCCGCAGCGGGCTCGATGTCACTGCGGCATAGTCGAATTCACCCGTAGCTCGACGGGTCAGCGGGGCGGTCATGCGCGGACCTCGCTGTCGGCGGCGGAGTCGGTGCCGATGCCCGGCGGGATGAGCACCCCGGCCGGGTCGGGGAAACGCACGCCGATGTGGTCGCCGGGCACGATCTCGGTGTGGCCCAGGACATCCGCGGTGAGCTCGGCGGGGATGCCCGCCACCTCGAGGTGCAACCGGGTCGAGGCGCCCTTCCAGACGCTGGTGATCACGGTGGCGCGCAGCGCATCTCGTTCGGTGAGCGGCACGATGCGCACGGTGTGCGGCCGGACGCACAACTGGGCGTCGGCATTCGGTGCCCAGTCCGGGCGTCCCACGCCGGGCGGCGGCGCGTCCGCGCGCAGCGTGTGCTCGCCGACGGTCACCAGCGCGGCGGTGCCGGAGACGTGTTCGACCGCGCAGGCCAGCAGATTCGCGCCGCCCAGGAAGGACGCGGTGAATTCGGTGGCGGGCTGCTGCCACAGTTTGTGCGCGGTATCGATGTCGACCAGCCGCGCGTCGCGCATGACCGCGATCCGGTCGGCCAGGGCGAGCGCCTCGGCCTGGTCGTGGGTCACGTACAGCATCGCCGTGTCCGGCAAGGCCTTTCGCAACTGCTGCAGCTCGCCGAGCATGTTCTGGCGCAATTGCGCGTCCAGCGCCGCGAGGGGCTCGTCGAGCAGCAGTACCCGGGGCCGGATGGCGAGCGCCCGCGCGATGGCGACGCGCTGCTGCTGCCCACCGGACAGCTCGCGCGGCAGCCGCTCGGCGTAGGCGCCCATGCCGACCATGTCCAGGGCCTCGGTCACCCGGGCCCCGATCTCGTTGCGCGGCACGCGATGTGCCTTCAGCCCGAAGGCCACATTGTCGTGCACCCGCATGTGCGGGAACAGCGCGTAGGACTGCACCACCACCCCGATGCCGCGCTTGGCGGGGGAGAGGTCGGTGACGTCGCGGCCGGCCAGCCGCACCGCGCCCGAGGTGGGCCGGACGAACCCGGCCAGCGCCTTGAGCGCGGTGGACTTGCCGGAACCGCTGGGTCCCAGGAGCGCGACCGTTTCGCCCGCGGCCACCCGCAGGTTGAAATCGGCCAGTGCCACAGTGGATTTACGGCCGCGGCCGTAGGTGACTCCGACCCGGTCGAACACGATGGCCGGTTCGTCGGTGGTCTCGCCGGCCACCGTGGATGTCGTCAACGCGGAGGACATGGTTGCTGCTCCTGGGGCTGGTATCGGACTGACGCCGTGCGCTAGCTACCGGTGGCCTTGGTGTAGGCGGCCACGTCGGCGTCGAGGTTGTCGAGCACGGAGGTCCAGTCGGGGTGCAGGACGGTCACGTCCTTGATGGTCGAGGCCGGGGACGGACCGTTGCCGGTGGCCGGGGCGCTCGCCAGATCCGTCCGGGACGGGATGGCGAAGGTGTCGGGCAGCGACTTCTGCACGTCGGCCGAGAGCAGGAACTCCATCAGCTTCTTGGCCGCGTCCGAATGCGGCGCGCCCTTGGCCATGCCCATCAGGTAGGGCAGCGAGACGGTCGACTTCTTGCCGTCGGCGGACGCCGGGAAGAAGACGTTGAACTTGGAGCCGCTCTTGACGCTCTGCAGGTTCATCTGCACATCGCCGTTGGCGATGAGGATCTCGCCCTTGTCCACCTTGGCCTGCAGCTTGCCGGTGGAGGAGGACGGGCCGACATTGTTGGCCTGCAGCTTGGCCAGGTAGTCGAGCGCGCCCTGCTTGCCCATGAGCTGCTGCAAGAGCACCAGCACCGCGGTGCCGTCACCGGCCTGGCCGGGGGTGGAGTACTGCAGCTTGCCCTTGTAGTCGGGCCCGAGCAGGCCGTCCCAGGTCAGCTTGGTGGCGTCGACCGACGGGTTGGCGATGAAGCACAGGTAGTTGCCCGCCAGGGAAACCCACTTGCCGTTGGCGTCCTTGTCGGCGGCGGCGACCGCGCCGGTGTCCACGCCGCTGGCCTGCAGCAGCCCGGACTTGTCGGCCTTCTGCATGAACGGCGGCAGGGTGACGACCAGGTCGGCCTGCGGGTTGGACTGTTCCTTCTCCACCCGGCTGACGACCTCGCCGGAGCCGGCCTCCACCTCGTTGACCGTGATGCCGGTCTGCGCCTTGAACTTCTCGAAGACGGGCTTGTACCAGTCGCCGAGGCCATCGACGGAGTAGACGGTGACCGTCTTGCCGTCCTTCGAGTCGCTGCCGGTGCCGCCGCAGGCGGTCAGGCTGAAGGCGACCGCGGTGGCGGAGGTCAGGATGAGAGCGGTGCGGGCGATGTTGCGTGCGAGGCGGTTGTTCGAAATACGCACGGTGACTGCACTTTCGGTTCAGGGGACGGTCGAGTCGAAGACTGGGTGGAATTGAAGGGACGGGGGGTACTCCGCCGCCCGGGCGAGGCGCGCCCGGGCGGCGGAATTCTCTAGCTGCGCTCGGCCAGCAGCAGCTGCGCGAATTCGGTGACCGACGGCACCACGTGGGTCGCTCCCGCGGCCCGCAGCTGCTCCTCGGTGTGCGCGCCGGTCAGCGTGCCCGCGACGATGCGCGCGCCCGCGGCCAGGCCGGTGGCGATATCGCTGGACGTATCACCCAGCACCGCAACGCGATCCACGGCATCGGCTTCCAGCCGCAACACGGCGGTGAGCACCATGTCGGGGTAGGGGCGGCCGCGCCCGGCGTCGGCGGGGACCAGGGCCAGATCGGCGATGTCGTTCCAGCCCAGCGCGTTCAGCAGCCTGTCCTGGGTCTCGCGGCTGAACCCGGTGGTCAGCGCCACCTTGATGCCCGCCGCCCGCAGCGCCGAAATGGCCTCTGCGGCACCGGGAATCGGGTTCACGCCCGCCTCGGCGAATTCCGCGTAGGCGGCCTCGAAGGCGCGGTTGGCCAGCTGGGCGCGGTCCTCGTCGCCGAGCAGGGTGCGGAAGCACCAGATCTTGGACTGGCCCATGGTGTCCTGCACGAAGGTGCGGGCCGCCTCGCGCTCCGGGCCCGCGGCGGGCACGCCCGCGGCGGTGATGGCCGCCTCGAACGCCCGCTCGACCAGCCCGTCGTCGGCGACGGTGGTGCCCGCCATATCGAGGACAGCGAGTTCGATCTGCTTGTCGGACACGGTGATTCCTTTGGTCGAGGAGGTCTCAGAGCGAGAGGAGGTCGGCGGTCTCTTCGCCGAGGGCGGGGCCGAGGGTCATGCCGCGGCCACCCGGACCGGTGACGACCCAGACGCCGTCGGCCGCCTGTGCGCGGGTGACGATGGTGCCCGGATCGATGGACTGGCTGTACACGCCCGCCCAGCGCCGCACGATCGGCGGCAGCTTGCGGCCCAGTAGTTCCTCCATCACGCCGGTGAGGTGCTCGTAGGGGGCCTCGTCCACGTCGAAGGTGAACGGTTCGTCGTACTCGTGGGTGTCGCCGATGGTGAGCCCGCCGTGCAGGCGCTGCACGGCCAGCAGCTGCATCTTGTGCTGGGCGGCCGTGAACGGCTGCGCCTGTTCACGATTGAGCCGGTCCAGCTCCGGGCCGGCGAAGGCCGGGTAGTAGCGGAAGCTGTCGCCGTCGGCGATGGCGGTGGTGAGCGCTTCGCCCAGGGGAGCGGTCTGCATCATCTGCAGCCGCACCCGGCGCACCGGAATGTCGCCCACCAGTTCGCGGGTCAGGCCGGTGTGCGCGGCGCCCGGGCAGACCAGCACCAGATCGCCCTCGTGGCGGCGGCCGCGGTCGTCGATCACGGTGGTGCCGGTGACGGCGCGGGCCTCGGTGCCGGCGAAGAAGGCGTAGCGTTCGCTGGCCTCCATGTAGCGCCGCAGGGCGGGTAGCGCCTGCCGGGACTCCACGGCGGCATCGGTCGAACAGTGCAGGCCTGCAACGAATTTGCCGCGCAGCGCGGGGTTCAGTGCGCGCACCCGGTCGACGTCGAGCAGTTCGAAGCCGCGTTCGGCGGCCGAGGGGTGGGCCGCGGCGGCCTCGGCCACCGCGAGCTCGTTCTCCGAGCGCACCAGCGTGAGGGAACCGGCCGGGCGGAAGCCGACGCCGGGGACCTGGCCGCCGATCTCCTCCCACAGCTGCCGCGACCGCAGCGTGAGCTCCAATTCGTGTGCGCTGCGCCCCGATACCCACACCAGACCGAAGTTGCGCACGGTCGCGCCGCGGGCTTCGACCTCGCGTTCGAGCTGGATGACGTGGTGGCCGCGCCGGATGGCGGCCAGAGCGTGGGCGGTACCGAGGATCCCTCCGCCGATGATGACCAATCGCATGGGAATCATCCTGAGCAATGGTCTAGACCTACGAGTGTTTCGTGTGGAAACGGTAGGTTAATAATTGGTATAGACCAATCGTGTGTAGGCTGGGGTCATGGACACGAGGGAGGCTGCCGGGGTGGAAGACCAGGTGGAGCCAGGCCGTCCGTTGGGCGAAATGCCCGGCGCCGGAACCGATTCCGCGCCGAACGCGCGCCTGCCGAAGTCGTACCGTGTGCGCGCGGAACTCGAGGCGCTGCTCACCGAGCTCTCCGAGGGTGACCCGCTGCCCTCGGAACGCGAACTGGCCCTGCGCTGCGGCGTCGCTCGCGAAACCGTGCGTCAGGCCGTGCGAGAGCTCTTGGTGGAAGGCCGTATTCGCCGTCAGGGCCGCGGCACGGTGGTCTCGCGCCCGAAGATGGTGCAGCCCCTGTCGCTGCGCTCCTACACCGAGGGCGCGATCAAGTTCGGCCGCAAACCCGGCCGTCTGCTCGTCGAATGGACCGATATCCCGGCGGACAAGGACACCGCCCAGGACCTCGCGCTCGAACCCGGCACGCCGGTCATGCATCTGGAGCGCATCCTGCTCGCCGACGGCGAGCGCATCGGCCTGGAGAGCACCTGGATGCCGTTGGACCGCTTCGCCGTGCTGCGCGAGTTCTACAACCCGGAGACCTCGCTGTACGCCGCCACGCGCGGCATGGGCGTGGTCTACGCGGTCGCCACCGAGCGCATCGAAACCGTGCTCGCCTCACCGCGCGAGGCCGCCCTGCTGGAATGCACGACAGCCCTGCCGATGCTGCTGCTGCACCGCCGCAGTGTGGACGGTGAAGGCGTGCCCATCGAACGCGTGCGCTCGCTCTACCGCGGCGACCGCATCGCGTTCCAGGCCAGACTCACCGATTACTGACGCCGATCAGCGGAGCTGCGGGGCAACCTTTCCGCCCAGCAGTTCGATGGTGTGCAGCACCTTCTCGTGCGGCAGCGTGCCCACGCTGGCGTGCAGCATGAACCGGTCCAGCCCGAGCGTGTCGCGGACATCGGCGATCTTCTCCGCGACATGGTCCGGCGTGCCCACGAACAGCGAACCGCTCTGCGAGCGCAGCGCATCGAACTGCTGCCGGGTCATCGGACCCCAGCCGCGCTCGCGCCCGATTCCGGACATGGCCCGCGCGTACGGCGCGTAGAAGTCCTCGACGGCTTCCTTGTCGGTGTCGGCGACATACCCGTGTGCGTGCACCGCCACCGGCTGCGGCTCGTGCCCGCCTTCCTCCAGCGCCCGGTGATACAGATCCACCAGCGGCTTGAACCGCGCCGGCTGCCCGCCGATGATGGCGATGGCCAGCGGCAGGCCCAGCAGCCCTGCGCGCACGACGGATTCGGGGCTGCCGCCCACCGCGATCCATACCGGCAGCGGCCGATTCTCGGTGCGCGGGTAGACGATCGCGTCGGTCAGCGGTGCGCGGAACCTGCCGGACCAGGTGACCGGCTCCTCCTCGCGGATCTTCAGCAGCAGCGCGAGTTTCTCCTCGAAGAGCTCGTCGTAGTCGCTGAGGTCGTACCCGAACAGCGGGAACGATTCGATGAACGACCCACGCCCGGCCATCAATTCGGCCCGCCCGTTCGAAATCCCGTCCAGCGTCGAGAAGTCCTGGAAGGCCCGCACCGGGTCGGCGGAACTCAGCACGGTCACCGCGCTGGTGAGCTGGATCCGTTCGGTGCGTGACGCGATGGCCGCCAGTACGACGGCCGGCGAGGACGCGGCGAAGTCCTTGCGGTGATGCTCACCGACGCCGTAGACGTCCAGCCCGGCCTGCTCGGTGGCCACTGCTTCCTCGACCACCTGCCGCAACCGCTCGCCCGCGGTCGGCACCGGCCCGTCTCCGCCGACGGGATGAGTTTCAGCGAATGTCGTCAGCCCAAGTTCCACGGCCGGAACCCCTCTCGAGTCTTGTTTCCAAGTCAACCGAAAGGATAAACGGACCACGGTCCGGAAGAATTCCCCCGTACCTGGACCTGGGAATCTCGCGATCCGGACCGGCAGATAGTCTGGTACCCATGTCTGTGCGCACCCGCAAGCCCCTCGTTCCCGGCACGCAGTCGCCCATTCGCGAGGTCCCGAAAAACATCGAGCGACCCGAGTACGTCTGGAAGAAGACCGCCAAGGAGGGGCACGAGCCCTGGGTACAGACCCCGGAGACCATCGAGAAGATGCGGATCGCGGGCAAGATCGCGGCCCAGGCCCTGGAAGAGGCCGGCAAGGCCGTCGCGCCCGGCGTCACCACCGACGAGCTGGACCGGATCGCGCACGAGTACATGCTCGACCACGGCGCATACCCGTCGACCCTGGGCTACAAGGGATTTCCCAAGTCCTGCTGCACCTCGCTGAACGAGGTCATCTGCCACGGCATCCCGGACTCGACCGTGATCGAGGACGGCGACATCGTCAATATCGACGTCACCGCCTACATGGACGGCGTGCACGGCGACACCAACAAGACCTTCCTCGCCGGTGATGTGGACGAGGAGGTGCGCCTGCTGGTCGAACGCACCGAGGAGGCCACCATGCGGGCCATCAAGGCGGTCAAGCCGGGCCGCGCGCTCAATGTCATCGGCCGCGTCATCGAGGCCTACGCCAACCGCTTCGGCTACGGCGTGGTGCGCGACTTCACCGGCCACGGCGTCGGCCCGACCTTCCACTCCGGCCTGGTCATCCTGCACTACGACCAGCCCGCCGTGGAGTCGGTCATCGAGCCGGGCATGACCTTCACCATCGAGCCCATGATCAACCTGGGCGGCATCGACTACGAGATCTGGGACGACGGCTGGACCGTGGTCACCAAGGACCGCAAGTGGACCGCCCAGTTCGAGCACACCCTCGTCGTCACCGACGACGGCGCAGAGATCCTGACGCTCCCGTGAGAGTCGCGATGCCCCAGCGGGGTACCAGAACTCGGGCGATCGGCTCCCGCGGCCCGCGGCGGAAGAATTCGCGGGTCCTCCCGCCCAACCCCCGCGACGAGGGCCTGGGCGCGCTGCGCGCCACCATGCGACGCCACGTCGAACTCGCCGCGGGACGGCAGGTGCCGGAAGCGGACGACACCCCCGGCGAGCAGCCCGACGTCGAAGTGACCAGCGGCGCGGATGCCGAAGCGGACGACGGCCGCGACATCTACCCGAGCCGGGACGCCTACACGAGTAGCGGCCGAGACCCCTACCTCGGCCGGGACGCCTACACCAGCGGTGCACGAGCGGGGAACAGCCCGCGGTGAAGGGTGCTCTGCTGGTCGCGGGGACCACCTCCGATGCGGGGAAGAGTGTGGTGGTGGCGGGGCTCTGCCGCATGCTGGCGCGGCGCGGGGTGCGGGTCGCACCGTTCAAGGCGCAGAACATGTCGAACAACTCGGTCGTCACCCTGGACGGCGGGGAGATCGGCCGGGCGCAGGCATTGCAGGCTCGCGCCTGCGGGCTGGAACCCAGCGTGCGATTCAACCCGGTGTTGCTCAAGCCCGGGAGTGATCGGCGCTCGCAGCTGGTGGTGCGCGGCAAGGCCGTCGACACCGTGGGGGCGAAGGATTACTTCCGGCATCGGCAGCAATTGCGTGCCGTTGTCGCCGAGGAATTGGCCTCGCTGCGAGCCGAATTCGATGTGGTGATCTGCGAGGGCGCGGGGTCGCCCGCCGAGATCAATCTGCGGGCAACGGATCTGGCGAACATGGGTTTGGCGCGAGCGGCGGAGCTGCCGGTCGTGGTGGTCGGCGACATTGATCGTGGGGGAGTGCTCGCCCATTTGTTCGGGACCGTGGCGATTCTGGAACCCGAAGACCAGCAACTGATTTCCGGGTTCATCATCAACAAGTTCCGGGGCGATGTGGACTTGTTGCGACCGGGGCTGGACCAGCTCGCCGAGCTGACCGCGCGGCCTACGCTCGGTGTCATCCCGTTTGCCGAGGACCTCTGGATCGACGCCGAGGACTCGCTCGGCACCGTCGCGGACGCCCCCGTCGGCCGTTCCCGCCCGCCGCTGGGCGGAGAGTGGCTGACGGTCGCCGCGATCCGGCTGCCGCGCATCTCCAATTCCACCGATGTGGAGGCCCTGGCCTGTGAACCCGGGGTGTCCGTGCGCTGGGTGAGCGACCCGTCCCGCCTGGCCGGAGCGGACCTGGTCGTCATTCCCGGCAGCAAATCCACCGTCGGAGACCTGGAGTGGTTGCGGCGCACCGGGATTGCCGACGCCCTGACGGCGCGTGCTGCGGCCGGTGGCCCCATCCTCGGCATCTGCGGCGGCTACCAGATGCTGGCCCGCACCATCGTCGATCCGGTCGAATCCGCCGCGGGCACCGTCCCCGGCCTGGGCCTGCTGGACCTGGAGATCGAATTCGCCGACCCCAAGGTGCTGCGCCGTTCCAGCGGCCGTGTCCTGAACAACGGTGTGCCGGGCCGTGACAGCGATCTCCCGGTGCACGGCTATGAGATCCACCACGGCCGCGTCACCCGGCAGGGCGACGACCCGTGGTTCGAACTCGACGGCGCTCCCGAAGGCAGTGTGCGCGAGGCGATCTGGGGCACCCATCTGCACGGGGCCCTGGAGTCGGACGAGTTTCGCCGCGCCTGGCTGCGGGTGGTCGCCGCGCGGGCGGGCCGCGCCGATTTCGTTGTCTCCGACACTGTTTCGGTCGCCGAGGTGCGCTCCGCCCAGCTGGATCTGCTGGCCGACCTCATGGAGAAACACCTCGACCAGGACGCGCTCGAACAGCTCATCACCGCTGGTGCGCCCGCGGATCTCCCCGTTCTGACCGTAAAAAAGTGACCGCCGTCACAATAATCCGCCCGACTCGCGTTCGGCCCCTCCGGCGCTCCTGTAGCGTGTTCGACCATGGAATCTCGGCGGATCACGGTCGGTGACCGCGAGTGGGCGGTGCGAATCGGCGGACCAGAAACCCGGCACCACGTCCTGCTGCTACCCGATGCGGGCGATCCGGCCGACATTTACGACCAGGTCTGTGCACGGTTGCAGACCTCGGACCTGCACACCATCGCGATCGAATCGATCGACGGTCTCGACGCCACCACCGTTTTCGCCATCCTCGACCAGCTGAAGGTCCCGTGGGCCAACCTGGTCGGCAGCGGCGCGGGCGCGGACCTGGCCTGGCAGCTGGCCGCCCGCGGCTTCGGCCGCTTCATGAGCCTCATCGTGGCCGGCGGCGGTCACCCGGCCGCGCCGGGCGCGGACGGCACCGTTAAGGACTCTTCCTGCCCGCCGGTGGAGATCCCGACCACCCTGCTGGCCACCAAGCGCCTGCCGCGCCCGGTGGCCGAGGCTTCCAGCCGGTTCGTCTACGGCGAATTCCGGCTGGTCCCCATGGATGTCACCGATGTGGCCGCCGAAGCGGGCCACGAGCTGGCCACCGAAGTGGTGCTACGCACCAGCTTCTGGTGAGTCGGCCAGCCACTTCAGCCAGGAATCCAGCTCCCTGAACGCCTGGGTGCGCGGCGTCTCCGACGACAGGAACACATCGTGCCGCGCGCCCTCGATGGGCACGATATTGGTGCGCTCGCCCAGGCAGCCGGACCAGCGCTGGATCTGCTGGACGTCCAGCACCACATCCGATACGTCGGCGGCGGGCCCGTACTCGGCCATGAACTTGGTGACCTTCGAGCGCAGGATCAGCGCGGGCACCCCGATCTCGAGGCCCTTGTGCAGCCGCAGGTGCCCGCGCCGGATGGCGCGCAGCCAGCCGGCGTGAACGGGGTAGCCGCTCAACGGTTTCCAGTCCAGGTTGTAGTCCCACTCACCGGCCTGGGTGTGGTGCAGGCTGTCGCCGTAGGTGGTGGCCACGCCCAGCGGCAGCTTGGCGAAGGCGCGCAACCGGCCCAGGCCCTCGAGCAGCGGCGTGCCCACCGAGCGGTAGTAGCCGGGACCCTGCAGGTCGAACCACGGGCTGTTGAGCACCAGCCCGGTAATGCCCTGCGCGCGAACGCCTCCGGCTGCCTCCAGCCGGTTTAGCCACAGCGAGGTCACCAGGCCACCGGTGGAGTGCGCCATGATCAGCACCGGCAGCTCGGTCTCCTCACGGATGACCTGCAGCGACCGGTTCAGCTCCCCGTCGTAGAGCGCCAGGTCGCTCACGTAGTGCGGGGTCTGCCCGGCCCGCTGCGAGCGCCCGCATTTGCGCAGATCCAGCGCGTAGAAGGCGTAGCCCTGGGCGGCCAGGTGCTGGGCCAGGTGCTCCTGGAAGAAGTAGTCGGTGAACCCGTGCACGTACAGCACGGCCCGGGTGGCGACCGGGGCGTCGGCCGGGGCATAACGGACCAGGGTGGCGACCACGTCGCCCTCACCGTCCGGATCCGGACCCATCGGAATGGTCAGCTGCTGGTAGTCGGCACCCAGTACATCGGGCTGCCAGGTGGTGGTCAACGACGTGGTGGATGACGTTTCGGAGGTCACACGCCCAACATAGACCGCGACTCAGCGATGTCCATTTGGGAGGGATCTCTCACATTCAGGGATTTCGAAGCGGGATTCGGGAATGGTCAGGGGCAGAATTGAGTCCAAGTGAACGACGGGTAACCTAACCCCCACCTGGTGACCCAAAAAAGACAAGGAAGTCGATCCCCGCCGTGTCGAACGCTGCCACGATTGAAAAGACCGATGTAGTACTCATCGGTGCCGGCATCATGAGTGCCACCCTCGGCGCCTTGCTCCGACAGGTGCAGCCGGACTGGTCGATCACCATCTTCGAGCGCCTGGAGGCCGCGGCCGCCGAGAGCAGCGACCCGTGGAACAACGCCGGTACGGGCCACTCCGCCCTGTGCGAGCTGAACTACACGCCGCAGAACGCCGACGGCTCGGTGGAGATCACCAAGGCCATCGACATCAACGAGCGCTTCCAGGTCTCGCGCCAGTTCTGGTCCTACTCGGTCGAGAACGGCGTGCTGGCCAACCCGTCGAACTTCATCAACCCCATCCCGCACGTGAGCTTCACCCACGGCCCGGACGGCGTGGAGTACCTGCGCAAGCGCCACGAGGCGCTGTCCAAGCACCCGCTGTTCGAGGGCATGGAATTCATCGACGACGCAGCCGAATTCAACCGTCGCCTGCCCCTGATGGCCAAGGGCCGCGACTTCTCCGACCCGGTCGCCCTGAACTGGACCGAGGCGGGCACCGATATCGACTTCGGTGAGCTGACCAAGGAACTGCTGGCCTACCTGGGCGCGTCGGGTGCCGACATCGCGTTCGGCCACGAGGTGCTGAACCTGACCAAGCAGTCCGACGGCTCCTGGCTGGTCAAGGTCCGCAACCTGCGCAGCCACAAGGTGCGGGTCATCAACGCGAAGTTCGTGTTCGTCGGCGCGGGCGGCGGCGCGCTGCCGCTGCTGCAGAAGTCGGGCATCAAGGAGATCCGCGGCTTCGGCGGCTTCCCGGTGTCGGGCCTGTTCCTGCGCTGCACCAATCCGGGCCTGGTGGCTCAGCACGAGGCCAAGGTATACGGCCAGGCGTCGGTCGGTGCGCCTCCGATGTCGGTGCCGCACTTGGACACTCGCGTCATCAATGGCGAGAAGGGCCTGCTGTTCGGCCCGTACGCCGGCTGGACGCCGAAGTTCCTCAAGGACGGCAAGATGACCGACCTGATCAAGTCGGTGAAGCCGAACAACCTGTTCTCCATGCTCGGTGTCGGCGTCACCGAGATGGGCCTGGTCAACTACCTGGTCGGTGAGCTGCTCACGTCGCAGGCCGGTCGCATCGGCGCCATGGAGGAGTTCATTCCGCGTGCCGACGGCGACGATTGGGAGCTGATCATCGCCGGTCAGCGCGTTCAGGTCATCCGCCGCAAGGGCGCGGGCGGCGTGCTGGAGCTGGGCACCGCGGTCGTCGCGGCCGAGGACGGCACCATCGCCGGTCTGCTCGGCGCGTCCCCCGGCGCGTCCACCTGTGTGAGCGCCATGCTGGATGTCATGAAGAAGTGCTTCCCGCGCGAATTCTCCACGTGGGAGCCGAAACTCAAGGAAATGGTGCCGTCGCTGGGCGTCAAGCTCTCCGAGAACCAGGCCCTGTACCGCGAGGTCTGGGACTGGTCCACCAAGGCGCTGCAGCTGGATTCGGTGGATTCGGACAACACGCCCAAGCCCGTCGGTATCGCTTCTCACGCCTAGATGTGATAGCAAGACGCGATGATGTCAACGGTTGCTCTCAAACGGTCGTGGTCCCAAGACCTGGACACCGCGACGCTGTACAAGCTGTTGAAACTTCGCGTCGAGGTGTTCGTCGTCGAGCAGAAGTGCGCGTACCCGGAACTGGACGGGTTCGACCTGCTGCCGGAAACCCGGCACTTCTGGCTCGACGATGAGGGCGAGGTCATCTGCACCCTGCGCCTCATGGAGGAGCACGACGAGGGCGTGAAGTCCTTCCGCATCGGCCGCCTCTGCACCACCCCCGAGGCCCGCGGCCACGGCTACACCACCCGCCTGCTGCAGGCCGCCCTGGCCGAAGCCGGCTCGGCGACCGTCCGCCTGAACGCGCAGACCTACCTGCTCGACATGTACACCAAGCACGGCTTCAAGCCCGACGGCGAGGAGTACATCGAAGACGGCATCCCGCACATCCCGATGCGCCGCGGCTGACCCCGCACCCACCGAACAACCCCGCGCCCGCTGTGAAACCCACAGCGGGCGCGGCTGTTTCGTCCAGTGGTCCAGGTCGGCAGCGCGACCGGGAAGGGGTGCTCGGGGTGGGGCACGGGGGCGCCCTTAGAGTTGGGGTCGTGTCCGTTTCTCCTGTGGCTTACTCCGAGAGTGTTCGTGCGGCCCGTGATGAGGCCGGGTTTCCGTTCTCCGCGGTGGTTGGGCAGGAGCGGTTGCAGCTGGCGCTGATCCTGTGCGCGGTGCATCCGGGGATCGGCGGGGTGCTGGTGCGCGGGGAGAAGGGGACCGCGAAATCGACCGTGGTGCGGGCGCTGGCGCAGTTGCTGCCGCCGGTGGTGGACGAGTCCGGGGCGCGACCCGCGCGGCTGGTGGAGTTGCCGGTGGGCGCCACCGAGGACAGGGTGGTCGGGTCGCTGGATCTGGAGCGGGTGCTGCGGGACGGGGAGCAGGCGTTCAAGCCGGGGCTGCTGGCCGCCGCGCATCACGGCGTGCTCTACGTCGACGAGGTGAACCTGCTGCACGACCATCTGGTGGATGTGCTGCTCGACGCGGCCGCCATGGGGCGGGTGCACATCGAGCGCGACGGCGTCTCGCACACGCATCCGGCGCGATTCGTCCTGGTGGGCACCATGAATCCGGAGGAAGGCGAGCTGCGGCCGCAGCTGCTGGACCGGTTCGGGCTCACCGTGGACGTGGTCGCCTCCCGCGATGTGGACGTGCGGATGGCCGTCGTTCGCCGCCGCCTGGACTACGAGGCGGATCCCGGCGCCTTCGCCGGCCGCTACGCCGCCGCGGATCGTGAAGTGGCCGAACGCATTCTGACCGCCCGCGACCAGCTCGCCGACGTCGGTCTCGACAATGTCGAGCTGCGCCGCATCGCCGCCCTGTGCGCGAGCTTCGATGTCGACGGCATGCGCGCCGACCTGGTGGTGGCGCGCACCGCGACCGCCCACGCGGCCTGGCGCGGAGCGACCGCGGTCACCGAGGCCGACGTCCGCGTGGCCGCCGAACTGGCGCTGCCGCACCGCCGTCGCCGTGATCCCTTCGACGAGCCCGGCATCAGCGAGGAGCAACTCGACGACGCCATGCGGAACGCGGCCGAGGAAGCGGCCCGCGCCGAGGAGGACGACAGCCTGGGAAAAGGTGAAGCGGTCCCGCCGAACAACGGTGCGGGACCGCAGGATCCGGCGGACGGGGCCGAGGATTCCGGCCTGAACCCCGAACACGCCAATTCACCTGGCGCCGAACCGGACTCGCGCGATGGCGGCCCCGGGTCGTTCGATGGCGCGGACCCCTTGCCGAGTGACTCCGATACCCCGGGTGACGGCCCGGATTCGGACCATGGCCTCGAGCCGGACGGCGGCCCGGATTTCTCTGGGGGAGGCCAGAATCCACCGGGTGACCTGCGCCCGGACGACGACGATCGGCGTGGCCGGAACGACTCGGCCGGCCGTGAGGGCCGCGTCGCCGCCCCCACCGCAACCCTGCCCAAGCCCCCGCGCTGGGAGGTCCCCGGGGTCGGTGAGGGCGCGCCGGGCCGCCGCTCCCGTGCCCGCACCCGCCAGGGCCGCGTCGTGCGCATCACGGACGACACCTCCACCGGCCTGCATCTGCTGGGCACCATCTTCGCCGCGGCCCCGCGCCAGTTCGAGCGCGGCCGCCTGTCGGGCCCGCTCGCCTTTGCTGCCGACGACCTGCGGGGCGCGTATCGCGAAGGCCGCGAAGGCAACCTGGTCGTCTTCGTCGTCGACACCTCCGGCTCCATGGCCGCCCGCGACCGCCTCGCCGCCGTCACCAACGCGGTGGTGGCGCTGCTCCGCGACGCCTACCAGCGCCGCGACAAGGTCGCCGTCGTCACCATGCGTGGCCAGGACGCGGAACTGGTCCTCCCGCCCACCACGTCGGTCGACATCGCCGTCCGCCGCCTCGCCGACCTCCGCACCGGCGGCAAAACCCCACTCGCCCAAGGCCTCCTGAAGGCCCGCGACCTCATCCGCCGCGAACGCACCCGGGACCCCCACCGCCGCCCCCTCCTGGTCCTCCTCACCGACGGCCGGGCCACCGGCGGCACCGACCCGCTCCCGCGCGCCCGAACCGCCGCCCGCATGCTCGCCGCCGACGCCGTCACCGCCATGGTCATCGACTGCGAACGCGGCATGATCCGCCTGAACCTCGCCCGCGACATAGCCACCGCACTCCGCGCCGGCTATCTCCAATTGACCGCCCTCACCGGCGATTCCGTCGCCGGCATCGTCCGCGCCACCCGAGCCGCCTGACCTTCGTTGGCGAAGCCGCACCGTCGCGGTCGGCCGATCCGGATCAGGGCGGGCACCGGGGTTCCGGAGCGGCCCGGCCATGACCACAAGCGGTGACCGGTCGTCGTGCTGGACCGGGGCGCGGATCGGCGCGCCGGGTGCGTATGGCACCGTGATTCACCGACGAGTCGGTGTGGAAGGAGCTGGGGACGATGCCGAAGGGTGTGCCGCTGCCGGACAGCATTCCGGATGACGGGCTGACGACGCGGCAGCGTCGGAATCTGCCTGTGCTCGCGGTGCACACCGGGCCCGGGAAGGGGAAGTCGACGGCGGCGTTCGGGATGGCGCTGCGGGCCTGGAATCAGGGGTTCGATGTCGCGGTGTTCCAGTTCGTGAAGAGCGCGAAGTGGAAGGTGGGCGAGGAGGCCGCGTTCCGGACGCTCGGGAAGCTGCACGACGAGACCGGGGTCGGCGGGGCCGTGGAGTGGCACAAGATGGGGGAGGGCTGGTCGTGGACGCGGAAGCAGGGGTCCGATGAGGATCATGCGGCCGCGGCGCTGGCGGGATGGCAGGAGATTCGCCGCCGCCTGGAGAACGAGCAGCATCGGTTCTATGTGCTGGACGAGTTCACCTACCCGCTCAAGTGGGGCTGGGTCGACGTGGACGAGGTCGTCGAGACACTGCGCAACCGGCCGGGCAACCAGCACGTGGTGATCACCGGCCGCGACGCACCGCAGGCGCTGATCGAGGCCGCGGACCTGGTCACCGAGATGACCAAGGTGAAGCACCCGATGGACGCCGGCCGTAAGGGCCAGCGCGGCATCGAATGGTGAACACGCCCGCGGTCGTCATCGCCGCGCCCGCCTCGGGGAGCGGGAAGACAACCGTCGCCACCGGTTTGATCGGGGCACTGCGCCGGGCCGGGCACCGGGTCGCGCCGTTCAAGGTGGGCCCGGACTACATCGACCCGGGATATCACGGGCTGGCGGCCGGACGGCCCGGGCGGAACCTGGATCCGGTGCTGGTCGGGGCCGACCGCGTGGTGCCGCTGTACCGGCACGGGAGCCAGGGCTGCGATCTGGCGGTCGTCGAGGGCGTCATGGGCCTGTTCGACGGGCGCATCGACGAACACCACACCGAACCCGTCGCCGAGGGCTCGACCGCCCAGATCGCCGCCATGCTGGGCGCGCCGGTCATCCTGGTGGTCGACGCGCGCGGGCACAGCCAGAGCCTGGCGGCCCTGCTGCACGGATTCGCGACCTACGACAGCGGAATCCGGCTCGGCGGAGTGATTCTCAACCGGGTCGGCAGCGAACGCCACGAGCAGGTGCTGCGTGCGGCCTGCGCGCGCGTCGGGCTGCCGGTACTGGGCGCACTGCCGCGACTGGCCGAATTGGCGGTGCCGTCACGGCATCTCGGCCTGATTCCGGCGGTGGAGCACGGCTCGGCGGCCCAGGCCGCTGTGGACGCCATGACGGATCTCGTTGCGGCACATATCGATCTCGCGGCGGTGGCCGCCCTGGCCGCGTCGAGCGCACAGGGACAGGACTGGGATCCCGGCGCCGAGGTGACGGCGGCGGAATCCGGGCCGGTGGTGGCGATGGCGGGCGGACCGGCCTTCACCTTCGGGTACGCCGAACATCGCGAGCTGCTGGCGGCGGCGGGCGCGCAGGTGCGAGTCTTCGACCCGCTGCGCGACGAATTGCCCTCCGGTGCAGCCGGACTGGTCCTTCCCGGTGGTTTCCCCGAAGAGCACGCCGCCGAACTCGCGGCCAACACGGGCCTGCTCGACGCCATCGCCGAACAGGCCGGCCGCGGTCTCCCGATCCACGCCGAATGCGCGGGCCTGCTCTACCTGACCCGCACCCTCGACGGTCACCGCATGGCCGGGGTGATCGACGCCGAAGCCGAGTTCGGCCCGCGCCTCACCCTCGGTTACCGGGATGCGGTGGCGCTCACCGATACTCCGCTCTGGCGCGCGGGCGAACGCGTGCGCGGCCACGAATTCCACCGCACCCGCCTGGTCACCCCCGGATCCGCCGCTGCGGCCTGGGCCTGGCGCGCTCCCTCCGGCGAGACCGTCCGCGAGGGTGCGGCAGTGCATCGCGTCCACGCGTCCTACCTGCACACCCACCCCGCCGGCAATCCAGCGGCCGTCAGCCGATTCGTCACCACCGCCGCTGATTTCGCCCGCACCCATGCCCCGGCCTGAATTGGCTGTCGGGATCGGACTTCGTCCCGGGACAACCGCCGACGCGATCCTCGCTGCCATTCGAAACGCGGTCGGTGACAGGGTGATTCGCTGCTTGGCGACCGTCGAGCGGCGGGTCGGAGAGCCCGGGATCAGAGCGGCCGCCGACCGGTTGGGTGTCGAGCTGGTGGGATTCACGCTCACGGAGCTGGAGGCCGTTTCCGTCCCCAATCCGTCGGAGCGGGTTGCGCTTGCCGTGGGGAGCGCGAGCATTGCTGAGGCGGCTGCTGTCCTGGCCGGCGGTGGCGGGAATTTGGTCATCGCCAAAACTGTTTTCGCTGGGGTTGTTATCGCTGCGGCAGAATTCAATTCGTAGTCGCAAATGTGAAAAGCCAAGTAATACAGGACATTTCGGATTCGTAGGTGATCGCTGTAGCGGTAAAATCAATGCATGAGCTCGATGGAGGTGACACTCGACGCATGCGGAATCGCCGACCTGGCGACCGCCGTCGAAACCCTGTCGAACACCATCCAGCACGGCAACTTGAACCCGTTCTCCGACGGTGATGTCGTGGAGTTGATGCAGCGCCTGGAAATCTGCAAACGCCAACTGTCGGCGCTGGATTCACGTCTGATCATCGAAGCCTGCAACCGTTCGTTGCCCGAAGGCAGTGGGGTGAAGGATGTGGTGCCGTTCCTGCGGCAGACGTTGGGGTTGTCGAGGTACGACGCGTCGGTGCGGGTGAAGATCACCCGCCAGTGCGGGGAATTCTTCGAACCCACCGGACACCTGCGCCCGCCCACCTTGGCCGAGGCTGCCGAAGCCTATGAGGCAGGCGATATCTCACGTGATCACGTCCGCAACATCATCGACGTGATGAACCACCTGCCTGCCGACATCCCCGCCGAGACGCGTGCGGAGGCCGAGCACATCCTGGTCGGTCATTCCCGCACGGGGTGGCCCGACGATCTGCCGAAGATCGGTCGCGACATCCTCGCCCGCGTCGACCCCGACGGCAAGGTCGTCTCCGACGCCGACCGCCGCCGTCGCCGAGGTTTGATCCTGGGTCGTCCCGGGGTGGACGGGATGAGCTGGATCGAGGGCTGGATCACCCCCGAACTGCGGGCCCTGCTCGATGCCGTCTTCGCCAACCTCGCGCGCCCGGGCATGTGCAACATCGACGACGCCGACAGCGTCGCCGCCACGGTCAAGGTCGTCGATTCGAAGGTGTTGGAGGCGGCTGCGCGTCGTGACCGTCGTGATGCCGGTCAGCGCACTCACGACGCGTTGTTCGCGTTGTTGCAGCCAGGTGTCGACGCGGCCAAGCTGGGTTCACATCGTGGTTTGCCGGTGCAGGCCATCCTGACCATGTCCGTCGCGGATCTGGAGCGTGGTTCCGGGGTCGCGACCACTGCTTCCGGCGGCCACGTGAGCATCGACGAGGCGTTGAAGATGGCCGAGGGCACCCGTCCGGTGCTGGCGGTCCTCGATACCGACGGGCTGCCGCTGTACCTGGGCCGTTGCGAGCGCTTGGCCACCCCGGCGCAGCGCCTGGCGTTGATCGCCCGCGACAAGGGCTGTACCCGCCCGGGATGTGATGCGCCCGCGTCGATGTGCGCGGTGCACCACATCACCGACTGGGCCAAGGGCGGACCCACCGATCTGACCAACCTGACCCTGGCCTGCGATCACTGCCACGCGCTGGTCAATGACAGTGCCGACGGCTGGAAAACCGTTGTCATGGGCAAAGATTCCCCTTATCGGGGGCGTACTGGTTGGATTGCCCCGAAACGTCTTGATCCCACGGGCACGGCTCGGGTGAACGATAGACATCACGTTGGGCAATGGGTCGCCGCTGCCATCGAATCGAGTTGCCAGAGGTGGGGTTCACGCGCCGCATGAATCCCGGCGGCGCATGTCCTGCTGGCGTGCGCAGGGACTGGGGAGTGTGGACGCTCCGATAGATGTCAAGCGGCTGTTGGGAGTTCGTCGGCGGTGTTGGTGGGTGGGCTTGTGAGGACGTGGTAGATCTCTCGGGCGATGAATCGTTTGAGGCAGCGGATGATGTCCTTTTAGATAGTCCTTGCTGGGTGCGGCGGTCGACGTAGGTGCGGGTGCGGGAGCGAACCGCATGCGGACCAGGGCGATGGTGTGCAGGGCGCGGTTGGCGGCGCGGTCGCCACCGCGGTTGAGGCGGTGGGTTCGTCCGGAGGAGGCGGATATGGGGGCGACGCCGGTCAGGTGGGCGAAGGCGGCTTCGCTGCGTAGCCGGTGGGGGTTGTCGCCGGCGGTGGTCAGCAGGACACCGGCGGTGTCGGTGCCGACGCCGAACCCCGCCCATCGTCATCGCACCGCCGCCCTCCGGAAGGTCGACCCCCGGCGTCCCTGCTCATCCGCACTATCCCGAACAGTCGCAAGCCATCACGTGGCGACCCCAACTCCGTGATCTGAAGGAATACCTCCTGCAATAACCCCACATGCGGCTTCAAAGGTGAGGGGGCTGGTAGGTGTAGGCGCGGACGTGAGCCCGGCCCCCTCCCTTCTCCAGGCGTCCTTGTCTTTTAATCTTTTGGTTCTTTGTCTTTTGTTCTTTTAGGTTTTGTCTCTTGGGTTTTCGTTATTCCGGATTACCTCCTGCACGCGGGTGGTGCGGGCGGTCATGCGTCCGGACTTGAAGATCGGCCACCGAGATGCATGTCGGTGGCGGGCAAAGGGACGACGGAGATTCCGCTCGCCGCCAATTGCTCCAGGGTGCGGGCGCGGTCGGCGCGGGGACGACCGGCCAGGGAGGTCATGTGACCGAGGGCGACCCGCCCGTGCCGGCCGGTACGCTCGGTGACCTCGGCGATGTAATCGGCCATGGCATAGCGGGGGTCGGTGGCGTCGTCTGCGAAGTCGGCGTGAATGTCGAGCGGGACATCGAATTCGGCGGCCAGGTCGAAGATGAGGTCGATGTGGCGGCGGCAGTCTTCGACGGTGCGTTCGTTGTAGGCGCAGCCGCCGAGGACATCCACGCCCGCGTACAAACTTTCGCGGAGGAGGTCGATGGTGCCGGGAGCTTGGAGAATACCCTCCTGCGGGAATGCGACGATTTGAATCTCCAGGCGGTCGCGATACTCCTCGCGCAGATCAAGCAGCGCGGTCACCCCACGCAGGCCCACGATCGGGTCGACATCGGGGTGTGCGCGAATGGCGGTGGTGCCATTGCCGATCGCCATGTCGAGGACACGTCGGGCGCGGTCGCGGATGGCGGCGACGGTGAAGCCGCGCTTGAGTTCGGCGGTCACGCTGATGGCCCCGGCCAGGGTGCCGTCCGGATTGGACTTCTCGGCGTCGAGGAGCGCCTTGTCCAGGTGCACATGGGATTCGATCAGGCCGGGAATGACGACTCGTCCGGCGCAGTCGATTTCCTCGGCGCCCCGGTCGATGAGCGCGGGCCCGATCGCGGTGATGACACCGCCGTCGATCGCGATGTCGACCAGCTCCGCGTCGTCGGCGATACGCGCGGCGCGCAACATCAGATCCACGGTGTGCGGCAACGGATCCGCCATGGTGACCTCCCCGGACGAAGTGACTCCGTTTTGTATACGAGAGCCGTGTTTCGTCCCGGGGTGGCAATTGCTGCGCCGATGTTACGAAGTGTGCGACCTCGAAGCACGCTGTCGCGCAGTGTTTTCGGTGCGCGGCAACGCGGTGTCTCCGGCGTGTTTCCGGAACCGGTAGGCGTTCGCTGCGTGCGCGATGTGGGCGCTCACCACATCGGCCGCGCGGTCGGGGTCACCGGCCTCCAGTGCGGCACAGATCTCTTCGTGCTCGCTCCACGAATCACTGGCGCGGCGCGGCAGTTCGACCGAGTACACCCAGGCGATCTTCCAGCTCAGCTGCATGATCAGCTGCGCGAGCAGGGTACTGCCCGACGCTTCGGCGAGCACCTCGTGGAAGCGGCTGTTGAGCCGGGCCAACTCGTCCAGGCGGCCCGCCCGCACCGCGTCCTGGCCCAGCGCGGTGAGTTCCTTGAGGCGGCCGAGTTGTTCGGGCGTGCGCCGCACCGCCGCCCGTGATGCGCACAGCGGTTCCAGACGGGCCCGGATCTCCAGCAGGTCGGCGGCCTCGTCCTCGGTGAGTTCCGCCACGAACACCCCGGCGTAGGGACGTGACGAGGCGAAACCCTCGGCTTCCAGGGTGCGCAGCGCTTCCCGGACGGGCACGCGGGAGACGCCGTAGCTCTCGGCGAGCGCCTCCTCGGTGAGTCGTTGGCCGGGGGCGTACGCGCCGCGAATGATGTCGTCACGGATGGCGCGGCACAGCTGCTGCGGTGTCATGCGCCCGGCGGTGCTGGTCACTACGGCCTCATCTGACGATCGATGGAATGGGGATTTGCATACGATCCATCGTGGCCTCGCCCGACGGGATCCCGCAAATCTACTGCACCGGTCAGATATTCGCGGGTCCAGCTGTGTCGCAGGGGTTTCGGGTCGCTGAGCAGGCAGTATTTGTATACGATGCGGCTCATTCCGTCCGGAAGGATTCCCGAATTGCCGTTCTCTCTTCGATACAGGTGGTGCACTCGATGAACGATCTCCTGCTGCGCGGCGGCCGCCCCTGGACTCCCGGAGTCCCGCTCGCCGGCGCCGACATTCTCGTCTGGGACGGCCGGATCGCGGCGATCGCGCCCGATCTGAGTGCCGAGGGCGTCGACACCGTGGATCTGGCCGGGGCGCTGGTGCTTCCGGGCCTGGTCGAGTCGCACTGTCACCTCGACAAGACCATGTTCGGCGGTCCCTGGGTGCCCAATACCGGCGGGCCGACCCTGGCCGGGCGTATCGCCAACGGCGAGGGCCGCCGTGACGAGCTCGGGCTGCCCCAGCGCCGACTACGCGTCGAACCTGCTGGGGGCCATGGTGTCCGGCGGGACCGCGCACGTCCGCAGTCATATCGACATCGACCCGGAGGTGGGGCTGCGGGGCGTGGAGGCGGTCCGGGCGGCCGCGGCGCGGCACGCGGACCGGGTCGACGTGCAATTGGTCGCCTTTCCGCAGGGCGGTCTGCTGACCCGGCCGGGCACCGGCGAGCTGCTGGAAGCCGCGCTGGCCGAGGGCGTCGAGGTGATCGGGGGGCTGGATCCGGCCGGCTACGACGGGAATCCGACCGGCCAACTCGATGTGATCTTCGGTCTCGCCGAGAAATACGGCACGCGCATCGATATCCACCTGCGCGACCGGGGCGCGCTGGGCGCCTGGCAGTTCGACCTTTCCGGGATCGGCTGGTGTCCGATGCCGATATCGAACTCGCACTGGCGGCCGGAACCTATGGCGGCGCAGCGGTTCTCGGGATCGAGGATTACGGATTGCGGGTGGGCGCGCCCGCCGACCTGTTCACCGTCGACGCCGAAACACCCGCTGCGGCTGTGGTTTCCGTTCCGACCCGAAAGCTGGTGGTCAAGCGCGGTCGGGTGGTCGCGCGGGACGGCCGGCTCAGCGCGGGCTGATCGTATACGAAACAAAGGTGTAATCGCGTGGACCGCATCCGGCAATGATCCGCCGATAGAACTGTGGACATGCGCACCACCGCCTCAACCATCGTCAAAGGCCAAGGCCCGGACGGGAATACGGAGGCCGCCGAGGGCGGCAATGTATACACCGATCCGGCCTTGGCCTTTCAGCATGTCGGCCTGACCTTCGAGAACGGCACGCACGCGCTCGACGGCATCGATATCGCCATCCGGCCGGGAGAGTTCGTCTCCCTGGTCGGCCCGTCCGGCTGTGGCAAGTCCACCCTGCTGCGCCTCGCCGCCGGATTCGAGCACCCCACCGCCGGAACGGTTTCCGTCGCCACCGGCAAACTCGGCTACGTCTTCCAGGAGGCAACGCTGCTGCCCTGGCGCTCGGTGCTGCGCAATGTCGAGCTGCCCGCGGAGCTCGCCGGCGCGGACAAGGCCACCCGGCGGGCGGCCGCGCGCGAAGCGCTGGAGCTGGTCGGGCTGTCCGGCTTCGAGAACCACAAGCCCGCACAGCTTTCCGGCGGCATGCGCATGCGGGCGTCGATCGCGCGGGCCCTGACAGGTGCACCCGAACTGTTCCTGTTCGACGAGCCGTTCGGGGCGCTCGACGAGATCACCCGGCAGCGCTTGAACGAGGAGGTGAGCGGGCTGTACCGGCGATCGGGCTTCACCGGGGTGTTCGTGACGCACTCGGTGGCCGAGGCGGTGTTCATGTCGAGCCGGGTCGTCGTGCTGACCGACCGCCCGGGTCGCGTGGCAGCGGATATCCCGGTGCCGCTGGATTTCCCGCGATCACCGGAGTCGCGATACACGCCCGAGTTCGGTGCCATCGCGGCGGAGGTGTCGGCGGCGTTGCACGACGCGGAGCGGGGAACTGTGCGGATCGGGGGGAGGGCCGCATGACCGCCGCCACCGCCGACAGCGGAATCGTCGTGCCCGAGGCAACCAAGGCAACCAAGGCAACCAAGGCAACCAAGACGACCGAGGCGACGGCGCGGCCGCCGCGCACGCCCCGGAAACGCCTCTGGCCCTTCGCCGTCGCCCCGGTGCGCGTGCTCACGCCCGCGCTGGTGTTCGCACTGGTCATGGCCGCCTGGACGATCGCGAGCTACCTCCTGATCCCGCAGGAATCCCGATTCCTGCTGCCGCCACCGGAATCGGTGGTGTCCAAGGGCCTGCTCAATGCCGCCACCCGCGCCGAGATCCTCACCGCCCTCGCCTCGACCGTGCAGATCGCGCTGGTCGGTCTGGTGATCGCCATCGCGCTCGGGGTCGCGTTCGCGGTGATCATGAGCCAGGCGCGCTGGGCCGAGTATTCGCTCTACCCGTATGCCGTGATCCTGCAGACGATTCCGGTGCTGGCCGTGGTGCCGCTGTTCGGCTTCTGGTTCGGCTACGAGTTCGGCAGCCGGGTCATCGTGTGCGTGATGGTGTCGCTGTTCCCGGTCATCACCAATACCCTGTTCGGCTTGAAGTCGGTGCAGGCGTCCGAGCACGACCTGTTCACGCTGCACGGCGCCAACCGGTGGCAGCGGCTGCTGAAGCTGCAGCTCCCGGCGGCGCTGCCCGCCATGATCTCGGGATTCAAGATCTCGGCGGGCATGGCCGTGATCGGCTCGATCGTCGCCGATTTCTTCTTCCGCCAGGGCAATCCGGGCATCGGCCGGATGATCGACGTCTATCGGCAGCGGCTGGCCATCGAGGAACTGCTGACCGCGCTGCTGCTGTCCTCTCTGGTGGGCCTGGTCCTCTTCTGGATCTTCGATTTCCTGGCCGGGCGTGTGGACCGCGCCCACGGCAAGCGCGCCGGCGAATAACCGAACCAATTCTCTCGCAATCGGTTTCAACCCTCTAGGAATGCTCGTGAAGAAACGTGTCCTCGCCGCTGCCGCGATCACCGGCAGCGTCCTGCTCACCGCCGCCTGCGGTGGCGGCGCCTCCACTCCGAAACCCTCCGGGCAGGGCGTGCTGGCCGGAGTCTGTCCGTCCACCATCGTGATCCAGACGGACTGGTACGCCACACCCGAACGCGCGGCGGCCTATCAGCTGGTCGGCCCGAACGGCAGCGTCGACCCCAAGAAGGCGCGTACACCGGCCCGCTGGGCGACACCGGCGTGAATGTCGAAGTGCGGCTGGGCGGTCCGTTCCTCGGTGGCCAACCGGTACCCGCGCAGATGTACCAGGACGACTCCATCACCCTCGGGCTGGTCCCGACCGACGAGCAGGTGCGAGCCAAGGCGAAATTCCCGCTGACCGGTGTTTTCGCCTCACTCGCGAAGAACCCGCAGATCATCATGTGGGATCCCGCCACCTACACCGTCAACTCGTGGAAGGACGTGGCCGCGACCAACGCCCCGATCCTGTACTCCGAGGGCAAGATCTACATGGACTACCTGATCGCCAACGGGTACGTGAAGAAGGAACAGGCCGACGCCTCCTATGACGGCACCCCCAGCCGCTTCGTCGCCGAGCACGGCCGGGTCATGCAGCAGGCCTACGTCTCCAACGAGCCGTACCGCTGGGAGCACGACGTCAAGGGCTGGCAGAAGCCCACCGGTCACCTGCTGGTCGCCGACGCCGGATACGAGAGCTACCCGCACGCCTGGTCGGTCCGCAGCGGCGAACTCGACAACCTGCGCCCCTGCCTGCAGCAGCTCGTCCCCATGCTGCAGCAGGCCCAGATCGACTACGTCACCAACCCCGACCCCACCAACCAGGCCCTGCTCCGCATCGCACAGACGATCCCGGACGGCCCGCCCATCTCCGCAGCCGGCAACACCGACTCCGTCCGGGTCCAGCTGGAGAACAAGATCGTCGCCAACGGCCCCGGCAATACCCTCGGCAATTTCGACACCGACCGCGTCACCCGCGCCATCGCCCAGGTCACTCCGCTGCTGCGCGCCAAGGGCCAGCAGGTACCCGACCACCTCACCGCCGCGGACCTGGTCACCAACGAATTCATCGACCCCGCAAAGGGTCTGAAGCAGCAGGGATAGGCGAGCGCGGCGCGCCCCGGGCGCATCGGCGACTGCTGCTGCCGGTCTAGTGCTGGGACGCTTCGGAATTCTCGAGCTGATGGACGACCAGGTCGAGGAAGGCGTCGACCTCCTCGCAGTGATAGGCGGGCACGCCTTCGGGGGCGAGGTGGAAGGTGATGTCCTGGACGTCCCTGGGGGTCAGCCCGTTGGGACCGTGGTGGGCGAGGGTGGCGGCCAGGCGGTCGAGGAACGCGCCCACCTCGTCGGCCAGATAGCCGGGGAAACCGTAGGGGGGTGCGGAGAATTGGATGCGCAGGACGTCGTCGTGGGTGAGGGTGTCGGGGGTGCGGCCGGCGGGGAGGCGTCCGCGGCCGCGGCGTAGGTATTCCAGTTCCGTGCAGACGTGGTCGAGGAAGTCGTCGACCTCATCGATGTCGTAGCCGCGATGTCCGGGTGGGGGACCGTCGAATTCGATGTGCCGGATGTCGGCGATGCTCAGATGGTCGCGGCCGAGCATGGTGTCGGCGATGCGTGCGCAGAAGGCGTCCACCTGGGCGGGGTGGTAACCGTGGGGCCCGGACGGCGCGTGGCCGAACCGGGTGCGGCGGACGTCGTCTGGGGTCACTCGGGTCATTGTGCCAATGGCTGCATGTCCGAATTACCTCCGCCCCAGCCGAATCCGGCCGCACCGGACAAACGGGTCCGTTTGTGCAAGGTGGTTCAGTGCTTGCGGACGCCGTCGATGAGCAGGTGCCGGATGGCGTGGCTGAGATTGTTGACCGCCTGCACCTCGGGCGTCCGGATGCCGTGCAGAATGGCGGCCAGTAGCATGCCGGTCACCGCCCGCGCGGTGTTCACGGTGTCGAGATCCGCACGCAGATAGCCGCGTTCGACCCCGTGCTCGAGGTACCCGGCGGTCAGCATGTCGGCGGTGTCGAGCAAACCGTAGAGCCGCGCGGTCAATTCGGTGTCGATGCCGGTGGCCTGGAACAGCAGCAGCTGCGCCACCCGCCGGTCCGCGAGGAAGATGTGGTTCAGCGCGTCGCCGATGCGATCCACCTGCGCGCGGTACTCCTCGAGGCTGTCGGCGGCGTCGGGGGCATTGTCGGTCCCCAGCGACTCGATGATCCGCGCGGACAGATCGTCGATGACGTGGTCGATGATGTCGCGCTTGTTCTCGAAGTACCGGTAGAACGTCCCGTGCCCGATACCCAGCTCGCCGGCGATGTCGGCGATGCCGGTGGCGTGGTAGCCCCGCTCGGCGAAACACGCGAACGCGGTGTCGATGATCTCCTGCCGGAGTTCGGCCTTGCGCCGTTCGATTCTCGAGGATGGCTTCGTCACGAGCCCGATGATACGGTGATCACAAACGGAATGAGATGTCATTCCGTGACATGTGCATCATTTTCTTTGTTCGAACACAGTTCTTGCAGGAGGTTCGGCGTGGCACCTCAGTACGACGCCATCGTGGTCGGCGCTGGATTCGGCGGTATGGGCGCGGGCATCGAGCTGGATCGGCTCGGCCTGAGCAATTTCGTCATCCTCGAGCGGGAGAACGATCTGGGCGGTACCTGGCACGTCAACCGCTACCCGGGCCTGGCCGTGGACATCGCCTCGGTCACCTACTCGTACTCCTTCGAGCCCAACCCGTACTGGTCGCGGCTGTTCGCCCCGGGGTCGGAGCTGAAGAAGTACGCCGAGCACGTCGCCGACAAGTACGACCTGCGCCGTCGTATGCGGTTCGACACCGTCGTCGGGGGTGCACTCTGGGACGAGCAGCAGCAGTACTGGGTGGTCTCCATCGAGAACGGTGAACCGCTCACCGCGCGCTACCTGATGGCCGCCACCGGATTCCTGTCCCAGCCCTACACCCCGCCGTTCCCGGGCATCGACACCTTCGCGGGCAGGATCATCCACACCACCGCGTGGGACGACGAGGTCGATCTCACCGGGACCAGGTCCGCCATCATCGGCACCGGCGCGACCGCCGTCCAGCTGATCCCGGAGGTCGCCAAGCAGGCGCAGGCACTGATAGTCTTCCAGCGCACCCCGATCTGGGTCGTCCCGAAGGTCGACGCCCCGATTCCGCCCGCGGTGCAGCATCTGTTCGCGCGAGTTCCGTTGACGCAGAAGGCCGCTCGCCTGGTCAACACCTCCATGCTGGAGGCGCTCATGGTGGTCGGCGTGCTGCACTTCAAGGAGGCCAAGCCGCTCAACAGGGCCGCCGGCATCCTGGCCAAGGCGCATCTGCGAACCCAGGTGCGCGACAGGGAGACTCGCAAGAAGCTGACGCCGGACTACGACTTCGGCTGCAAGCGCCCCACCTTCTCCAACCTCTACTTCAAGACCTTCAACGAGCCGCACGTGCGCCTGGAGACCAACTCCATCGACCACATCGAGCCCGACGGCATCGTCACCACCGACGGTCACAAGACCGAGATCGACACCCTCATCCTGGCCACCGGCTTCAACCTGTGGGACGTCAACTTCCCGGCCATCGAGATCATCG
Source organism: Nocardia sp. NPDC059154 (assembly GCF_042755705.1). NCBI lineage: Bacteria > Bacillati > Actinomycetota > Actinomycetes > Mycobacteriales > Nocardiaceae > Nocardia > Nocardia sp. NPDC059154. The sequence goes on from NZ_JBHZCS010000027.1 coordinate 47,509, forward strand.
GCCGCGACGGCCGCAATCTCGGAAAGTTCTGGCGCGACAACCGCTTCCAGGCCTACGAGGGCATCACCGTGCCGAAGTTCCCCAACTTCGTCAGCCTCAACAGTCCCTACTCCTACAGCGGCCTGTCCTACTTCACCACCATCGAGGCGCAGATGAAGCACATGGCGCGCCTGTTCGGGGAGATGTTCCGCCGCGGCGAACGGGTCTTCGAGGTCACCGAGCGCGCCAATGCCGAATTCCTGGATCGCGTCACCGAGAAACTGGATTCGTCGGTCTTCTACGGCGGCCAGTGCGCCACGGCGCGCAGCTACTATTTCAACCAGCATGGTGAGGCGGCGCTGCTGCGCCCGACAAGCACTCTGAACGCCCACCGCGAGGCGACCACCTTCCCGCTCGACGACTACACCTACGGGCAGCAGCCGGCCTGAGTGGGACTGCGCGGTCGGCAGAGTCGGCGGTCGACCGCGCAGCTGGGGGAAACGGGATGAATCAGCCCTGCGCGAACGAGCGTGGACTCTAGAACAGGTCGCCGCGCATTCTCTCAGGGATTACTGGCAGACTGTGTGGGAAACGCACCCAACCGACCACTTACCAGGGGCTGACTTCGACGATGGAACTTCTGCTGCCGCTACTGCTGGTTGCCCTGCTCATCCCGATGTTCCTCGGCGTCCGCCGTCAGAAACGGGAGATGGCGAAGGTCACCGAGATGCAGGACAGCCTGAAGGTCGGCGACCGGGTCGTCACCACGTCGGGGCTCTTCGGCACCGTGGTCGAGCTCGATGACACCACCGTCGATCTGGAGATCGCCGAGGAAGTCGTCACCACCTGGCTGCGGCAATCGATCCGCGAGGTGCGCAGCGACGACGACGCCACCGAGGACACCACCGCCGAGACCACCGAAGCCGCGTCTTCGAACGGCGTCGCCGACGATCACGTCGCCGCCCCCGAAGTCGCCGACGACGCGCCGCGGCTGAGCAAGGACTGACATACTCCGCGCCATCGGCCGCACCGGATTCCCGGCGGCCGGTGGCGCTGCGGTGTGTGCCCCGCTCGTTCCACCTTCGAATCCGCCTAGGAGATAAGTACTGTGCCACCTTCTCAGGGAACGGCGCACCCGTTGCGTCTGCTCGGCATCTACGCCGCGCTGGTGGCTCTGATGTTCGGCCTGATCTTCTTCACCGGGGACAAGCACCACACCCCGAAGCTCGGCATCGACCTGCAGGGCGGTACCCGCGTCACCCTGACGCCTCGCACCCCGGATGGCGGTAAGCCGAGCCAGGACAGCCTCAAGCAGGCGCAGAACATTATCGAGCAGCGCGTGAACGGTCTGGGCGTGGCGGGCTCCGAGGTCGTCATCGAGGGCGACAATCTGGTGATCACCGTCCCCGGTGCCGATGGCGCACAGGCGAAATCACTGGCGACCACCGCCAAGATGTACTTCCGTCCGGTGGTGCAGAGCGCCCCCGCGCAGGCGGGTAAGCAGGCCCAGCAGCCGCAGCAGACCCAGCCGCAGCAGCCGCCGAGCACGAGCGCGACGCCTACCGAGACCACCCCGGCCACGGCCGAGGCTCCGGCCCCCACGACGACCGGCGAGGCCCCGCAGAACCGGGTGTTCCCGGCACAGGCCCCGACCACCCCGTCCGCGCCGCCGTCGACGCCCGCGCCGGCGGGCGGCCAGCAGCAGACCGCGCAGGAGATCGCGGCCGCCAAGGCGGCCCGCCAGAGCACCGACCAGAACGCCCAGCTGCAGGCCATGGCCACGCTGGACTGCTCCAAGCCGGATCCGTTGCAGGGCAACGACGATCCGAACCTGCCCCTGGTGACCTGTAGCACCGACGGCACCACCGTCTACCTGCTCGACAAGTCCGTGATGGACGGTACCGAGATCAAGGACGCCTCCGGCGTGCTGCAGCAGGCCCAGTGGGTGGTCAGCCTGCAGTTCAAGTCCAGCGGCACCGACCAGTGGGGCAACCTCACCAACAAGTACGTGGGCAAGCAGATCGCCTTCACCCTGGACTCCCGCGTGGTCTCCGCGCCGGTGATCAAGGAGGGCGGCCAGTTCAGCGGTAGCACCGCGATCTCGGGTCCGGGCATCAATGCCAAGACCTCCAAGGAGCTGGCGAACACCCTGAAGTACGGTTCACTGCCGCTGTCGTTCGGCACCTCCGAGGCCGAGACGGTCTCGGCGACCCTGGGCATCTCGTCGCTGCACGCCGGTCTGATCGCCGGTGCCATCGGCCTGCTGGCGGTGCTGCTGTACTGCCTGCTCTACTACCGCATGCTCGGCTTCCTGGCCGGTTTCTCGCTGCTCGCGGCGGGTGTGGCGGTGTACGCGCTGATCGTGTTGCTGGGCCGCTGGATCGGCTTCACCCTCGACCTGGCCGGTATCGCGGGTCTGATCATCGGTATCGGTTTGACGGCCGACTCGTTCGTCGTCTTCTTCGAACGCATCAAGGACCAGATGCGGGAGGGCCGCAGCTTCCGGTCCGCGGTCCCGCGTGGCTGGCAGCGCGCGCAGCGCACCAACCTGTCGGGCAAGACGGTCTCGCTCATCGCCTCCGCCGTGCTGTACGTGCTGGCCGCGGGCCAGGTGAAGGGCTTCGCCTTCACCCTCGGTGTCACCACCGTGCTCGACGTCATCGTCCTGTACCTGGTGACCTCGCCGCTGATGATGCTGGTCTCGCGCTCGCCGTTCTGGGCGAAGCCGTCGGTGAACGGCCTGGGCGCTATTGCAGAGCTTGCACAGGAACGCAAGGCCACCGCCGGCGTCCTGGTGAAGGAGGCGTGATCATGGCCAAGTCCTCTCCCGTCGTCGTGGATTCCGACTCCGAACTCGACTACGAGGCCGTGCCGACAGGCAAGCAGCACAGCCTGTTCGAGCGGCTCTACACCGGTACCGGTGGTTTCGAGATCGTCGGCAAGCGCAAGGTGTACTACGGCATCGCCGCGGCGCTGATCGCCATCGCGGTGGCCAGCATGGCGTTCAAGGGCTTCACCCTGGGCATCGACTTCGCGGGCGGCTCCCGGATCCAGCTGCCCGCCTCCGACAGCGTCACCACCTCGAAGGTGGAGGACGTCTACCGGTCCACGCTCGGCCACGACCCGGTCACCGTGCAGAAGGCGGGCTCGGGGTCCTCGGCGACCATCCAGATCCGTTCCGACACACTGAGTGTCGAGCAGGCCGACAAGCTGCAGACCGCGCTGTTCGACACCTTCCATCCGAAGGACTCCAACGGCCAGGCCAGCCGCAATGCCATCAGCGTCGCCGAGATCAGCGGGACCTGGGGTGGCCAGGTCACCAAGAAGGCGCTGCTGGCGCTGGTGGTGTTCGTCGGATTGACCACGCTGTACATCGCGATTCGCTTCGAACGCGACATGGCGTTCGCAGCGATCGGCTCGCTGTTCTTCAACCTGATCGTCACCGCGGGCATCTACTCGCTGGTCGGTTTCGAGGTGACACCGGCGGCGGTCATCGGTCTGCTCACCATCCTGGGCTATGTGCTCTACGACAACGTGGTCGTCTTCGACAAGGTCGAGGAGAACACCCGCGGTGTCCTGCACCTGACCAAGCACACGTACGCGGAGAAGGCGAACCTGGCGGCCAACCAGACGCTGATGCGCTCGATCAACACCACCGTCATCGGCATCCTGCCGATCATCGGCATGCTGGTGGTCGCGGTGTGGCTGCTCGGCGTCGGCACCCTCAAGGACCTGGCCCTGGTGCAGCTGGTCGGCATGATCGTGGGTGGCTACTCGTCCATCTTCTTCGCGGTGCCGGTGCTGGTGACTCTCAAGGAGACCTGGGGTCCGGTGGCCGCGCACACCAAGAAGGTGCTCAACCGCCGCTCCGGTGGCGCGAAGGCGCGGGTGGGCGCGGCAGCCGCCGAGCGGGCCGGCGCCGCGGGCCGCGGCGCCGAAGCCAATGGTTTCGGACGCGACCACGCGCCGCGCAGTCAGAGCGCCGGGGCGCCGCGTCCCGGGGCCCGGCCGACTGGGAAACGACAGCAGCGACGGCACTGAGCGCAGGGGGTGCGACCGTGAAGCAAGACCACAGGGTTGTGCGCCGGACCGCTGTCGCGCTGGTGGCGGGTGCCCTCGCCGCCGGTGCGCTGGCCGGGTGCTCCAGCAAGAATCAGGTGCCCTCGATCGGGTACGGCGTGGACGCGGTCGTCGCCAGCTACAACGGCGGCAGCACGCTGGGCGCGAACAGCGGTGCGGCCGCGGTGTTCTCGCGGGTGCTGACCGGGTTCTTCTATACCGGCCCGGACGGGCAGCCGGTGGCCGACACCGACACCGGCACCGCCAAGGAGGTCCCGGGCGACGCGCAGACCATCCAGTACCGCCTCGCCCCGGAGGGCGTCTACTCCGATGGCGTGGCGACCTCCTGCGATGACCTGGTGCTGACCTGGGCCGCGCGCAGCGGACGATTCACCAAGGCCGGTCCGGGCGGGCCGGCGCCGCTGTTCGACGCCGCGAGCACCGACGGCTACCGCGATATCGAGCGGGTGGACTGCCAGCCCGGATCCAAGGACGCCACCGTGGTGTTCCGGCCGGGCAAGCACTATTCGGCGTGGAAGACGCTGTTCAATGCCACCGAGCTGCTGCCCGCGCACGTGATCGCCGCGCAGGTGAAGATCCCGAGTGTGGTGACGCCGGTGCAGACCGGGGATCAACCCACCCTCGAGCGCATCGCCGACTTCTGGAACAACGGCTGGAAGCTCGCCCCGGGCAAGGTGGACCTGACGCTGCTGCCGTCCTCGGGGCCGTACCGGATCGACTCGTTCGGTGACAAGGACGGTCTGGTGCTGGTCAAGAACGAGAAGTGGTGGGGCAATCAGCCCCGGACGCCGCGGATCGTGGTGTGGGACCGGCACTCCGACCTGAAGTCGAAGGTGTCGGACAAGTCGATCGGCGTGCTCGATGTGGGCGCCGGGTCGCTGGGCGATGTGAACCTGGGCGGGTTCCACAAGCAGAATCTGCCGGGCCGCGGGGTCGAGCAGCTGGTGCTGAGCACCGGCGGGGTGTTCGGATCGGCGGATGCGCGCCGGGCGTTCGCGCTGTGTGTGCCGCGGCAGGCGCTGTTCGACAAGTTCGGGCACCCGGGCTACGACGTCAAGCTGGGGCTGGGCGCGGGCCTACTGAATTCCCGGACGGTGCAACAGGATTCGGTGTACTACTCGGCGATCTCGGGTGCGGGTGACAAGTACAGGGGCGGTGACGCCACCGCCACCCAGGCCGCCGCGACCTCGGGTGTCCAGAACCAGACCGTGCGTATCGGCTACGTCAAGCCGGACGAGCGGCGCGCGGCCACGGTGACCGCCATCGCCGACGCCTGCAAGGCCGCGGGCATCACCGTGGTCGACGCGGGCGCACCGGATTTCACCGCGTCGCAGCTCACCGACGGCAAGGTGGACGCCATCCTGGGCGGCACCGCCGGCATGCCGGGCCCGTCGGGTTCGCTGACCGGCACCGACGCCACCGCGTCGCTGCGCACCGGCGCGGGGCTGAATTTCGGCCGGTTCGGCAACGGCCGCTACGATGCCATCGCGGATCAGCTTGCGGCCGAGGACAACTCGGGCACCGTGCTGAACCTGCTGACCGAGCAGGAGAACCTGCTCTGGAGCGAGATGCCGTCGGTTCCACTGTTCGCCGCCCCCCGCACCATCGGGTTCGGTGACGGTATGGAGAACGGCATCGCCAGTCCCACCGAGGCGGGAGCGGGCTGGAACATGGATCGCTGGGTGCTGAAACGGTGAGAGCCGTGGTGGCGTGGTGAATGAGGAGTGGGTGCCGATGAGCAAACACGAGATGCTGGAGACGGCCGAGGTGGCAGGGGAGCGGGCGGCCCGCGCGGAGGCCGCGGTGCGGCAGTTGACCCGCTGGCGTGACGACTTCCCGACGCCGGGAGTGCGTTTCGCGGATCTGTCCCCGGTGTTCGCCGATTCCGAGGGCTTCCGCGCGGTGCTGGACTGCTTGGCGGCCTGCGCCCCCGACGCCGACCTGGTGGCGGGTGTAGACGCGCGCGGCTTCCTGCTGGGCGCGGGCGTGGCCGCCACGCTGGGCACCGGCGTGATCGCGGTCCGCAAGGCGGGCAAGCTGCCGCCGCCGGTCATCTCGCGTGAGTACACCCTCGAATACGGTTCGGCGGCACTGGAGATCCCGGCCGACGGCATCGATCTGAAGGGCCGCAAGGTCCTGCTGCTCGACGACGTGCTCGCCACCGGCGGCACCCTCGCCGCGGCGGCCGAGCTGTTCGCCGCCGCCGGGGCCGAGGTGGTGGCGGCGGCAGTCGTGCTGGAGCTCGGCTTCCTCAAAGGCCGTGAACGCCAGGGTGATTACCCGCTGACCTCCATCGTCGAGCTATGACCGGTCACCTCCCCGCCCCGATGGCCTGACCGATCAGGGCCTGTACGGCGGTGGGGAGGATCTCCCCGAGGGTCTGCCAGAACCGGGGTTCGGCCATGACGAGAACCGGATCGGTGATGGTGCAGCCCTCGGGGGCCGGAACGCCGTCGAGACGATCGCGCAGCCAGTGGAACGCGCCGGGCAGCTGTCCGGCGACACCCCCACAGCGCCGTCGGCGTCTCGGCGCCGGACAGCTGCGCGGGGTCGAAGCTCTCGGCGGCGCGGATACCGACCAGCAAAACCGTCCCAGGCAAATGGTCGCGGTCTCTGTGCACGGGCTCAGGGGTGATCGGCCGGATTTGGTGGAATGACAGGCCGGTCCGGCGGTGGCGGCTATTCGCCCTGCTGGATTCATTTGCCCCGCGAAGGGATTCGGTCGCGGCAACAATGTACCGGTGAGTAACCCACCCGAGGATCAGGCCGCGTTCGCGGAATTCCTGGCGACCCACCTGTCCGAGGCCGCGCGGGAGATCCTGGCGGCGGTGGTGCGCAGCGTCCCGGATTACGAGCAGTTGCCACGGGATCGGCTGGAGCGGGACGTGATCCATCGTGCCGAGGACAATCTGCGGCTGGTCGCGCGACTGCTGGGGGAGGGGCGCGAACCCCAGGCGGGCGATCTGGACGACATGATCGCGGTCGCGGTGCGGCGGGCGCGCGAAGGTATCCCCCTGGACGCGGTGCTGGCGGTGTATCACCAAGGGGCGCTGGCGGCCTGGAACTTCCTCAGCGCACAGGCGCGGACGGAACATGAGCGGGAGGAATTACTGCGGGCCGTGCCGCAGTTGCTGCGGTACCTGGGCGTCGTCATTCCGGGCGTGGCCGGGTCCTATCTGCGTGAGCGGCAGGACCTGCACTGGGAGCAGCGGGAAGCCAAACGCGCTCTGGCGCAGGCATTGTTGCAGGGCAAACCGGCCGAACTGCTGGCCGATCGATTCGGGATCGCGCTCGGCGGCTACCACGTGCTGGCGCTGCGCACCGCCGGCACGGCCGCCCCGGTGGGCGATGCGCGGCCCGCCGCAGGGGACGGCGCGCGGCCCGCCATGCGCGTGATCCACGGGGAGGTCGACGCGCTGTCACCGCTGGCGCTGACCGTGCTGGATCGGGCCGGGGGCTGGGTGCTGGTGCCGGTGAGCGAACCGGCCGCCCGCGTCGATGCCGCGGTCGCCCGGATCGCCGCCGCCGCGGGTGGCCGGGTGATAGCCGGGACAGCCACCGGGGCAACGGTTTCCGAGATCCCCGGGCGCGCCGAGGAGGCCGCGGAGATCGCCCGGCTCGCCCTCGGACTGGGACGGCCGACCGGTGTGTACCGGATGGCCGACCTCGCCCTGCAGTACCAGTTCGCCCGTCCCGGCCCCGCCCGCGCCTGGTTGCTCGGCCTGCTCGCGCCGCTGGCCGAGCATCAGCACCTGATGGCGGCCCTGCGTGCGTATCTGGCCTGCGACCACAATCGCGTCGCGGCCGCCGAGTCGCTGGTCGTGCACCGGAACACCCTGAACTACCGCCTGAACCGCATCGCCGCCCTTACCGGATACGATCCCGGCCGCTCCGAGCACACGCCTCTGTTCGCCGCGGCTCTCACCGCGTTCGATCTGTCGGTCGCCGGCCTCTAGCGGGCAATGACCCGGGCGACGAAACCGGTGACCACCAGCCAGAAGACCGCGGCCAGGCCGTAATTCAGGATGGTGTCGACGTTCGGGCTGCCGGTGTGGAACAGCCCCGGGAAGAACAATGCGAGAGGTTCGGCGAGCCCCTTGATGAAGACGAAGAACTTGTTGGCCTGATCCGCGTTGAGGATCAGCATCAGGATGTAGACGCCCTCGACGAGGGCGAACAACGCGCCGACGCCGCTGATGATGCGAGCGGCGTGGACTTCATTGCGGGCGACGTACGGCATATCAGGGGGATGCCCGCTGTATGCCTGTTGAAACAGACACGCAGCTCCGTTCGAAACAGACCCGCAGCTCCGTGAAACCGCGTGTCCGCCATGGCATGATGTCCGGGTGATCACCGCGGCGGCCGGGAGCGTTCGGGCGTGAAGCCCAAAGTCCTCGTAGGTGGGGCGGTCGCCCTGGTGCTGGGTCTGCTGACCCTCGTCCTCGTCATCATCCTGCCCGCCAGCGAGACCAGTTGCGGCCCGGGCACACCCAGCGTTCCGGCCGTCACCTCGGCCCGCACCGAACCCAACTGCCCCACCACCGGCTCCCCCGTCGAGGCCGGCCTGCAGGAGGGCGCGCTGCGCGTGCTGCGCTGCACGGTGGCCCACTTCGGCATGATGGACATGCGCGGCATCGTGAACGACGACTCCGTTCCGGACCTGAAGGCCGGGCGCTCGGTGGAATTCATCGTCGGCGCGGACTCGGGCAAGGGCGACGCCATCGTCTCGTTCCTGCAGCAGAACGCCGCCGCCTTCCGGGTCGACTACCTGATCTGGAAGCAGCGCAGCTGGACTCCGGGCGCGGCCGCCGGCACCGAGTGGAGCCCGCTCGGCGACCGCGGCGACGTCGCCCGCAATCACCTGGACCGGGTCCAGGTCACCATCAAGGACGCCGCCCCCACCTCCACCGAGCTCGCGCCGGCCAATGCCTCCATGGCGGCGGCGCCCGGCACGGTGAACGAGGCGGGCAGCCTCACCGGGGCCGGGCGGCACCAATATCCGCTCGCCGCAGGCACATTCACCGTCAGCGACGTGTTCGGCGCGCGCGGCGGCACCCATATGGGCGTCGACCTGGCGGCCCCCGCGGGCACGCCGATCTACGCAGCCGCCGACGGGCTGGTGGTGGCCGCGGGCGCGGCGTCCGGCTTCGGCGACTGGGTGGTCATCGACTCCCTCGACGGCAGCGGCCGCCGGTACTCCACCGTGTACGGGCACATGTACCAGAACGGCATCTTCGTGCACATCGGCGACGTCGTGCAGATGGGTCAGCACATCGCCGACGTCGGCAACAATGGCGAATCCTCCGGCCCGCACCTGCATTTCGAGCTGGTGCCGGGCGGGCGGCTGACCGGCGGGCACCAGGTCGACCCCATGCCGTGGCTGGCCGGCGGCACCATTCCCGCACCCAGTACGCCATACTGCGAGAACGGATTCGGCACGCCGGGCGGCAATCTCGCCTCCGGGAAGGTGCCGCCCGAACTCGAGATCTGGTACCGCCGCGCGGGCTCGCTGTGCCCGGAGATCGGTGCCTCGCTGCTGGCCGCCCAGGGCCAGGCCGAATCCGGGTTCCGCACCGACGCGGTGTCCCCGGACGGCGCGCAGGGCATCGCCCAGTTCATGCCCGGCACCGCCAAGGCCCTCGCACCCGACGGACAGCCGTACGTCATCGACGCCGACGGCAAAGGCTATGCCAGCGTGCTGGATCCGGCCGACGCCATCATCGGGCAGGGGCGCTACATGTGCGCCATCGCCAAGACCATCGAGGGCTGGATGTCGGAGGGCAAGGTCTCCGGCGACCTGACCGCGCTCACCATCGCCGCCTACAACGCCGGTGAGGGCGCGGTGCTCGCCTCCGGCGGCATGCCCAACCAGATCTCCCGGCACTACACCGAGACTCGGCCCTACGTGGCGCGGATCCTGGCCGCCGAGCCCGGATTCCGCAGCCTCGGCAGCGAGGGCCGGTTCCAGGCCGACCCGAACGCCGATCTGGGAGCGCAGATCGTGGCGGCGGGACAACAATGGGTCGGCACCCCTTACGTTTTCGGCGGTGGTGGCCCGGGCGGGCCCAGCGACGGCGGGTTCGATCAGGCGGGCTTCACCGCGGCCGCGGTGTTCGCCGCCAGCGGCAGCACCATCAGCCTGCCGCGCACGGCCGAACAGCAGTGGGAGCAGGGCGTGGAGGTCCAGCTGCTCAATGCCAGGCCCGGTGATCTGGTGTTCGGGTCCTTCGGCCCGCGCGGACCCTCGGATGTCGGCGTCTACACCGGCAGCGGCCGCATGCTGCACGCCGAATCCGGCGGCAAGGTGACCGAGGTGCCGCTCTCGAACGGCATGAAGGCCCGCCGCATCAGCCGCTGAATCGGGCTTGGCCCGGGTATCCGGGACATGTATTATCCCTATTCATGATGATGGGTGAAGGCGTCGAATGGGGACTGCACTGCTGCACCGTGCTGGCCTGGCTCGACGATCACGCGCCGATCGCCACCGCTCGCCTGGCCGAGATCTTCGAGTTGCCGCCCGAATACCTGAAGAAGCGGCTGCAGCCGCTGGTGCGCGAGGGAATCCTCGACTCCACGCCCGGCGCGCGCGGGGGCTACCGGCTGGCGCGCACACCCGAGCGCATCACGCTCATGGACGTGGTGTCCGCGGTCGAGGGACGCACGGAAGCCTTCCGCTGCACCGAGATTCGCCGCCGCGGGGCCGGAGCCACCCGGGCGGGTACGGAATTCGCCAAACCGTGCGGCATCGCCCGGGCCATGGGGCGCGCCGAGCTGGCCTGGCGGCGCGAGCTGGCCGCGCAGACCGTGGCCGACCTGATGGCCGCCGCCCCGGCCAATGCCCCGGCCCACACACGCAGCTTCTACGAACATGTGACCGCCTGAGCGGTCGCGCCGCCCGCGAGAAACCGACCCGGCCCCGCGCCGGGTTTTTTCGGAAGGAGATTCGGGATGTCTAATATCCCGGTTACTGCCCGGCCGTCGACGGCCGAGGCCACCGCCGCGCCGAACGGGTTGCGGCGCACCCTGATCCTGGCGCTGGGCACCTTCGCCGTCGGCACCGACTCGTTCATCCTGGCCGGGTTCCTGCCGGACCTGGCCGGATCGCTGCGGGTGTCCACGGCGGCCGCGGGCGCGGCGGTGACGGTGTTCGCGGCGGCCTATGCGCTGGGATCGCCGGTGCTGGCCACGATGACCGCGCGGCTGCCGCGCCGGGCGCTGCTGGTGTCGGCGCTGCTGGTGCTCGCGCTGGCGAATCTGGGATCGGCTCTCGCGCCGACGTTCACGATCCTGCTGGCCAGCCGGATCCTGGCCGCGCTGGGAGCGGCGGCCTTCACGCCCAATGCGGGCGCGGTGGCCGCGGCGCTGGTGCCGCCGCAGGCGCGCGGGCGGGCGCTGGCGGTGGTGGTCGGCGGGCTGACCATCGCAACCGCGCTGGGTGTGCCGCTGGGTGATCTGCTGGGGCACTGGCTGGGCTGGCGGTCGGCGCTGACCGGGGTCGCGATCGGGTGCCTGCTGGCGGCGGCCGGTGTCGCGGCGTGGGTGCCCGCGCTGCCCGGCAATCCCGCGGTCCCGCTGGCGAAACGGCTGGCGGTGCTGCGCAATCGGTCGGTCGCGGCCGTGCTGCCGCTGACGGTGCTGGGCATGGGGGCGGCGTATGTCGTGTACGCGTATGCCGTTCCGGCATTGGGGGCCTTGGGAATCGGGGCCGCCACGACCGCGTGGATGCTGATGCTGTACGGCGTCGGCGCGGTGGCGGGCAACCTGTCGTCCGGTTACGCCACCGACCGCTTCGACGCCACCCGGGTGCTGACCGCCGGATACACGGTGATGGCGGTGACCCTGGCGATCATGGGTGTGCTGGCGGCGACCGACACCCGTGTTCCCGCCCTGGTCGGGCTGCTGGCCCTGGGCTGGGGTGCGGCCAGCTGGTGCCAGACGCCGGCGCAGCAGCACCGGCTCATCGCGGCCGCGCCGCAGGAGTCCGGGCTGGTGGTGGCGTTGAACGCCTCCTGCATCTACATCGGCATCGGCGCGGGGACCACGCTCGGCGGCATCACCCTGGGGCACGGCGCGACGGTCATGTACGGCCTGGCCGCCCTGCTGGCCGTGATCGCGCTCGGCTACCTGCGGTGCACCGCGCGAGCCGCGCGCTGACCGGCGGTGAGACGCGGCTCAGGAAATACGTTCTTGCCCGGGCTCGTTGATCTCGGTTACCGTAGTCGAGTTCTTTTCCCGTCCGATCGGAGACATGCCGTTGCTCTTCTGAGGTGATCGCCGAGTGGCCCGCAATCGCGCGCCGCATTCGCTCACTCTCGGGGAGGCCCGCATGTCAATGCCCGTTATTTCCATTTCCGATCTCACCTTCGCGTGGCCGGACGGCACCGGAGTCTTCGACGGTCTCGATGCCCAGCTCGGACCCGGTCACCTCGGCCTGGTCGGCAGCAATGGCGCGGGGAAGTCCACCCTCTTCCGCCTGATCACCGGCGAACTGCGCCCCGCGCGCGGTTCGGTGAGCATTCCGGGGCGGTTCGGGTACCTGCGTCAGGACCTCGGATTGGCCGCGGGGCAGCGGGTCGACGCGGTGCTCGGGCTGGCCGGGATCCGGAAAGCCCTGCACCGCATCGAATCCGGATCCGGCACCGACGCCGACTTCGAAACCGTGGGCACCGCCTGGGATATCGAGGAACGCGCCGTGGCACTGCTCGGACGGCTCGGATTGCATTACGTCGCAGGCGATGTCGCGCAGCTGGACCGGCGGCTCGACACCCTCTCCGGCGGTGAGACCGTACTGCTGGGCCTGGTCGCCGAACTGCTGCGCGAACCCGACGTCCTGCTGCTGGACGAACCGACCAACAACCTCGATCAGGTGGCGCGGCAACGCCTCTACGAGGTCGTCGGCCAGTTCCCCGGCACCGTGCTCACCGTCAGCCACGACCGCGAACTGCTCGACCGCGTGGACGCCGTCGCCGAGCTGCGGCAGGGTGAGATCCGGCTCTTCGGCGGCAATTTCAGCGAGTACGAGCGGATCATCGAGCTCGAGCAGGACGCCGCTCGCGCGGCGATCCGGGAGGCCCGCAGCGATGTCCGCAAGCAGGCGCGCGAACTCGTCGAGGCCCGCATCAAACTCGATCGGCGGCAACGCTACGGGCAGAAGATGTGGGACCAGAAGCGCGAACCCAAGATCGCCATGGGGGAGCGCAAGCGCCAGGCCCAGGTCTCGGCGGGCAAGCTGCGCAACAACCACATCGGCAAGGTCGAGGAGGCCAAGGATAATCTGACCGACATGCAGGACCGGCTGCGCGACGACCGCGAGATCCGCGTCGACCTGCCCGACACCCGGCTCTACCCGGGCCAGGACGTGCTCGAGCTGACCGAGGTGCGGCTCCCGTGCGGGCCGACGGTGACGCTGAAAGTCAGTGGCCCCGAACGCATCGCGCTCACCGGCCGCAACGGCATCGGCAAAACCACGCTGCTGCACCGCATCCGGGAGGAGTCGCCCAGGGTGCCCTGGCGCATGCTGCCGCAGCGCCTGGACGTCTTCGACGAATCCAGGTCGGTGTTCGAGAACGTGGCGGCCACCGCGCCGCACGCCTCGGCCGAACAGATCCGGGCCCAGCTGGCCCGGTTCCTGTTCCGCGGCACCGACGCCGATGTCGCGGCCGGCGCGCTCTCGGGCGGTGAGCGGTTGCGCGCGGCCCTGGCCATGCTGCTGCTGGCCGAACCCGCGCCCAAACTGCTGCTGCTCGACGAGCCGACCAACAACCTGGACCTGCCCAGCCTCGCCCACCTCACCGAGGCGCTGGCGAGCTTCCAGGGCGCACTGCTCGTGGTCAGTCACGACCCGCGGTTCCTCACCGAGATCGGGGTGACGCGGCGGCTGGAACTGACCCCGGAGGGCCTGGTCGAGAGCACGGGCGAACAATGAGCAGGGAGGCCCGGCCGACACCGGAACAATCCGGGTCCCATGCGGGCGCGAAACCGAGCCCCGACCGGGTATCGTTCATCGCTCCGGAGCTGTTCGGACCGGCGGCGACCGCTGTCCGGTCGGGATCCGATTCCAGGACTAAAGTGGATGATCTGGGTGGTTGAACGGTCCGATATGGTTTTCCGATCGAGGCCGCGAGCGGAGGTGGCATGACACAGCATCTGGAGCAGGCGAACTCGGGGCAATCGCCCGAGGGTGAGTCCGCCACCCCAGCGGCCAACGGGCAGTCCGCCGCTCGCAACTCCACCGCCGTTCCCACCTCCGCATCACGCCGCGTCCGCGCGCGCCTGGCCCGCCGGATGACCGGGCAGCGCGGCATCGCCGCCGTCAAGCCGGTGCTCGAGCCCCTCGCCAGCGTGCACCGGGAGCTGTACCCGAAGGCGAATCTCGCTCTGCTGCAACGGGCTTTCGACGTCGCCGACGAGAAGCACGCCCACCAGTTCCGCAAGTCCGGCGACCCGTACATCACGCACCCGCTGGCCGTGGCCAACATCCTGGCCGAGCTGGGCATGGACACCACCACGCTGGTGGCCGCGCTGCTGCACGACACCGTCGAGGACACCGGGTACTCGCTCGACGAGCTGACCGCCGAATTCGGCACCGAGGTCGCCCATCTGGTCGACGGTGTCACCAAGCTGGACAAGGTCAACCTGGGCGCGGCCGCCGAGGCCGAGACCATCCGCAAGATGATCATCGCCATGGCCCGCGACCCCCGCGTGCTGGTGATCAAGGTCGCCGACCGGCTGCACAACATGCGCACCATGCGCTTCCTGCCGCCGGAGAAGCAGGCCAAGAAGGCCCGCGAGACCCTCGAGGTGATAGCGCCGCTGGCGCACCGCCTCGGTATGGCCACCGTCAAGTGGGAGCTGGAGGACCTCGCCTTCGCGATCCTGCACCCCAAGAAGTACGACGAGATCGTGCGGCTGGTCGCCGACCGCGCGCCATCACGTGACACCTACCTGGCCAAGGTGCGCGCCGAGATCGTGAACACCCTGGCGTCGAGCCGGATCAATGCCGTGGTCGAGGGCCGTCCGAAGCACTACTGGTCGATCTATCAGAAGATGATCGTCAAGGGTAAGGACTTCGACGATATCCACGACCTGGTCGGCATCCGCATCCTCTGCGACGAGGTGCGCGACTGCTACGCCGCGGTCGGTGTCGTGCACTCGCTGTGGCAGCCCATGGCCGGGCGGTTCAAGGACTACATCGCCCAGCCGCGCTACGGCGTCTACCAGTCGCTGCACACCACCGTGGTCGGCCCCGACGGCAAGCCCCTGGAGGTGCAGATCCGCACCCAGGACATGCACCGGACCGCCGAGTTCGGCATCGCCGCGCACTGGCGGTACAAGGAGACCAAGGGCAAGCACTCCAACGACTCCACCGAAGTCGACGACATGGCGTGGATGCGTCAGCTGCTCGACTGGCAGCGGGAGGCGGCCGACCCGGCCGAGTTCCTGGAGTCGCTGCGCTTCGACCTCAAATCGCCCGAGATCTTCGTGTTCACGCCCAAGGGTGACGTGATCACCCTGCCGCAGAAGTCCACCCCGGTGGACTTCGCCTATGCCGTGCACACCGAGGTCGGCCACCGCTGCATCGGCGCGCGCGTCAACGGGCGGCTGGTCGCGCTGGAACGGCAGCTGGAGAACGGTGAGGTCGTCGAGATCTTCACCTCCAAGGCCCAGAACGCCGGACCCTCCCGGGACTGGCAGAACTTCGTGGTGTCCCCGCGCGCCAAGGCCAAGATCCGGCAGTGGTTCGCCAAGGAACGCCGCGAGGAGGCCCTCGAGGCGGGCAAGGACGCCATCAGCAAGGAGGTCCGGCGCTCGGGCCTGCCGCTGCAGCGCCTGATGAGCGTCGACGCCATGAGCGCGCTCGCCCACGAGCTGCACTACACCGACATCTCGGCGCTGTACGCGGCCGTCGGCGAGAACCAGGTGTCCGCGCACCACGTGGTGCAGCGGCTCATGGCCCAGCTCGGCGGCGTCAGCGATGTCGAGAACGAACTGGCCGAGCGGTCCACCCCGTCCACCATGCCGGCGCGTCAGCGCACCACAGGCGATGCGGGCGTGGAGATTCCGGGCGCGCCGGGGACGGTCTCGAAGCTGGCCAAGTGCTGCACCCCGGTGCCCGGCGACGAGATCATGGGCTTCGTGACCCGCGGCGGCGCGGTCAGCGTGCACCGCACCGACTGCACCAACGCCGATTCGCTGCGCTCGGAACCGGAACGGATCATCGAGGTCAAGTGGGCGCCGTCGCCGTCGTCGGTGTTCCTGGTGGCCATCCAGATCGAGGCCCTGGACCGCACCCGCCTGCTGTCGGACGTGACCAAGGTGCTGGCCGACGAGAAGGTCAACATCCTCTCGGCCGCGGTCACCACCTCCGGTGACCGGGTCGCCATCTCCAAGTTCACCTTCGAGATGGGCGACCCCAAGCACCTCGGCCACCTGCTCAACGTGGTCCGCAATGTGGAAGGCGTCTACGACGTCTACCGTGTGACCTCGGCCGCCTGATTCCGTTCCGCCCCGGCGAAAGCCGGTGGGGGACAGGTCAGTCCGCGCGCAGCAGCGGCTGGGTGGAGCAGCGGAACGCGCCGCCGAACAGCCGCGACACCGCGAAGTCGATGTACTCGACGGTGATGCCGCGGCCCTCGAGCTCCTTGCCCTCCAGGAACGGGCCGGGTCCTGCGCCGAAGTGCTGACCCCACACCGCGTTCAGGATGTCCGCCGCCCCCGGTTCCACCGGCATCGAGTGGCCGAGTATCTCGGCATTTGCTGGTGCTCGGAATTCGCTCTGCGAAACCACCACTGTTCGCAGCCGTGCGAATTCGCTGTCCACACGAACGTTCTGAGTTTCAGCAAGCATGGGATGACACGATAACGCCTGAATGCCTGCCCGGA
Source organism: Nocardia sp. NPDC059154 (assembly GCF_042755705.1). Classification (NCBI taxonomy): domain Bacteria; kingdom Bacillati; phylum Actinomycetota; class Actinomycetes; order Mycobacteriales; family Nocardiaceae; genus Nocardia; species Nocardia sp. NPDC059154. The sequence goes on from NZ_JBHZCS010000027.1 coordinate 64,450, forward strand.
TTCAGCGGATTCAGCTCGCACGACTTGTGGAATTGTTGGTATGACCGGCTAGTCTTCTGGTGGCGGTTGCCGACTTCCAGAGTTGCGGCAATCGGATGGATACCCAATTCGGAGCGGATCGTCACCTCCGCGGTGGCCGCTGACCGGGCCGGTGGCGGCCGGGCTCTACCATGGTTTGCGATTCGATTGCTGGCTCCCGGGTGGGTAGGAGATCCATTATGTCGACGGGCAAGCGCGTCAAACTCGCCCTGGGTAGTGGCGGCGCACGCGGATACGCGCACATCGGCGTGATCGCCGAACTCCAGGAGCGCGGCTACGAGATCGTCGGCGTGGCCGGATCGTCGATGGGGGCACTCGTCGGCGGGCTGTTCGCCGCCGGGCGGCTCGACGAATTCACCTCCTGGGCAACCACTCTCGGCCAGTTCGAGGTGGCGCGGCTGCTGGATCCGGCGTTCAGCGAACCGGGCGTGATCCGCGCGAGCAAGGTCCTCGACCGGATTCGCGAGATGCTCGGCGCCCTGCGCATCGAGGACCTGCCCATCCCGTATGTCGCGGTGGCCACCGATATGACGACCGGCCGGTCCACCTGGTTCCAGGCCGGTGAACTCGATGCCGCCATCCGGGCCTCGATCGCCATCCCCGGATTCATCACCCCGGTGCTCGTCGACGGGCATGTGCTGGTGGACGGCGGCGTGCTCGATCCGCTGCCGGTGGTGGCGACCATGGCGCTGGGCCCCGCGGACATGACCATCGGCGTCGACCTCTCGGGCGCGCCGGACCCGGCCTACGACCGCGCGCAACCGCGCACGAACTGGTTCACCCAGTGGTGGCGGGCCTCGGCGCAGCGGCTCGGCGGGGCGCGCACCCCGGTTGAGGAGGTGCCGGCGCAGCCCCCGGCGCTGAGCAGCATCCGCGCCACCGATGTCGCCCAGCGGGCCATCGATCTCATGCTGGCCGCCCTCACCCGCCAGCAACTGGCCGCCCACCCGCCGGACCTGGTGATCGAGGTGCCGCAGAACATCTGCGGCACCATGGATTTCCATCGCGCCACCCCGATCATCGAGCAGGGGCGGGCGTTGACGGCTCAGGCTCTCGACGCCCTGCCCGACCCAGCCCTCGACGCCCTGCCCGACTGAACGATTGCCCGGCGGTCGCGGGTACGATCGGCGCGAACCGGACCGGCCCGCGCGGCCGGTCGTCACCCGTAGGAAGGGCCCCGTACCAGCATGAAGTTCGAGAATGTCACCGTCACCAAGCGCGCCAACGTCTACTTCGATGGCAAGTGTGTGAGCCACAACATCGAACTGGCCGACGGCACCAGCAAGTCGATCGGTGTCATCCTCCCCGCCACCCTGACCTTCAACACGGGTGCGCCGGAGATCATGGAGCTGCTCGAGGGCCAGTGCAACGTCACCCTCGCCGGTGAGTCCGAGGCCGTCACCTACAAGGGCGGCGAGTCGTTCTCCGTGCCGGGCAACTCCAGCTTCCAGATCGAGGTCATCGAGCCGGTTCACTACGTCTGCCACTTCGGCTGAGTTCCGAACCCTGGTGGCCCGGTCGCGAATGTGACCGGGCCACAGCTATTTCCGGCTCCGGCGTGGTACGCATGGGGTATGAGGACCCTGGGAGTGGTGTTCCGGCCGCAGCAACCGCCCGAGCGGCTGCGGGACGTGGTGCGAGCGGCGGACGAGTCGGGACTCGACGAGCTGTGGCTGTGGGAGGACTGCTTCCTGGAGGGCGGGATCGCCACGGCCGCAGCGGCGCTCGCGTGGAGTGAACGGGTGCGGGTCGGGGTGGGGGTGCTGCCGGTGCCGCTGCGCAATGTCGCGGTCACCGCGATGGAGCTGGCGACGCTGGAGCGGATGTTCCCCGGGCGGGGGATCTGGGGTGTGGGACACGGGGTTCAGGACTGGATGGGGCAGGTGGGGGAGCGGGTCGCCTCGCCGATCACCCTGCTGCGCGAATACCTCGACGCGCTGCGGGCGCTGCTGGCCGGGCAGCGAATCACGGTGCAGGGCAGGTATGTCCGGCTCGACGACGTCGCGCTGGACTGGCCGCCCGCCGTCGCACCGCCGATCCTGGCCGCCGCGACCGGGCCGCGGACGCTGAGTGTGGTGGGGGAGGCCGCCGACGGGGTGATCCTCACCAGCTCCACCCCCCGCCGACGGGATTCGCACGGCCGTCGGGATCGTGCGGGCCGGGCGGCCCGAAGCGCTTGCGGCACAGCCGTATCCGATCGTCGTGTACCTGCTGGCGGCGACCGGTCCCGATGCCGCGGAGCGGGTGGCCGCGGACCTGCGCGGGCAGGACCGCGACGATATCCCGGATATCGGTGTCGCGGGAGATGCTCGGGCCATTGCCGACACCGTGCTCCGCTGGGTCGAGGCCGGCGCCACCAGCGTGGTCCTGCAGCCCACCGGCGACGAACCGGACCCGGCCGGCTTCGTCCGCTTCGCCGCCGAGCAGGTCAGGCCCCTCGTTTCCTGATGCAGCCGAAGGCTTTCCGCACGGTCTAGCGCAGGTCGCGGAAGAACTCGCGGATGTCGCCGACCAGCAGTTCGGGTTCCTCCATCGCCGCGAAATGCCCGCCGCGATCCACGTCCACCCAGCGGGTGATGGTGTTGGACTGCTCGCAGTAGCGGCGGATGCAGACGTCGTGCGCGAACGCGATGACACCGGTCGGCACACCGGAGTTCACGCCGGGCGCACCCCACTCCCCGGTGTTCGCGTACCCGACATACGCGGCCGACCCGGCGGTGCCGGTGAGCCAGTAGAGCATGACGGTGGTGAGCAGGCGGTCGCGGTCGATGATCTTGTCCGGATCGACGCCGCGCGGGTGCGTCCACTCGCGGAACTTGTCCATGATCCAGGCCAGCTGGCCGACCGGCGAATCCACCAGCCCGTACGCCAGGGCCTGGGGTCGCGTGGACTGAATCGCGACGTAGCCGAACTCCTCTCGCATGAATGCCTGGATGCGCCGCACCCGGTCCCGCTCCAGGTCGGTGAGCTCGTCGAGATCGTTCGCGGCCGAGGGCGGGGGCAGGTTGGGGCCGCCGTTGACGTGGACGCCGATCACCCGGTCCGGTGCCGTGCGGGCCACCTCGGGGCTGACCGCGCCGCCGATATCGCCGCCCTGCACGGCGTAGCGCTGATAGCCGAGCCGGTTCATGAGTTCCGCCCACACCCGGCCGATGCGGGCCCGCGTCCAGCCGGTGTCGCTGACCGGACCCGAGAACCCGAACCCGGGCAGGGACGGAATGACCAGGTGGAAGGCGTCGGCCGGGTCGCCGCCATGGGCGCGCGGATCGGTCAGCGGGCCGATGACGTCGAGGAACTCGGCGATCGAACCGGGCCAGCCGTGGGTGAGCAGCAGCGGCACCGCATCCGGTTCGGCGGAACGGATGTGCAGGAAGTGGATGCGCTGTCCCTCGATTTCGGTGAGGAACTGCGGGTACCGATTGAGCTCGGCTTCGGCGGCGCGCCAGTCGTATCCGGTGCGCCAGTGCTCGACCAGCGCGCGCAGCCAGTGCACCGGCACGCCGGTGTCCCAGTCGTCGCCGGGCAGCGGGGCGGGCAGGCGCGCGGCGTCCAGTCGCCGGCGCAGGTCGTCGAGCTGCTCGGCGGGGATGTCGATGCGGAAGGGCGTGATCTGTTCGCTCATGAGAACCACGGTAGAAGGCGGTTAGGACAGGTTCTGCCCTAGCTGTGCGACAGAATCGAATTCATGTTGGAAACCTCCGCCAGACTGCTCCGACTGCTCTCGCTGCTGCAGACCCCGCGCGACTGGAGCGGCGCGGAACTGGCCGCGCAGCTCGAGGTGGATGTGCGCACCGTGCGCCGCGATATCGAAAAGCTGCGCGCCCTCGGCTATCCCGTGGACGCCACCGCCGGCGCGGCCGGATACCGGCTCGGCGCGGGCGCGACACTGCCGCCGCTGCTGCTCGACGACGAGGAGGCCGTCGCCGTCGCCATGGGATTGCGCACCGCGGCGGGCGGAACCATCGCCGGGATCGAGGAGAGCTCACTGCGGGCGCTGGCCAAACTCGAGCAGGTGCTGCCCTCGCGGCTACGGCATCGGGTGACGGCCTTGCAGGCCGCGACCGTGGCCGTCCCCGATGGCGGCCCGCGCGTCGACCCGGACACCCTGACCGCCATCGCCGCCGCCATCCGTGACCAGCATCGCCTCCGATTCGACTACCGCACCCACGATGGCGAATCCTCGCGCCGGACAACCGAACCGCACCGCCTGGTGCACATCGGCCGCCGCTGGTACCTGACCGGCTGGGATGTGGACCGCGAGGACTGGCGCACCTACCGCGTCGACCGCCTCACCCCGCGCATCCCGACCGGCCCCCGCTTCACGCCCCGCCCCGCGCCCGACGCCGCCGATCAGGTCTCCCGGGGAGTGACAACCGCGCCCTACCGCTATCAGGCCCGTATCACGCTGCTGACCTCCGCCGAGCGGGCCGCCGAGGTGATCGCGCCGACCGTCGGCGTGCTCGAGGCCGTCGACCCGGACACCTGCATCCTGCATACCGGCGCGGATTCACTCGACGCCATCGCCGTCCACGTGGCGGGTTTCGGTTTCGACTTCCGGATCCTCGAGCCGCCGGAACTGGCAGCGCACCTGCGTGAGCTGGCTACCCGATTGCACCGGGCGGCAGGCTGACCTGAGTTGTCGGCGCGCAACTGTTCTCTCGAGACGCCGGGTTCGGCGGATACACCGGGCGTCCGTGCCGGAGCGGGGGTTGGGTGCTGGGCGAGTTCAGCCCGCCAGGGCTGTGCGGGTGGCGGAACGGATGGCGGCCGTGACGGTTTCGGGCTGCTCCAGCATGACCAGGTGACCGCAGTCGGGGAGTTCGATGGCCTCGGACGGGCACAGGGTGGTGTTGAGGCGGGCGCCGGCGGCGGCGGACAGGATGTGGTTCTTGGCACCCCAGACGGTGGTGATGGGCGGGAAGCCGGGAGCGGGCCGGAAGTCGTCGAGGACGGCCAGCTTCGGGAGGTCGCGGGCGATGGCGGCGGGCGGGAGCAGGCGGCGCGGTTCGCTCCAGCGGCGGCGGAGACCGGTGAAGGTCGAGGCGGCCATGCCACGGCCGCGGGGGCCGAGCTGTTCACGGACCACGAGATTCGCGGCCAGGCCCGGGAGGCGGATCGCGCCGGCGAGAGAGTCGAGCGGGAGGTGCGCGGCAGTGCGGGCGGTCCAACCGGTCGGTGTGGGACGCAGGGTGGCGGCGGTCAGCGGGCTGCACAGCACCAGGGCGCGCACATTCTGCGGATTGCGGCGCGCGTACAGCAGCGACAGCGCGCTGCCGAAGCAGTTGCCGACCATCGTGACATTGGTGAGCCCGTGGGTGTCGATGAACTCCGACACCATGCGCACGTAGTTGTCGACGGTGTACCCGTCCGCGGGTGAGTCGGAGTCGCCGTAGCCGAACAGATCCAGCGCGTACACGGTGTTGGTGGCCGCCAGCGCGCGCGTCTGGTTCACCCAGATGCGCCGGTCACCGCCGATATTGTGCAGGAACAGGATCGGATCCCCGGACCCGGCGCGATCGTAGGCGACGGATACGCCGTGATAGTCGAACTCCGGCATCGGGCGCTCTCCTCATTGAGTAGCGGTGCTGCACTGCGTCTGCGGCCTCGAGGGCCGTCAGCACCGACTCACCCTCGCGCGGTACCAGCCATGTTAGCCGGTACCGCGCGTAACACAAGTTTTTGAGGGGAGCGTCCGAGCGCTGGTCAGCGGGTGGATCCGGCGATCACCTCCCCGCTGCGGATCCAGGATTTCAGTTCGGTCATGCCGGTGTCGCGATCCATTACGGGCCGATATCCGAAATCATGGGTGGCCGCGGAGGTGTCGTAGGTGCCCGAGCGGGTCATCACCGCCACCGAGTACCGCGACAGCGGCGGCGTCCAGTGATCGGCGAGATACGGTACCCGCCTGAGGTTTTCGATCACCGACACCACCAGCGCCACCACACGCGGATCGAGCCTGCGGCCGGGCCGCGGATAGCCGAGGTCCGCGGCGACGTCACCGAGGAACCCCCACACGTCGGTCCGCTCCGCATCGGCGATGAAATACGGCTTGCCGCCGACATTCTCGCTGGCAGCGGCCCTGACCGCGGCCTCGGCGATATTGTCGACATGGCACAGCGAGGCGTACACCTCGCGCCCGGCCGACAGATCCGGCAGGGTCCCGGCCGCCGCCCGTTCGAGCAACCGCACAATGGGCCCGGATCGGTCGCCCGCACCCCAGATGGCCCGCGGCCGTAGCGCGCAGGTGGTGAATCCGGGCGTATTCGCCTTCAGCACCAGGCGTTCGGCGGCGGCCTTGGTCTCGCAGTAGTGGTTGAGGTAGCGGCGGGGATACGGAACCGACTCGTCGATATCGATCTGGTCGCCGCCGTCACGGTCCATGAGCGCGCTCGGACTCGAGATGAACACGAACCGCTGCGCGCCTGCCGCCCGGGCAGCGGCCAGCAATCGCGCGGTGGCGGCGACGTTCTCGGCCCAGAAGCGGGCGCGGGTGCCGCGCTCGTCCACGCGGGCCGCGCTGTGGAACACGACATCGACCCCGGCGACGGCGCGTTCCAGCGAGTCGGGGTCGCCGAGATCGCCAACCACCCGCTCCACCCGGTCGAGCACCGGGGCCAGGTCCCGCAGATTGCTGGTGCGCCGCACCAGAATCGCCACCTCGTGGTCCCCGTCGCGCACCAGCCGGCGCGTGAGCGCGCCACCCAGGAAGCCGGAGGCCCCCGTCACCAATGCCTTCACGATGCTGCTGCTTTCACGATGCCTCCAGAAGTGTGTGGTCGCGTCGCCGGACGCGGCCGAGGAGCGGCGTCAGCGCCGCGGTGCCCCAGCCGATCCGGCTGGCCAGTTCGTCGGCGGCCATGCTGACCGGTATGCGGGTGGCCGGATCCGCGGCGCACAGTGCCGCGTCGGCCCACCACAGCAGCCGCAGCGCCGGATTCGACGGGGCGCGCCCGGCCACCGCGGCGATCAGTCCAGCCAGCAGATACAATCGGGCGGCGATCCCGGCGAGGAAACAAAATCGCGTGACCAGCGGAACCACCTGCGGCGCCGGGCTTCTCATGCTGCGGCCCTACCCGTCGAGCTGCTTGGCCGCCCAGACCGCCAGCTTCTCGCGGCCGATCTTGGCATTGTGGCGGATGTCGACCGGGAACCGCGGATGGAACAGGAACTCCGCCACCGGCTTGGTGATGTCGAATTCGTCGCGCCGCCCGCGCAATCGGTCCTCGACCGCGGCCCGGTCGGCCCCCGGCGCCAGCTCCACGCACAGCACCGGCTGCTGGTCCCCGCGCGCACCCACGCCCACCAGCGCGGTACGGGCCACGCCCTCGACGGTGTTGAACACCTGCTCGACCTGCACGGTGAACATCGGCCCGCTCGCCGTCTCCAGCCGCTGACTCTTGCGCCCGCAGAAGCGGATGCGCCCGGCGTCGTCGATCCAGGCCAGGTCTCCGGTGCGATGCCAGATCACCTCGCCCTCGGCGATCTTGCCGCTCCGGTTGGCCGCCTGCGGCCAGAAGTAGCGGGGGCTGACATTCGGCCCGGACACCACCAGCTCGCCGATCCCGCGCGACGCCGCCAGATCGGTCGCCCGCGCCTCCGCGTCCGACCAGTCCGGCAGCGGATCGTCGGTGATGGCGATGATGCGCGCCTGCACGTGGAGCGCGGGCGCGCCCACGCACACCCCGTGCCCGGTGTGCGCCTGCTCCACCAGATCGCCCAGTAGCTCGCGGGATTCGATGGTCGCCATGGGCAGCGCCTCGGTCGCGCCGTAGCCGGAGTACACCTTCGCCGGCTCGGGCAGCACCTGTCGCAGCGCGGCGATGCACCAGTCCGGGACGGGCGCTCCGCCGGAGTAGATGCTCTCGATGCTCGGCAGCGCCGCCCCGGTCTGCTCGATGTGCCGCAGGAGCGGGATCAGCACGGCGGGGGAGGCGAACATGGTCTTCACCTCGTACCGCTGCACCGCGTCGACCACGTGCGCCGGATCGGTGGCCCCGACCTTGGAGGGAATCAGCGGCGGTAGTACGCACCGGGATCCGAGCAGCAACTCCAGGATGCCCGCCACCGGCGCGGTGATGAGCGAGGTGCCCGGCGCGACGTGCTCGCGCGCGGCATCCACCTGGTCGATCATGGCGCTGAGATTGCCGTGGGTGAGCACCACCGCCTTGGCGGGCCCGGTGCTGCCGGTGGTGTACGCGATGAGCAGCGGTTCGTCATCGGGCGCGGGCTCGCGTTCGGGCAGCGCGGAAGCCGGTGTGCGGCCCCAGCTTTCGAGGGTGGGCCCCTGCCACCACGAGCGCCCGACCGTGACCGCCATTCGCACCTTGCGGAAGTAGGCGCGGAACACGATGCGCAGCGCCTGCGCCTCGGTGACGCCGACGAAGGCTTCGGCGTCGGCGGCCTGCAGGCAGCGCAGCATCTTGAACATGCCCATGCCCGGGTCGATCACCACCGGCACCGCGCCGATCTTGAACAGCCCGTAGAGGACGGCGTACAGCTCGGGTCCCGGCCGCACCAGCACGATGGTGCGCACGCCGCGGGTGACGCCGGCCTCGGCGAACCGCTCGGCAATGGTGTCCGACCACGCGTCGAGTTCGGCGTAGGTGAGGTGGCGGTAATCGGGCAGGCCGTCCCGATTCCTGCCGTCGGCATAGATCACCGCCTTCCGTTCGGGATGGGCGGCGACGATATCGCTGAAACGATCGAGAGCGCGCCAATAAATGGTGGGCAAGGAATGCGACACACTTCCCCCAGTGAATTGTCGAGGAATGCGAGGAATGTATCGGTGAGGCTACACGGGGTGATGTCGGACCGCTAGGCGTGGCGCTCCGTATTCGTTTGATATACAACAGTTTTAGTGTGTCCCCGGGTACCGACACCGGTTCTTCGTAACCCCCTATTCCACCCCTACGGGGTGACTCGGCGACCATTCGCCGATCGGCGTGCGCACCACTTACTTCCAGCGATTACGCTGTGAAAATCGCTCGATCGCACTGTGATCGGTGAGGCGCGTGGGGCACTCGTCTACCGGTGGGTACGGTAGCGTTTCACTTGGCATCGGGGCTACGGGATATCAGCGGGGCCGGCTCGGGGGACACCGAATTGCGGCCGCCGCAGCCACATTCGACCGGACGCACTCAGTCCAGAGAGCAGGGGGTCACATGCGTACACGCTTCGAATCGATCGGTGCGTACACACCCACGACCATCCGTTCCACCGAGGACGTGATCAACAGCCTTTCGGTACCCAGGGCATTGGACCTGGAACGAATTACCGGAATCAAGAACCGGCGTGTGCACAATAGCGATCCGGAGAATTACGAATCGTCGTTCGCACTGGCGCGCAACGCCATCGAGGACTGCCTCGCCCGCTCCGGCTACGCGGCCGCGGACCTGGACGTCATCATCTCGGTGTCGATCACCCGCTTCACCGCGCCCGGGCAGTACTGCTTCGCACCGTCCTTCGCCGCCCAGCTGGGTGCGGCCATCGGCGCGGGCCGGGCGTTGCACTTCGACCTGTCCAATGCCTGCGCGGGCATGATCACCGGCGTACTGGTGCTGGACCGCATGATCAAATCCGGTGTGGTGCGCCGCGGCCTGGTGGTCAGCGGCGAGCAGATCACCCCCATCGCCGAGACCGCCACCCGCGAGATCTCCCAGCCCTACGATCCGCAGTTCGCCGCCCTGACCGTGGGCGACGCGGCCGTGGCCGTGGTGGTCGACGACCAGGGCGACGACGCGGACGAGATCCACTACATCGAGCTCATGACCACCTCGGCCGGCGCCGAGCACTGCATCGGCATGCCCAGCGACAAGACCACCGGCATCGCCATGTACACCGACAACCGCGCCCTGGCCAGCGAATCCCGCTTCCTGCAGGGCATTTCACGCATGGCCGACTTCCTGCTGGAGACCGGCCGGGCCTGGGAGAGCGAGAAGTACGACTACTGGATCCACCACCAGTTCAGCGGCCCGGCCATCGACTACATCAGCTCGCTCACCGAGCGGCACTTCGACACCCCGATGCCGCAGGCGCTCAATGTCTACGCCGAATACGGCAATACCGCGTCCACCTCGCACTTCCTGGTGCTGCGCGAACACCTGGCGCAGGGCCGGATTCCGCGCGGCTCCAAGGTGCTGCTGATCCCCGAGGCATCCGGGGTGGTCTCCGGGCACCTCGCCGCGACCATCTCCCGGCTGGAGGCCTGAATCCATGAGCACCGCAATCGTTTCCGCGGCCGTCTGCACCGACGCCGACACCGGCAGCTACTTCGAGCTGGCCGCCCGCGCCGGCGCGCAGGCGCTGGCGGCGGCGGAGGTCTCCGCCGACCGGGTCGGCCTGGTGGTCAACGCCGGGGTGTTCCGGGACAGCAATATCGCCGAGCCCGCGGTGGCCGCGCTGATCCAGAAGCGCCTCGAGGTGGGCCTGGAGTACGCGACCGGGCGGGTGCCCGCGTTCTCCTTCGACCTGCTCAACGGCGGCACCGGGGTGGTGCATGCGCTCATGGCGGCCCAGTGCTTCACCGGTCTCGGCGATGTCGAGTACGCGCTCATCGTGGCCGGCGACACCCACCCGTCCACCGAGCGTGACCGCGAGGACTTCCCGTACGCCGCCAGCGGTGCGGCCATCCTGCTGCATTCCTCCGACAGCGCGGGCGGTTTCGGCCGCATCTACACCACCGAGACCCCGGGCGCGCTCACCCCGACCGCGTGGGCCGACCTGGATGCGGCGGGCACCGGCGGCCGCACCGCGCTGACCGTGCGCACCGAGACCGGGGACCCGCTCGCGCTGGCCGAGGCCGCGCTGCGCGAATGCCTGGCCGGTGAGGGACTGGAGCCCAGTGACTTCGCCACCGGCGGCGCGGTACTGCTGGCCCCGGCCCCCGTCCCCGGCTTCCGCGAGCGGGTGGCCTACCGGATCGGGGTGCCCTCGGTCGCGGTCGCCGGGATCGACCCGTTCGTCGGCGACCCGTATTCCGCGGGTCCGGTGCACGCGTATCTGAGCGCGGCCACCCAGGGCATGCTCGACGAGGCGCGCGCGGTGGTGTTCCTGGCGGTGGACGACACGTCGGCGGCCGCCCTGGTCTATCGCCCGCGAGCGCTCGTCACCACCTCCTAGGCGAATGTGAAATACACTGTTTGGCAGTACATTTCGAAACCGTTGTGCCCCCGGCTGATCCTGGGCGCCCACGCGCCCTCGCTGCAATGATGCCGCTCCAGCACACCGAAGCTCGCCGTGCCACGCCTGTCAGTCGGGCGCATCCCGATCGGTGAAAGGGACGTCAGATGGCACGGTCGGTCGCTCGGGACCGAGGGGATATGCCGGTGGGGGCCGGCGCCAGGACGAGCTGGGCGGTCGCTACCCAGGTGAGCGCGGCGGACGCGGAGCGGCTGCGGGTCGCGCGCGCGGTGGCGGTGCTGGGGGCTGCCGCGGGGGTGGGCCGGGTGGCGGCGCTGTTGGACACGGAACTCGACGAGACCCGTGCGGTGGTCACGGAATTGGCGGCGGCCGGGCTGATCGTGGGGGAGTGCCGCCCGCACCCGGAGCTGGCGGCCCCGGTGCTGCGCGACCTGCCCGACGAGGATCGGCGCGCCCTGCACACCGGGGCGGCCGAACTGCTGTTCCGGGAGGGCCTGCCCGCGGCGACGGTGGCCCGGCACCTGGTCGAGGCGGGCGACGCTCGCGGCTCGTGGGCGGCGCAGGTGCTCCTGGAGGTCGCCGACCGCGCCTTCGACGCCGATGAATTGGACAGCGCCGGAACCTATCTGGAGCTGGCCTATCGGGCCAGCAGACGCGCCGACGAGCGGGCCGCCATCGCGACCCGGCTGGTGGCGGTGGAGTGGCGGATCAACCCGTCGTGCCGCACCCGCAATTTCGGCCGGCTCAAGGCGGCCCTGCGCACCGGGCGGGTGCCGTATCCGGAGCTGCCCATGACGGTGCTGCAGATGCTGTGGCACGGTCATGTCCTGCACGCCGATCACGCGCTGGTCCAGCTGCGTCGCAGCACGGACGCGGCGGCGGCCGATCGGCTCGAATTCGTCGGGGCGTGGCTGCGCTACACGCATCCGGTGCAGGCGCAACGGCATCCGTGGCTGGTTCGCGCCCGCTCCGGCCCGGAATCGCCGTCGCCGGACCGTGATTCACCCCACCGGCAGGCCGCCGCACTGCTGGCGGGACTGTGGGAGCAGCGCTCACCCGCCGAGACCGCCGCCGCGGCCCAGCGCATCCTGGCACACCATCGGCTGACTCCCGCCACCGTCGAGGTGCTGGTGGCGGCGGTCGACTGCCTGCTGCACACCGATCGTCTCGACGCCGCCGACGCCTGGTGTACCGCCCTGCTGGCCGAGGCCACCGCGCGCCGCGCCCCGACCTGGCAGGCGCTGTTCGCCTCGGCGCGCGCGGAGACGCTGCTGCGCAAGGGAAATCCGGTCGAGGCGGCCGGACATGCCTTGACGGCACTCAATCTGCTGCCCGCCGAGCAGCTCGGGGTGTGGCTGGGCCGGGCGGTCGCGGTGCTGGTGCGCGCGCTCACCGCACAGGGCAGGCACGCCGAGGCCGCCGCGCAGCTGGAGCGGCCGATGCCGCGCGCCATGTTCGAATCCCGTTTCGCGCTCGGCTATCTGCGCGCCTGCGGCGAGCACTGCCTGGCCACCGGTCGGCCCGAGGAGGCGCTGCGGCACTTCCGCCGGTGCGGGCGGCTGATGGACGAGTGGGACATGGACTTCGCCTGGCTGGCGCCGTGGCGCAATGACCTGGCCGCGGCCGGCCTGGTATCCGGGCAGCAGCGGCAGGTGCGGAATCTGGTGACCCGGCACCTCGACCTGATCGGCGGAGCCGAGCAGCACCACACCGGTGGGGTGTCGCTGCGCCTGCTCGCCGCGACCAGCGATCCGCTGCGGCGGGTGACGCTGCTGCGCCGCTCGGCGGCGCTGGCCCGCTCGGGTGGCGACGAACTCGAATTGGCCACGGTGCTCGCCGATCTCGGGAACGCCTACCGGGCGCTGGGGGAGTCGGACCGGGCCCGGCCCCCGCTGCGGGAGGCGGCGCGACTCGCCGAGATCTGCGGGGCCGAACCGCTCCTGGCCCGGCTGCAGGTCGACCCGGTGCCGGCCGCGCGAGAAACCCTGGTCGACACCGGTTTCGACGCCTTGAGCCCGGCCGAACGGCGGGTGGCCGAACTGGCCGCGCTCGGTCAGCGCAATCGCGATATCGCCGAGGCCCTGAACATCACCACCAGTACGGTGGAGCAGCACCTGACGCGGGTGTACCGCAAACTCGCGGTCGCCCGCCGCAGCGAACTGCGGTTCGCGCTGGCGTCCCGGACCGAGACGAGCGCGCGGACCGCTACCGGATAACCGTCGGCCGAAAGGGGATTGGCATGATCGCGTATCCGACCGGGGCGCCGCGGCCGCCGCGGGACGACCATCCGCAACCGCTGCTGTCAATGCGCCATCGACGCCGTCGCCTCGAAGTGCCTGCCGTCGTATGCGTTCCGTCGCGGTGCGCGGGCGCTGGGCGCGGTTCCGCAGTTCGAGCTGCTGCTCGTCGAGCACGCCCTGACTCGCGGCTGGGTGGTGTCGGTGCCCGACCACACCGGGACCGCGGGGCGGTTCGGGGCCCCGCGCGAGCCCGGCCACCGCACCCTGGACGGCCTGCGTGCCACCCTGAATTTCCTGGCGCGGCCCGGTGATTCGCCGGTGGCGCTGTGGGGGTACTCGGGCGGCGGTCTGGCCACGATGTGGGCCGCCGAGCTCGCGTCGAGCTATGCCCCGGAGCTGAATATCCTTGCCGCGGTGCTGGGTTCGCCGGTGGGGAACCTCGAATCGACCTTCTTCCGGCTCAACGGCTCGGCCTTCGGCGGGCTGGCCGATGCGCGCCGCACCGCCCGCGCGGACCGCCGCGCAGCCGGGCACGCCGGAGTCGGACATCGCGCCCGCACTGCCGGTCACGTGATGCGCACGCCGCCCCGGCCGACGAGGTCAAGGTCGGGCATCGATTCCCCTGAACGCCCGCGACCAGGTGATTCGGCTCCTATCGTGGACGGATCCGGAAGGGGTCGCCATGACGGCAACCGACAAGATCCTCATCATCGGCGGACTGCTGACCCTCACCTATGGGGCCCTGCTCGGCTATCCGATGATCGCGCTGCGCATCCGCGAGGGGAACCCGCCCACGCCCCGCTATCTGACCGTCACCCATGTCGGCGCGGTCCTCCAGGGCGTCATCCTGTTCGGCCTGGTCTGGGCGGCCCGCCTGTCCGATCTGTCCAGCGGCTGGAACATCACCGCCGCCTGGCTGGTCGTCGCCAGCGGCATCTTCATCGCCGCCAAGGACACCATCAACTGGCTCACCGGCGTCGGCGACGAATTCGCCGACAAGGCCCGCACCGCGCCGCTCGGCCTGGCCGGCGCGGTGACCATGACGGCCGGCCTGGTCATCTTCATCGTGGGTGACCTGGCCGCGCTCTGAGGCACTACCGCAGTCAGGCACTACCGCAGCGAATCTGCCTTGCTGATCCAGCCCACCACCGCCCGGGTCACGAAGGGCGGGGACAGGCGGGTGGCGAGGGCGGTGAGTTTGGTCTGCAGGCCGACCAGGACGTGGGGGCCGGACAGCGGGCGGCGTCCGGTTGCGGTGTGCCACACCGCTTCCGCGACATCGTCGGGGGTGAGGTGGACGCCCAGCGTGATCGCGGATTTCGAGCCGCGGCTCACCTCCGTCATCATGTCGGTCGCGACGAACAGGGGCAGCAGATCGCTGACCGTGATGCCGAAGTGCCGCCATTCGAGGTCGAGGGCCTCGGTCAGGCTGCGCACCGCGGCCTTGGTCGCGCCGTAGGTCGCCAGGCCGGGCTGACCGTAGAGCGCCGAGGCCGAGGCCAGGTTGATGACCCGGCTGCCGAAGGTGCGGCGCAGATAGGGGAGGGCGGCGTGACAGCCGTTGAGGACGCCCTTGATGTTCACGTCCACGAGGCGGTGCTGGCGTTCCACCGGGATCTCGCCGAAGGGCCCGGAGACCAGAATGCCCGCATTGTTGACCAGCAGGTCCAGCCGGCCGGTCGCGTCGTCGAAGTCCTTCAGCGCCCGATCCCAGCCCGCCGGGTCGGTGACATCGAAGGCCCCCGTCACGGTGCGCCCGCCGATCTCGGCGGCGGTGCGGGCGACCGCGTCGGCGTCGATGTCGTACAGGCCGACGGTCCAGCCCTCCCGGGCGAACCGCGCGGCGATGGCGCGGCCGATACCGGCGGCTGCCCCGGTGACGAGGATCGCGGGCTGAGAAGCATTGGCGGGCTGGGACATCGGAGCCTCTCGGATCGGAGGGTCGGGACCGCCGGTGCGGATCAGGCGGCGCTGCGGCCGAGGCGACCTGGATCGATCATCGCACGGTGGAAATCGGCCGCGTCACGGGCGGCGTCCCGGCCGTCCGCGAGCAGGTCCGCACCCAGGTGGATGAGGGTGTGCGGGGCGCTCGGCCGCACCTGCAGGCGCAGGGGGACACCCGCCGCCTCGGCGCGTTTCGCCACCGCCAGCGCGTCGGCGAGCAGCATCTCGCGGGAGCCGACCTGCAGCAGAATCGGTGGCAGACCGGTGAAATCGTGGTTCACCACCGACCAGCTCGGATCCAGCTCGCCGTCCACGGCGATACCGCGGCGCACCACCATGTCGGGGCCGACCGCGGGCAGTACCGCGTCGTAGCGGGCATTGGGATGCGCGAGGCGGGCGGCGGAGTCGAAATCCGCCCACGGCGAGGTCACCGACAGTGCCACGGGCAGCGGCAGACCCAGCTCGCGCAGTGTCAGCGCCAGCCGGAGCGCCAGTCCGCCGCCCGCGGAATCGCCCGCGACGACGATCTTCTCGGGCGGGAACCCCTCGGCCAGCAGGTGCCGGTAGGCGGTGAGCGCGTCGTCGAGGCTCTCGTTGGGGTGGGCGTCGGGCAGCTGCCGATAGTCGACGGTCAGCACCGGCAGCTCGCTCAGCGCGGCCAGGCGGGCGGTGTGGCGGCGGTAGCTGTTGAGCCCGCCCGCGATGAACGCGCCGCCGTGCAGGTACAGGATCGCGGCGTCGCGGTCCACCCGCGGATCGGGAACCGGTGCGCTCCACAGCCATTCGGCATCGCAGTGCTCGAATCGCACCGGTTCGCGGCGGGTGCCGCGCGGGGTGCCGAGCACCCGGGCGGGCTGCTCGGACAGCCGCGTCATCCGGAACACCAGGTGCGCGGGACGCGGGCCCAGGTCGGCGACCCAGGCTCCGGCGCGCAGGAACTGCTGCACGGTGGTGCGCAGCATCGGATGGGCGAGCCTGGTCCCGATGCGCGCCGGCCGGATCGTCTCCACGATCACCGATGAGACGGGGTCCGAGGTCTGCGGCGTCGCCACGGGCGCTCCTGTCCGCGCCGCGAAACACCGGGCGCTGCTGAGACAACGATGTCAGTTCTGGCCGAGGGCCGTTGAACATCTTGACGGTGAATGCGCGGATTGTCATGTCCGAGAACGAAATTCCCACGTAAGAGGGGGTGCCGAGCCGCCCGTCCGGCTGGGCGCGGCGGTAGGGCGTTGACTTATGCAGGTAAATGCCTGCATAATTTTCCCGTGCAACCCGAACCCGAGATGGACGCGGTCTTCAAGGCCCTGGCCGACTCCACCCGCCGCCTGCTGCTGGACCGGCTGCGGGAGAACAATGGCCAGACCCTGCGCGAACTGTGCGAACGGGTCGAGATGGCCCGCCAGTCGGTGACCCAGCACCTCGACATCCTGGAGCGGGCCGGCCTCGTCACCGTGCTGCGGCGCGGTCGCGAACGGGTGCACTACATCAATCCGACCCCGATTCACGACATCGAACAGCGCTGGATCTCCGTCTTCGATCGCCCCCGGCTGGATGTCCTGCGCGCCGTCAAAAACCAGGCAGAGGAGTACGCCATGACCGCCACCGTGCCGAACTACGTCTACGTCACCTACATCCACGCCAGCGCCGAGCAGGTGTGGAAGGCCCTCACCGACGCCGACCTGACCGCGCAGTACTGGGGACACGCGAATGTGTCCGACTGGCAGCCCGGTTCGGAATGGGAGCACCGCCGCGTCGACGGCTCGGACAAGATCGATGTCGTCGGCAAGGTCCTCGAGGTCGACGAGCCCCGCCGCCTCGTCCTCACCTTCGAGGATTCGATCGGGGCGGACCGCGCCCCGTCGGTGGTGACCTTCCTCATCGAGTCCCACCAGGACATCGTCCGGCTCACCGTCACCCACGAGAACCTGCCGAATCAGGAAATGCTACAGGGCATTTCGAGTGGCTGGCCCGCCGTGCTGGCCAACCTCAAGTCGCTGTTGGAGACCGGCGCCGTACTGCCGCAGGCGCCCTGGGAAATGTCGCAGGCCCACGCCTGATGTTCCACGCCACCGCGCTGCGCGAGGTCTACGACACCCTGCTGGAAGCCGCTGCCGCCGTGGCGGATTCGGGCCCGCCGCTGCCGCCTCCACCAGGGGAGTGGAACGCCGAGCGGATCCTGGCCCACGTCTCCCTCGTCACCGCCGCCACCATGGCCGCCGCGTCGGCGGTGGCGGCGGGGGAGCACGCCACCTACGACAATCGCCTCGCCCTCGACACCTGGACCATCGACCGCGTCGTCGATCTCGCGGGCGGTTTCCCCGGCCTGCGCGAACGCCTGCGCCGCCAGGCCGAGATGCTGTGCGGTTTCGGCGGGCCCGCGCTCAGCGACGCGGAACTGGACAGCCCGGTGCCAACCCGCCTGCTCTCCGCGGGCGCACTGCTGCTGGATCAGGCCATGCCCCTGCGGAATCTGTTCATCGGCCTGATCGATGTCGAAATCCCCGGCCACACCCGGCAGCTGCTCGCGCTGCGCGGAAACGGCGACGGCACCGGGCGGGCGAGTGCCCGCGCCGGTGCCGTCACCAGGTGATCGCCGCGGTGATCACCGTGTGGCCGTGCTGATCACCGCGTGGCCCTGCTGATTACCGCGGGGCCATGCGGATCGCGCCGTCGAGGCGGATGACCTCACCGTTGAGCATCGGGTTCTCCACGATGTGGCGGACCAGCGCCGCGTACTCGGCCGGGTCGCCCAGGCGCGACGGGTGCGGCACCTGCGCGCCGAGGGCGTCGATGGCCTGCTGCGGCAGGGTCGCGAACAGCGGGGTGTGGAACAGACCCGGCGCGATGGTCATCACGCGGATCTTGTACGAGGCCAGGTCACGGGCGACCGGCAGGGTCAGGCCCACGATGCCGCCCTTGGAGGCGGAGTACGCGGCCTGGCCGATCTGGCCGTCGTAGGCGGCGACCGACGCGGTGTTGACGATGACGCCGCGCTCGCCGTCGGCCTCCTCGACCGCCGAGATGCGCTCGGCGGCCAGGCGGATGACGTTGAACGTTCCGATCAGGTTAACGTTGATGATCTTGGAGAAGGACTCCAGCGGGAACGCGCCCTGCTTGCCGACCGTCTTGATGGCATTGCCGATTCCCGCGCAGTTCACCGCGATTCGCAGCGTGCCGAGCTCCTGGGCGGCGTCCAGCGCGGCGGTCACATCCGCTTCGCTGGTCACGTCACCGGGCGAGAACACCACGCGCTCACCGAGTTCCTCGGCGATGGCTTTGCCGTCGGACGAGGGAAGATCGAGGATAACGACCTTCGCGCCGGCCGCGTGCAGTTCCCGCACGGTGGCCAGTCCGAGTCCCGACGCGCCACCGGTCACAACCGCGGCAATGTCTGCTGTCTTCACAAAACCTCCAAAATTCTTGGTCTTGTTAATGTAGATTCTGCTTCGTCCACAGGGAAGACCGCCCCGTCGGCGTGGCGTTCACACGATGTCGCGAACCCTGCTACTCGCACGCGCGCGCGGATTGAACGGAGTGTCGTCCGGCGCGTCGAGTCGTTGGAATCCTGTTCATGCGAGAGAATTTCCGATCGGGACCGTTTCGTGCGCGCCGCCCGTGGCGACGCGACGACGGCGGGCTGCACAGTACCGACGATCACCGACGACAACACACCGTCAGCCACGACCGACCGCTGAGAGGGTCAGACGATGCCGAGCGACGTGCCCGCAGCGGGAATGTTGAAGTCGTACAAAAAAGTGTCGCGCTGGTACCCCGCCCTGGAACTCGACGTACAGGCCCCGGCCCCCGAACGGCTCGTCGCCGACTCGGCGTTCGCCGACGAGCAGGGCCCGGCCCGCTACCCGCACTACATCCACGACGAACCCGAGCTCGAGATTCCGCCCGTGCCCGAATCGGTGCTGCGGCGCAACCACTTCGACGGGGCCTGGTCGGACTGGATGGGCGACTCCGGCGAGAGCGCCTCCTACGCACCGCCGCTGCGCTACCGCGGCAGCACGGTCGTCGAATTCCCCACGGGGAGTGGCGAAGCCGGTGCGGCATCGACCGGCGAGCGCGCTCCGAGAGCGCTCGACAGGGCCTCGCAACTGCTCGACGCGGTCGCCGACCGTGCGGCCGTGCCGGCCGAGCGCATAACGGGGCGGCGGTTTTTCGCCGTCGCGTTCCTGATCGTTGCCATTGTTTTGCTAGCCATTGCCGGTGGAGTTGCTCTATATGTGCTGAATTCCCACGGCGGCACTGCGCAATCCATCGGCACACTCGAGGCGGGACCCCGTTCCGGCCCGATCGCCGTCACGGCGGCGTACAACGAAATGACGGCCCCCGCGATCATCGGCGACCATGGACCCGCCGCGGGCATTCCGGCCGGATAAGAGGAGAGCGGAGACAATGGATCAGGACTGGAGCCGCTGGCTCGACGAGAAACCCGAAGAGGGCGAATCGACGGGCCGTGCCGCGCGTTCCAAGGCTCCGGTGATGCGCTTGCGCAAGCGCCGCGGCGACTCCGGCGAGGCCGGTCCCGCGCCGCGCCCGATTCTGGTGGTGGGTGGTTGCGGCGGCGCGGGCACCACCACGACAACGCTCGGCATCGCGGGGGAGATGAGCGCCGCCGGCGCCCAAACCGTCGCTGTGGACGGCACTTTCGCGGGCAGTGATCTCGCGTTGCGCGGTGCTGACGAGCACCTGAGTCCGATCAGTCTGCAGGCCTGGCTCTACGGCCGCGGCGACGAAGAGGCCGCGCCGCTCAAGGAATGTCTCTCCCGCGCCACCTCCGGCATCGGCCTGCTGTGGCGCGATCCCGCCCCGCTGCGCCGGCGCGCCACCTACCTGACCGTCGCCCGCGCGCTCGGCGAGACCGGGTACACCCCGGTTTACGACGGCGGCAATCCGATCGCGAGCCGGCATCTGCGCCCGCTGCTCGAGGACGCCGATATCGCGCTGGTGCTGTCGATTCCGGCGCGGGTGGACGCGGCCAACCGGCTGCGCGTGACGCTGGAGTGGCTCGACGATCAGTTCGGCGGGCAGGGCGAGGGTCAGGGCGACGGCATTGTCGGCGACACCACCATCGTCGTGTCACATCAGTTGCCGGGCAGCGATTCTCGGGTCGCTGAGCATTTGCGGGAGCATCTGGACGGCTGGGTCCGTGAGATCGTCGAGATACCCTATGACGCACACCTCGCACGCGGAGAGTTGGTGCGGCACAGCAACCTGGCCGCAGAGACACGCCGCGCGTATCGCCGCCTGCTTGCTGGAGTGGCATCATGACCGCAGCCATGAAGGAACGCCGATCCGCCTCCGAGGCCGCTCTGGCGGCCGGTGTGGTGCCGCCGCCGGAATCCCGCCGCGCACCGATCTGGGACCGACCCGTACCCGGCGACGGCCGAGCGCCCCTGGTGTGGCTGCTCGGCGTGCACGGGGGCACGGGCGCGACGACGCTCTCGCATGTGCTTGCGCCGGCGGCGGATTCGTATCGGCGCTGGCCGGGCGTGTTCGACCGGGAGTCCCCGTTCGTGGTGCTGGTGGCGCGCGAGACCATCGCCGGGCTCACCCGCGCCCACGATCTGCTGCGCCAGCATCACGCCGGGCTGGCCGGTCCGTGTGAGGTGCTGGGCCTGATCACCGTGGCCGCGCGGCCGGGCCGGCTGCCCGCCGAGATCCGCCGCTACCGCGATGTGGTCGGTTCGCTGGCGGGTCAGGTGTGGCAGTTGCCGTGGCACGAGGAATGGACCCTGGTCGAGGCCGATGAGCTGCCGGTGTGGTCGCCCGGCGACCCGGTGCCGCAGCAGCGCAAGCGCAAATCCGATCCGCTGGAAGAGATTACGTCCGACGTGCGGGAGCTCGGCGTAGGCATCGTGGCCGCCGTGCAGGACGCGCTCGACGCCCCCCGCCCCCAGTTCCCGGACCGGGAGGAGTGATCATGGACGCCGACGGATTGTGTTGTGCGGGAATGAGTTCCCGGTTGCGGGGACCTGCCCGGTCCCCAGGGAAGGTGGCAGGGCAGTCAGTAGAAGGAGTTGTCGTCGCCGGTTGGACGGCCGGGCCGTGCATCGGCGAGATTGTTACTAGCAGTTCGCTTTTGGATAAGGACAGACAATGAGCATGCTCCTCGCCGTACACGACGCGTACGGCCAGATCCTCGCCCAGGTCGGGAATCCGACCCCCGAGGCACCGCCCGCGTCGGACAAATTGCTGAAACTGGTTCGGTATTTCACCTGGTTCGTTCTGTTGTCGGGAATCCTGGGCATCACCTACGCCGGTGGCCGGTTCGCCTGGGAGAAATGGACAGGAGGCGGTTTGGAGTCGCCGAAGATGGTGGCAGGGGCCATGATCGGAGGAATCGTCGCCACGAGCGCGGGCACGATCATGAATGCAGTGATCACCTAATGTCCGCCGCGCTGGTTGCGCCAGCGATGGACGCCGTGCTGGCCTACAAGCAGATGCCGCCGGATGTGATCCGGCCGATCATGCAGCTCATCGACTGGCTGCTGTGGTGTGTGCTGCTGTTCTGCCTGGCCTGGATGATCCTGGCCGCGGGCCGGCTCTGGTACGCCTTCCGCGACGACCTGGCCGCCAACGACGCGACGCACGGGGTGGTGATGAGCCTGCTGGGCGCGATCATGGCGACCTCGGCCAGCGGGATCGCGCTGGCCCTGCTGCCGACCTGACGGGCACGGGCAGCTGAATTGTCCACTGGCACACACACTTCGGAGGCCATGCGATGAGCGAGAAGGAGTCGCCCGAGCGCGACCGCGTCTCGTTCGGCGTCATCGCCTCGGCCGCCCTGGTCGCGGTCATCCTGATCGCCGGCCTGGTGGTCTACTTCGGGCACGGCGACAGCAAGCCGAGCGCCAAGCCCGACGGGACCGTCCCGGCGACCGCCGACTCCGGCGCCACCGGATTCGCCTCGCCCGACGTGGATCTGTTCGGCCGGCGCGTCGACATCCCCAACAACACGGCCGGCCAGCCGCTGCCGCAGGATCCGTCCAAGCAGCGCAAGGCCACCGACGCCGACTGGCTCACCGCCGCCCCGCTGGGGACCACCGATCCCCACGGCTGGCAGCGGGTCTACGGCGCGTCCGTGCCCTTCTCCACCTCCGACGGTCCGGCGCGCCTGGAAAACGGCCTGGCCGTCGGCTATTCGCACACCCCGCAGGGCGCGGCGTTGGCCGCGGCCCAGATCACCTACCGGCTCAACGCCCGCCCGGCCGACCGGGAGCTCTACGTCCGGCAGGTGCGGGTGCCCGCCGAACAGCTCACCGCCTACGACCAGGCGCTGGCCGATCAACGGCTGCCGAAACAGCAGCCCGAGAAGGTGACTCACTATCTGGTGGCCCCCGACGGCTTCCAGATCGAGAACTACGCAGACGACATGGCCATCGTGCGGCTGGCCGTGCGCGGGCCGGTGGTCGACAACCGGCAGCTGTGGGCGGCGGTGCGCCTGATCATGGTCTGGGACGCCGGCGACTGGCGGCTCAAACCTTCGACTTCCAAGACCGCGCAAACCGAATACGTCGATTCGCTTGCGGGGTGGACCCGATGGTGACAACAACAGATATGGCATCGCGACCCATCGAGAGGTGGACCACATGCTGAGGCGGCTAGTCACGATCCTTGCGGTCGTCTTCACCGTCATGATCGCAACCCCGACGGTGGCCTACGGCCAGACGTACGGTTTCGACCAGGCCTGCAACGAATTACACGACTCCCTCGACGGGCTGGGCGTGCCCGGCATCTCGCTCGGCGACGCGGCCTCGGCCGCGTGCAAGGCGGGCAATGTCGCGACCCACCCGAACGACGTCGCCGCCACCGTGCGCGACAAGGCGTGGGACTCCACCTTCGGCAAGGTGGTGGACTCGCTGATGAACGGTCTGGGCGAGGCGTTGATCCTGGCGTTGACGTTCTGGATGAAGATCCCGAACGAACGCGTCAGTGACGCGGGCGCGCTCTTCACGAAGATCAACGACTACACCTATCAGGTCCAGATCCTGTTACTGATGGCGTCGGTGATCCTCTCCGGCCTGAAACTGGCACAGGCCAGACGCGGAGCCGCGGTCAGCGAGGCCACGGAATCGTTCTGGATGTTCGCCCGCGTGGTGTTCAGTTCCTGGATGCTGGGCGCGGTGATCGTGGCCGCCACCCAGGCCTCGGACAAGTTCTCCGAGTGGATCATCAACGACTCCACCGGCGGCAATGCCAAGAACATCGCCGAGCTGATGGTGAAAACCTCTAAGCTGCAGGCGTTCTCGCCGGGTCTGGTGCTGATCATCGCGATCGTCGGCCTGCTCGGGGCGCTGGCCCAGATCGTGCTCGCCATCGTCCGCCAGGGCCTGCTGGTGGTGGCCGCGGGCGTGCTGCCGCTGGCCGCGGCCGCGTCGGGCACCCAGATCGGGCGCACCTCGTACTCGAAGCTGCTGGGCTGGATCATCGCGTTCATGCTCTACAAGCCGGTGGCGGCGATCGTGTACATGATCGCGTTCACCACCGCGGGCAATACCGACGACCTGACCGGCACCGCGAACCTGCCCGACGCCGACGAGGCCCAGCGCATGCTGGTCGCCATCGTGCTGCTGTGCACGGTCGCGTTCGTGCTGCCGGCGCTCATGCGCCTGGTGACCCCGGCGGTGGCCATCGTCGGTTCCGGCGGTTCGGGTCTGGCCGCCACCACCGGCACACTGGTCGGCATCGCCGCGCTCGGTGCGGTCGGTTCGCGCGCGGTGGCCCCGCGCGGTGCCGCCGGACCCGGCGCCGCCGGATTCGTCGGACCCGGTCGCGGCGGGCGTCCCCGTCCCGGTCCCGGGGGCGGTGGTCCCGGCGGCGGTGCGCCACGCCCGACACCCTCGCCACGCCCGGCGGGTGGTGGCGGCGGTGCGCCCGCCGCGAGTCCTGCCGCCCAAGGCGGTGGCGGCGCAGTACCGTCAGGCGCGTCCCGCGTCGCCAACCGGGTCGCGCAGGCGCGCGCGGCGACCGCCTCGCTGAGCAAGGCCGAGTCCACCGCGGGCGACCTGGCCGGTGACCGCTGGGCCAACCGTTCACCCGACCTCGGCAGGAGCACCATCCCGCGATGACGATGACCGAGACCTACGAGCGCCGCTCGTACGGACTGTGGCAGAAGCCCCGCAGCGCCGGCCTTTTCGGCCTGCGCTGGGGTGAGACCGTGGTCGGTTTCGCCGTCGTGATCACCGCGCTGCTGACGGCGCTGGCGGCCGGGCCGAAACCGGCCGCCGTGGTGGCGGGCATCGGCACGGTCGTGATGGTTCCACTGGTGTGGCGGACGGCGGGCCGCTCCGGCTACGAGAACGGATTGATGATGTTCCATTGGTTGCGCGGCCGGTCCAAGGGCGAGCACGTGTACCGGGGCGGGCGGTTCTCCCGGATCCCGGGCGGCGTCACCCGCCTGCCCGGGCTGATGGCCCCGTCGCGGCTCTACGAGGGCATCGACGCCGGCGGCTACAGCTTCGGCATGATCCACCTACCGCAATTCGCCCAGTACACAGTCGTTCTGCGCGCTTGGCCGCAGGGCCACGAGGCCGTCGACCAGCCGGTCATCGACCGCTGGGTGGGCGCTTGGGGCACGTTCCTGGCCTCGCTGGGGCAGACCTCCGACATCGTGGCCGTGGTGCCGGTCATCGACACCGTGCCCGAGACCGGAAACCGTTTGCTCACCGAGGTTTCCACCATCACCCGGCCCGAGGCCCCCGATCTCGCGCAGCAGGTCATGTACGAGCTGGCCACCGAACTGCCGCAGGAGCGGGTGCAGCTGCTGCCGCGGGTCGCCATCACCTTCAAGGCGACCACCGCGGAGCGCCGCAAGAATCCGGCCGAGGAGGCGGTCGAGATCGGCCGCCGCCTGCCCGGCATCTGTGCGGCCCTGGCGGAGGCCGGCGTTCGCGCCCAGCCCATGGCCGCCGACGAGATCATCTCGTTCATCCGCCGCAGCTACGACCCGGCCGCCCAGGCCGATCTCGAGGTGGCCGCGGGCGAACCCGGTGGGCACGGCCTGGATTGGGCCGACGCGGGCCCGGTCTCGCACGAGGAGCGCTGGGACCACTTCATTCACGACGGTGGCCGCTCGGTCACCTGGGAGATGGACACCGCCCCCGAGGGCGCGGTCGACGAGCGGGTGCTGCAGCGGCTGCTCGCGCCGAATCCGGAGGTGCCGCGCAAGCGCATCACCATCGTCTACCGCCCGCACTCGGCCGGCGACGCCGCCCAGATCGTGGACGACGACTACAAGAACGCCCTGGTGGCACAGCAATCCGAGCGCGGCGTCGTGTCCGCCGCCGCCACCCTGCGCGTCGGCGCCACCCAGCAGGCCCGCGAGGAGCAGGCCCGCGGGCACGGCGTCACCCGCTTCGGCGCCCTGGTCACCATTACCGAACCCCTGCGCGGCGATCTGCCGCGCATCGAGGCCATCACCCGCGACCTGTCGACCCAGGCCCGCCTCAAGATCCGCCGCTGCTACCGCTACCAGGCGGCGGCGTTCGCGGCGTCGCTCGGCTGCGGGGTGATCCTCCCCGAACACGCCACCATTCCGAAAGCGCTTGCGGGGTAACCCATGCCACGTGACTTCGACCCCTCGGTCCGCGAACGCGACGCCGCGCCGCCCACCCGGCGTGGCTCCCGCCGCGACCCGGCTCCCGTCGACCCCCACGACGAGCCGGACCCGTACCCGCCCCCGTCCACCCGCGTCATGCGCGACGAGCACCGGCCCCGGCGCGGCACCCTCCCGGACCGCCGCATGCTCCGCCGCGACCCCATCGAGCCGCCCGACCAGGATCGACCGGCCGAGGTTATGGGCGAGCACGAGGGCGAAGCGGTGCGTGCCGAGCCGGAGATCGTCACGGATCCCGCTGCGCCCCAGCATGATCCGGAGGCGATGGCGCAGCCGGAACCGCCGGTCGGCGAGCGGCCGGTGGAGGAGCGCGGCGCCTCGGTCCCGATGCCCGAGGCCGAGCCCGAGCGGGCCCAGACGCACGCGGAGATCACGAGCCGGGAGCCGGTCGAGGTCGGCACAGCGCCGCAGCTCAGCGAGACGGTGGCCGAGCCGATCGGAGTTCCCGAAGCGGACAGCGGCGCGGAGCCGGTGACGAAGGCGGCCCGGAGACGGCTTCCGGCGGTGCCCGCCCTCGAACCCACCGGTGGCACAGGCGAATCGGGCAGGGTCCAGGGTGTCGCCGCAG
Source organism: Nocardia sp. NPDC059154 (assembly GCF_042755705.1). Lineage (NCBI taxonomy): Bacteria > Bacillati > Actinomycetota > Actinomycetes > Mycobacteriales > Nocardiaceae > Nocardia > Nocardia sp. NPDC059154. Next base: position 91,007 of record NZ_JBHZCS010000027.1, read on the forward strand.
CCGAGGTCGTGGAGGTCCCGGCGACCGGGCGAGAGCTGGCGGTACAGGCGGAGGCCGATTCGGGGGATGCACTGCGGGCCGCGGCCGATGTGCTGGGGGAGCCCACGGCGGGATCGGCCGGGCGTCCCGGCGGCACCGAGCGGTCGGAGCGCGTGCTGGACAAGGGATCCGGCCGGAGTGGCGCGGTGGCGCGGTCCGGCGGTGTGCGCGAGGGCGAGGCTCGGTCACGGGCGCGCGGGCCGGAACGGACCGAGGGGGATCGCATGGAGCGCAAGCGGAGTCGCGAGACCACACCCGAGGCGGGTGCGGCGCGCCGCGGGGAGCCCGGTGACCGGCGGCGCGAACGACCGCGCGCAGACGGCGAACCCGGACGTGGGCGGCGCAGTGACAGTGAATCCGGGCGCGAGCGGCGTGCGGCCGAAGGCGGGCGTGAGCGCCGTGCCGACCCGGAGCGGGATGCCCGGCGCGGCAATGGCTCCGAGGGTCGCGGGCGGTCCACGGACCCGGATCGGGTGCATCTGGGCGGACGGGCCGGCGTGCCCGGTCGGACCCGCCCGGCGCGGCCGGAGGGCGAGGCTGGGGAGCGGCCGGTGCGCAACCGGCCCGCGCGTGACGGGCGGCCCGAGCGGACGGGCACCGAGGAGCGTGGCCGCGGCGCCCGTAAGGACAAGCGGGACAAGGTCGCCGACCAGGCCGAGCGCGACGCGTCGGCCAAGCGCGCGGCGGCGCGCAAGGCCGCGGCCAAGAAGAAGCAGTCCGGTCCCAAGCTGCTCGACGACACCATGCGGGCCAAGCTCGAGGTCACCGCGCGCGAGGGCAATGGCATCAGGGCGGCCTGGGCCACCTTCCGCCTGCACACCGACGATCTGCGCCGGCGCAACTTCGCGGCGCGCGCCGAGCGCATGGAGTACGGCAGCTTCGACGAATTCGACCGCACCACAGCACAACTCACCGATCGCGGCTACATCGGCGCGGGCGGCGGGCGGATGAACGTGGTCGGCCGCCCGGTCGAGTACCGCGCTACCACCGCGCAGGTCGCGGGCCTGTGGCCGTGGTCGGTCGGCGCGGGTGCGCCGCTCATCGGCACGCCGCTGGGCTCGCACCTGCACACCGGCGCACCGGTCTGCTTCGACCCGATGAACTGGTTCATGCGCGGCAGCTTCATCACCGCGCCCAGCCTGTTCGTGCTGGGCCTCAATGGTTTCGGCAAGTCTTCGCTGGTGCGACGCATCGTGCTGGGCGGCGTGGCGCAGGGCATCACCCCGCTGATCCTGGCCGACGTCAAGCCCGACTACCGCAAGCTGGTGGAACTGGTCGGCGGCCAGGTGATCGACCTGGGTTACGGGCACGGCAAGCTCAATCCGCTCGCCGCCGGTGTGCTGGGTTCGATCGTGCCGATGCTGGGCGAGTTCCCCGAACTGCAGACCCAGGTCATACAGGAGATGCGGGCCCGCCAGGTCACTTTGGTGGCCGGGCTGGTGGAACTGGTGCGCGGTGCGCGCGTGCGCGACTTCGAGGAGACCCTCATCTCCACCGCGCTGCGCATCCTCTATCGCGAGGGCAGCGCGTTCACACCGGACCACCCGCCGATCATCGAGGACCTGCTCGATGTGGTCGTGGCGGGTGGCGACGAACTGCAACTCGATGCGGGCGCGGACAATCCGGATGAATACCAGGAGGCCATCAAGGGCCTGCGCCGCTCCCTGCGCGCCCTCACCCAGGGCCCGTTCGGCGCGGTCTTCAACGGCCACACCACCACTCCGATCGACACCACCGCCACCGCCGTCTGCATCGACGTCTCCCATATCCCCAACGGCGACAAGAAACTCAAGGCCGCCGTCATGCTGGCCTGCTGGGCAGACGGTTTCGCCTCCGTCGAGGCCGCGCATGTGCTGGCCGACGCGGATCTGGGCCCCCAGCGCTACTTCCAGGTGGTGATGGACGAGCTGTGGCAGGTGCTGGGCCTGGGCGACTTCATGGTCGACCGCGTCGACGAGCTCACCCGTCTGCAGCGCGGCATCGCCACCTCGCTCATCATGATCAGCCACACCATCAAGGACCTGCAGTCCCTGGGCTCCGAGGCGGCCATCGCCAAGGCCCTCGGCTTCCTGGAACGCGCCCGCGCCAAGATCTTCGGCGCGCTCCCGGCCGAGGAGATCGCGCGTCTGGATTCCACCGTGCCGTTCACCGCCGCCGAGGAGGAGATGGTGACCAGCTGGTCCGCGCCGCAGGCGCTCACCGGTGAGGCGCTCAAACCGGGCCAGCAGCGCCCGCCCGCGCCCGGCACCGGTAAGTTCCTGCTCAAGATCGGCGAGGACCGCCGGCCCGGCATCCCGTTCCACATGGAGTTCACGCTCTCGGAACGGGAGAGCGGAATCCACGACACCAACCAGCGTTTCAGCGAATTCACCGAGACCACCGCGAGCCGCGGCTCGGACGAGGGGAGCGCCGCATGATGCCGCACCGGTCGTATCGAAGAGTGTCGCCGGAGGTCCGGCAGGCCGCCGTCGAACAGGTCATCGCCCTCACCGGCAAACTGCGCTCGGAATCCGAGGCCTGCCGGGTGGTCGCCGAACAGATCGGCGTGCACACCAATTCGGTGCGCAACTGGGTGCGTGCCGCCGAGAGCCCCGGCCTGGAACGCATGGATGCGATCGCGTTGCGCCGCAAGGTGGCTCTGCTGCAGCAGCAGCTCGCGGCCGCCGCCGAAATGAACCGCACGCTGGTGGAAACCCTCCACGACGCCAAGCGCGGCACATGAGCCGCTGCCGCGAGAACGAACACGCCGACTCGGGAAACCCGCTGGTATGGCCCGGATATACCGCTCAGCGACTAGCCTGGAAGGGTGGTCCGGTGCTGCGCCGCCGGCGCGGGCCGGTGAGCGCGAGCACGGGTGTGCACGGTGCGAGCGCAGGCATGCGTCCCGCGATTGGGGTGGTGATGCTGGTAGTGAGCATCGCAATGCTGGCCACCGCATGCGGCGGCGGCAGCTCGACCGGCGGCGGCTCGAATCCGTCTGCCGGGCAACCGCCCACGTCCACCACCCGGTTGCTGGAGGATGCCCCCGCCCCCGACCCGACCACGCCCGACGGTGTCGCGGTGACCGCGCTGGAGCAGATCTACACCTGGTACCCGGCGACCGAGTCCGAGGGCGATGCGCTGCGCCGGGCGCGGAAATGGCTGGGACCCAGCCTGATCCGTACACTGGACAACCCGTCCACCGGCGTGGAAACCCCGAGACCGTCACTGCGCTGGGCCGACTGGGCCAAGACGGGCGCTCACGTCGAGGCGTTCGCGTTCGCCTCCGGTGAGAAGGCCCCCGCCGGCGCCGACCCGAACCGGCAGCAGTACAAGATCGGCATCGAGCAGACGGTCGTCTATCCGGACGGCAGGCGGGAATCGCTACCCCCGGCCACGGTCGTCGCCACCGTCGTGCGTGGACCTGCCGGTGGCTGGTTGCTGGACGAATTCCGTTGAGCGGTAACGACTCACAGGTCATCCCAGGAGGTTAGAGATGGCGAAGAAACCGATTGCGGACCCGGCCGACCCGGGTCCCGATCGTGTCCTGCACCTCGTCTACGCGGGTTTCTACATCTTCGGAACCGTGTGGCTGGCAGTGCAATTGGGCAACCTGCTGAGCTCGCCGCGCCAGCACGTGCCGATCAACCCGATCGCCATCGTGGTCAACCTGCTCGAGGGCGAGCTGCGCTGGCCGGCCGCCGCCACCGTGATCATCGTGCTCGTCTTCGGGGGGACGCTGGGCTGGGTGCTGTACCGGCGCCGCCGCGAGCTGAGCGCCAAGAAGGGCCGACTGGCGATCGACGACAAGGCCGATCACATGGGCACCGGCGGGGCCATCAAGGCGCTCACGCTGTCCGGTGTCCGCGAGAAGGCCGGCCAGATCGGTGTGCCGCTGCACAAGCACCTCACCGGGGACATGCTCATTCCCGGTTCGCTGATGCGGCCCGGGGACATGCTGGTTCCGGGCATCCCGATCGGCATGTCGGTCGCCGACGGCGAAATGATGTACGGCTCTTACGAGGATCTGCAGGTCGACATCTGGGGCCCGCGGCAGGGCAAGACCACCTCCCGGGTGATCCCGGCCGTGCTCGCCGCCATCGGCCCGGTGGTCGTCACCTCCAACAAGCGTGACGTCGTCGACGCCACCCGGGATGTGCGCGCGGGCAAGGGCAGTCAGATCTTCGTCTTCGATCCGCAAGGCGTGGCCCCGGATTCGCACGACCTGCAGGCACAGCAGGAACCCGGCTGGTACTGGGATCCGCTGGCGTGGGTCGACGTGCACCGGCCCGGCTGCGAGGTGCGGGCGGTCAGCCTGGCCGGTCATTTCTCCGATGCGGAGGGCAGTCCCTCGGCCGGCCAGGGCGCGGACTCGTACTTCGACCCCGAGGCCGAGGATCTGCTCGCGGCGCTGTTCCTGGCCGCGGGTTTCGAGGGCAGCAACATCCTGCGCGCCTGGGAATGGGTGAACAACCCGATGGACACCACCCCCATCGAGATCCTGCGCGCGCATTCCAAGCACTACATGGCCGAGGGTCTCGCCGGCCAGTACAACCTCGACATCCGTACGCGCGACGGCATCTTCGGTGGCGCGAAGGCGATGATCAGGTGCCTGAAGTTCCCGCACATCCAGCCGTGGATCATCCCCAACGGCGGCCGGTCGGCCTTCGACGAACTGGAATTCCTCGAGCGCAACGGCACCCTCTACTGCCTGTCGCTGGAGGGCCGGGGTTCGGCGGCGCCGCTGGTGAGCGCCCTGACCGCGGCGGTCATCGACGTGGCCTCCCGGGAGGCGTCACGGTCGCCGGGCGGGCGACTGCCGGTGCCGCTGCTCGCCGCGCTCGACGAGGCCGCCAATGTCGTGCGCTGGAAGGATCTGCCGAAGCAGTACAGCCACTTCGGTTCTCGCGGCATCGTGGTGATGACGGTGCTGCAGTCCTGGGCGCAGGGCGCGCGCTGCTGGGGACCCGATGGCATGGAGGCGCTCTGGGGCGCCGCGAACATCAAGGTCATCGGCAGCGGCATCGACGACATGACCTTCCTGCAACAGCGCTCCGAGGCCATCGGCGACTACGACAGCATCTCGCAGTCGGTGTCGGAATCGAAGGGCGGCAAGAGCTATTCGCGCTCGCTGAGCTCGTCGCGGACCTTCAACGCCCATGCCCTGGCGACCCTGCCGCGCGGCCGCGCCATCCTGTTCGCCGCGGGCACACCGGCCGTGCTGCTGCGCACGGTGCCGTGGTGGGAGGGCCCCGACTCCGCCGCGGTCGAGCGGTCGATCGAAGCCCACGACCCGTCACCGACGCGCAAGACCGAGATTTCCGATCTGATCAGCCCCGCGCTGATCAAAGAGACACTGCCGGATGTTTCGGCGCCCAAGGAGGTTCGACCGCTGTGAGCGAAGAGTCAACACCCATGGTCTACGCGAGCGTGGTCGAGTTCGTGGAGAACTACCTCAGCCTCGTGTACCGCCGGCAGGTGACCGATATCAGCGACACCGTGTGGTGCCCCGAATGGTGGAAGCACGCCGAGGCGGTCGCGCGACTGGATGCCATGTGGCGGGCGTGGGAGCACTTCCGCCACGACGGCAAGACCGGGCTGAGCATCTGGTTCCTCGACCACGCCGACCCGCACATGGCGAAACTGTTCGATCCCAAGGGCCCGTTCAAGTACTGCAGTGTGCGCAACGGCCACAAGGACATGCTCACGCCGCTGCCGTTGAAGTCCCCCCAGCAGGGCTTGTTCAGCAATCCCACGATGGGGGAGTTCCCGCTCTGAGATGAAACCGTGGGCGCCGGTATGGTGCCGGCGCCGAAACGGAAAGTGGCGGATCGGGTTGCGATCCGCCACGGTTGGAAATTATTGCTGCTCAGACTCGTTCACGCGAGCGAGCGCGTTCGCGGTCCCGCTCGTGCGCTTCCTGCTCCCGCACCCGCCGCTGCGCTGCCTCCTGCTCCCGGAGCCGCACGGCGTCCTGTGCCGACTGGGCCTGCCCGACCTCCATCAGCAGCCGTACCGATTGCAGTTCGGGCGAGATGCCCATACGCGAAAGGTGTTGCGCCAGAGCGGTTCGCCGTTCCACCGAGTCGTATCGCACGGAGCCGCGGTTGGCTTGCTGCGCGGCCATTCGAGATGCCTCCGCCTGCGCGGAGAATCGATCCTTTTCGAGAGATACGCCCCGTTCACGCGTCGGGCGCTCCAAGATTCGCGAGAGTTCGCGGTTACGCGGATCACGTGCCTTGGCATCCGCTGCCTCACGCAGCCGACGCTCGCGGCCCTCCTTCTGGCGGGCCTCGGTGACCCTGACGCGTGCTTCCGCTTCCTTCTGGCCACGTTCCCGGGTGCGCAGCGCGACAAGTGTCGCGAGCTGCAACATTTGCCTCATCATCGCCGCTGTTTCGCGGCCGATGTCGTCGAGTTCCTCGGCCATTGCCTGCTCCCCGATGCTGCAGTTAGATCACTATGGATGATTGTGGTGCTTCGTCACGGATATCGCCACACGAACGGTGGTTGCGCGTAGCCATATCCCGCCTGCAAACGTGGACACCCGGAGCCCATCAGGCGTCGCAGCGGCCCGGTGGGGATTGCCCGGTGGGCTTTACTACGCCTTGGTACTCCGTTCTACGAGATTACCAGCGAAAACTCCGAAACCACCGTACGCGCGCGTCGCGATCCAGCATATATCGCACAATTCCGGCAGGTCGTGGAAAAGTCAGGATTTTCTTTGGTTAGGGAAGCCTTACGCAAGAGGTTCAACGGGACCTTCCCGAGACCTACGCCGGAAAAGAATCGGGCCCGGCGCGGGAAGCGCCGGGCCCGAAAAACCATGCTGGTCAGTTGATTTGGACCGACTGGATGTTCACGTCCGCGGCCGGCTTCCCGTCCTGGCCGCCGCCCTGGACACCCGCCTTGGCGATCTTGTCGAGGGTGGCGAGACCGGCGTCGTCGATCGTGCCGAAGATGGTGTACTGCGGCGGCAGTTGGGAGTCGCCGTAGACCAGGAAGAACTGGCTGCCATTGGTGCCCGGGCCGGCGTTGGCCATGGCGAGCACGCCGCGCTTGTAGGCGACCGGGTACTGGGCGGCTTGATCATTCGGGTCGTACTGGTCGGTCGGGTACTCGTTGTCGAACTCGTAACCGGGACCGCCCATTCCGCTGCCGGTCGGGTCGCCGCACTGCAGCACCTCCAGGCCCTTGCCCGTGGTGATGCGATGGCAGCTGGTGTTGTCGAAGAACTTCTGCTTGGCCAGGCTCTCGAAACTGTTGACCGTGCAGGGGGATTCACTCGGGGTCAGGGTCATGGAGATCGGACCCTGGCTGGTGTCCATGGTCGCCTTGACATCACCGGCGGTGGAGATATTGGCCGTGCTCGGCGGATTCACCGGCTTGTCGGCCGGCTTCTGCGACGGACGGTATGTACAGCTGACCGAGGCCGGCTTGGCCTTGGCGGCCGGCGGGGGAGCGGCGGTCAGCGAGGCGTCCGGAGTCTCCGAGGCCTTGGCACTGGTGCTGTTGTCATCGCCCTTGGTCAGGAAGTAGATGCCGACACCGGCCGCGACCGCGACCACAACACCCAGGGCCGAGGCCGCGATGGTGAGTTGCTTGCGCTTACGCGCCCGCTGGGCCCGATTCTCCAGTTGACGCTCCAGCTTCCGCTTCGCCGCAGCGCGTCGCTGTTCATTGCTCGGCACTAACTGTCCCTCCGTGAACGGTCGGTATCTGATGTCTGTACAGACTGCGGCCGTCAGCCCAGCGGCCGCGGCAGACATTACCTGCATTCGCTGAGAAAAACCTACATATGGACAGGCCCTCGTGACCGTCGGCCGGTAACCGGTTGGACTTGGCGGACGGGCGTGGTGAAAACTGGGCATCGTGACCAAGACCAGCAGCTTCCGTGCCCCGAGGGGGGTCCCCGACTATCTGCCACCCACGTCCGCCGAGTTCGTCGCCGTCCGCGACGCCCTCGTGGGGACGGCGCGATTGGCCGGATACGGGCATGTCGAGCTGCCGATCTTCGAAGAGACCGCCCTGTTCGCGCGGGGTGTGGGTGAATCCACCGACGTCGTCACCAAGGAGATGTGGACCTTCGCCGACCGCAACGGCGAGAGCTTCACCCTTCGCCCCGAAGGCACCGCCGGCGTCATGCGGGCGGTCATCGAGAACGGCCTCGACCGCGGTGCGCTGCCCGTTAAACTCTGCTACGCCGGGCCGTTCTTCCGGTACGAGCGCCCGCAGAAGGGTCGCTACCGGCAGCTGCAGCAGGTCGGCGTGGAGGCCATCGGCGTCGACGATCCGGCCCTGGACGCCGAGGTGATCGCCATCGCCGACGCCGGATTCCGGGGGCTCGGACTGGAGGGTTTCCGGCTCGAGATCACCTCGCTCGGCGACGAGACCTGCCGGCCGCAATATCGAGAACTGTTGCAGGACTTCCTGTTCAAGCTGCCGCTGGACGAGGAGACCAAGCGCCGGGCGCTGATCAACCCGCTGCGGGTGCTCGACGACAAGCGTCCCGAGGTCAAGGCGATGACCGTCGACGCGCCGCTCATGATCGACCACCTGTCGGAGTCGGCCAAGGCGCACTTCGAGCAGGTGCTCGGCCTCCTCGACGCGCTGGGCGTGCCGTACGTGGTCAACCCGCGCATGGTGCGCGGGCTCGACTACTACACGAAGACCACCTTCGAATTCGTGCACGACGGGCTGGGCGCGCAGTCCGGCATCGGCGGCGGCGGCCGTTACGACGGGCTGATGGCCGAGCTCGGCGGGCAGCCGCTGTCGGGCATCGGCTTCGGCATCGGCGTCGACCGGACGGTGCTGGCGCTCGAGGCCGAGGGCAAGTCCGCCGTCGACGGTCCCCGCGTCCAGGTGTTCGGCGTCCCGCTCGGTGAAGTGGCCAAGCAGCGCCTGGTGGTGCTCGCGGCCGAGTTGCGCCGGGCCGGCATCCGCATCGACCTCGCCTACGGCGGCCGCGGTATGAAGGGCGCGATGAAAGCGGCCGACAAGTCCGGTGCGCAGCTGGCCCTGGTGCTCGGTGACCGCGAGGTCGCCGAGGGCCAGATCGGGCTCAAGGATCTGAGCACCGGCGAACAGCGTCAGATCCCCCTGGACGAGGCCGTCGCCCAGGTCGCGGCCGCACTCGCGGGCGAGCAGAACTGACCCGTCGGCCGAGCCGGACAGCGCCGCTGTCCGGCCCGGCCGGCAGCCGCCGCGCCGATGGGGGCTTGGGGTGGGGCAAATCGGGGTATGGGGTTAGGACCTGCTGGTACCGTGCGGTGCGTCCCGCGGGGGCGGTGCGTGCCGCCGGTAGGCCCGACCCATCGAGACTTGGACGAATGCGCTGCTGTGACTGATGAATCGAAACCGGCGTCCGACCGCGAAATCGGCCTCGACCTGATCGCCCCCGAACTGCTGGCCCCCGCCCTGCGCAGGCTCACCCTGGCCGCGCTCGGCATCGGCATCGGGGTCGGACTGCTGATGGCGCTGTTCGTGCACTGGCCGATCGCCCTCGCCACCGGCCTCGTGCTCGGCGCGCCCACCGCCCTCTACGCCGTGGCCGTGCAGCGGCGGCGAATCACGGTGTCCGGCACCGTCATCCGTGCCCGCACCTGGCGCGGCGAACGCCGCCTCGACCTGGCCGGCGCCAGCGCCGTCGAAATCCTGGTCTACCCGGGCAAGATCAGCCGCATCGTGCTGCGCGTCACCGCGGGCGCCGACACCCAGGTCGTGCCGCTGGCCATCTACAGCGACTCCGGCAGCGGCCGCGAACTCCACATTCTGGGCCTGCGCAAACTCGCCGACGCCCTGGCCGGTTGCCCCCTCGCGGCCGCCCTCGCCATCTCCGGACTACTCGTCCAGCAACTGCGCGCCGAGGCCCGCGACGCCGTCGCCGAGCAACGGCCCCTCTACCGGGCCGTCCGCATGGTCCGCGACCGCGACCAGGTCGCCCCGGTCGTCCTCAGCGACTCCGACATCGCCGACCTCGCCCACTGAGCGGTCAATTCACCGATCCCCGAGCCGGATTCACCGGCCGGTGCCGATGTCTGTTTGCTCACGTGCTGCTCACGGGGCGGGACGCGGGGGAGTGAGCCTGGCTAGGGTGAAGACGGACCTACCCGCCATCGCGAGGAGATCGTCGTGAGCACCACCGCGCCAGTGACCGTCACCGTGACCGGAGCCGCCGGGCAGATCGCCTACGGATTGCTCTTCCGCATCGCGTCGGGGGCGCTACTCGGATCCGAGACGCCGGTGCGGTTGCGGCTGCTGGAGATTCCGGCCGCCGTCGGATCGCTCGAGGGCGTGGCGATGGAACTCGAGGACGGGGCGTTCCCGCTGCTGGCGGGCATCGATATCGCCGATGACCCGTGGATCGGGTTCGACGGGGCCAATATCGCGATTCTGGTGGGGGCGCGGCCCCGGACCGCAGGCATGGAACGGTCGGATCTGCTGGCGGCCAACGGGCCGATCTTCACCGATCAGGGCGCGGCCATCAATGCCAATGCGGCCGAGGACATCCGGGTGCTGGTGGTCGGGAATCCGGCCAATACCAATGCCTTCATCGCCATGAGCAATGCGCCCGACGTGCCCGCCGGGCGGTTCACCGCGCTCACCCGGCTCGACCACAATCGCGCGATCGCGCAGGTGGCGAAGAAGACCGGGGCGGCGGCCGCCGACATCGCGCGGATCACCGTGTGGGGCAATCACTCCGCGACGCAGTACCCGGACCTCGCCCATGCGACGGTCGGCGGGCGCGGCGCGCTCGAGCTGATCGCCGACGATGCCTGGGTCACCGGCGATTTCATCCCGACCGTGCAGCAGCGCGGCACCGCCATCATCAAGGCGCGCGGCGCGTCCTCGGCGGCGAGCGCGGCCAGCGCCGCCATCGACCACATCCACGACTGGGTGCTGGGTACCGCGCCCGGCGACTGGACCTCGATGGCGGTGCCCTCGGACGGCTCCTACGGCGTGCCCGAGGGACTGATCAGCTCGTTCCCGGTGACCTGCGCCGATGGCGAGTACGCCATCGTGCCGGACCTGGAGATCGGCGAGTTCGCCCGCACCCGGATCGAGCACAGCGTCGCGGAACTCGTGAGCGAGCGCGACGCCGTGATCGACCTGGGGTACGCCAAGCGGTCCTGATCAGCCGCGGCGAGCGGAGGTGATCAGCTGAGCTTGCTGATCACGTTCTCGCCGTACCACTTGATCTTGACGATCTTCTCCTCCAGCGACTCCGTGTCGGGCTCCATCGCGTAGGAGTTGCGGAAGCCGACGATCAGATCGGTGATGCCCTTCTCCTCGAGGCGCTTCACCCCGTCGGTGGTGTAGCCGTCGCGGGAGACCGCATGGATCTCGAACTCGCCCGGATTGTCGCGCTCACTGCGCAATTCGTTGATCCGCGCCAGGTACTTGTCCAGGTCGTCGCCCTTGCCGCCGGCGTGCATCCAGCCGTCGCACAGCCGCACCGCGCGACGCAGCGCGGCATCGCTGTGCCCGCCGACCAGGATCGGCAGCGGCTGGGTCGGGGCGGGGGTGAGCTTGATCTTCGGGATGTCGTAGAACTCGCCGTGGTACTCGAAGTACTCGCCGGAGGACAGGCCGCGCACGATCTCGATGCACTCGTCCAGGCGCTTGCCGCGCTTCTCGAACGGGACGCCCATCATCTGGAAGTCCTCCGGCCACGGGCTGATGCCCACGCCCAGGGCGAAGCGGTTGTTGCTCAGGCGGGCCAGCGAACTGGCCTGCTTGGCCACCAGCACCGGCGGGCGGATGGGCAGCTTGAGCACGAACGGGGTCATGCGCAGCGTGGTGGTGGCCGCGGCGAGGGCGGCCGACAGCACGAAGGTCTCGATGAACGGCTTGCCGTCCAGGAACTCGCGATTGCCGTCTGCGGTGTACGGGTACTTGGAATCCGACTCGGCCGGGTAGGCGATGCTGTCGGCCACGGTGATGCTGTGGAACCCGGCGGCCTCGGCGGCCTGCGCGAGGGGGATGTAGTAATCCGGGTTGGTCATCGCCTCCGCGTAGGTGAAGCGCATCGATCGTCCTCTCGACAGTGAGCCAGTACAAAAACTAGAACCGATTCTAGTTCTGTGAGTGATGCTAGCGGGAGGCTCGCGGGAAAGGCAGTCGAACGAGCGATCCGCATCCTCCGTACCCGATCCTGCTGGAGGTGCTCACCTGTCGTATCGCAGCGGCAGACCGCCCGGTCGTAGCCGTCCCGGTGGCTGAGATGCCCGTCCCGATGGGCTTGTCCGGATTCCTGGATCTTGTTCTAATCGCGTCATGACGATCGCCATCACCGGCTCCGGCTCGGGCATCGGCGCGGCCACCGCCGCCGCCCTGCGCGCCGCCGGGCACGACATCATCGGGATCGACCTGCGCAACGCCGACATCACCGTCGACCTCACCGACGCCGCGGCGCGCGCGGCCGCGGTCGAGGAGATCGTGGAGCGATCCGGGGGAGTGCTGGACGGCGCGGTGCTGTGTGCCGGTGTCGGCCCGCAGGTGCCCGACCCGAACCTGGTGGTGGAGATCAACTACCGGGCCACCGTGGCCCTGCTCGACGCCCTGCTGCCCGCGCTGCGCAAGGGTGAAAACCCTGCGGCCGTGGTGGTTTCGTCGGTGGCCTCCACCCAGATCAAGTGGGAGGACAACCCGATCCGCACCGGCACCGAGGCCGAGGCCTTCGCCCAGGCCGGGGATTTCGCGGGCCACTACGCCTACGCGTCCTCCAAGAACGCCGTCACCGTGGCCGTGCGCGAACGCGCCGTAGAGTGGGGTGCCGCGGGCGTGCGCCTGAACACCGTCGCCCCCGGCAGTGTCGAAACCCCGCTGCTGCAGGCCGGTCTGGACGATCCGCGCTACGGTGACGCCATCCGCAACTTCGTGGCCCCCATCGGCCGCAATGGCAAGCCCGAGGAGATCGCCTCCCTCATCGCCTATCTGGTCGGCCCGCAGGCCGGCTTCATCCACGGCGCCCAGTTCGTCATCGACGGCGGAATCGACGCGCAGACGCGGCCGACCGCGGTGTAATCCACCGCGGCGCGCCGACCCGCGCCCTGAACGGTGGCCGAGCCCGCGGGGTGTACAGCCGCATTTCGGCCTCCACCGATGCCGCGGTGACCGGGGTACCCGACCCGATCGCCGCGGCATTCTGCTGTCCGGAGACGACCGTGCCGGCGCGGAAGCGGCTGTGCCGCACTCGGATCAGGCGGGATCGGTCTCGGCCGCGTCCGTGCTCTCTGCGGGCCCGCCGATGACACCGGGGGCGAAGGTGCCCAGGTTGCCGGTGAGTTCGCTTTCGGCGGTGTGGCTTTGGTGCGGCTGCACGGTACGGCCGTGCTTGGCATCGGCCGCACCGCCCTTGCCCGTGCCCGCCGCAGCAGGGGAGCCCATGAAGCCCGAACCGGCCGGGCCACCGGGGCCGGGAATGCCGGCCGCGCCTGCGCCGAACGGATCGGCGGGGTTGGTGAGCTTGCCACCGGGGATCGAGGACCCGGGGCCGCCAGGGATTGACGGCAGGCCGCCTCCGAGACCGCCACCGCCGACTCCGATCCCGCCGGCCCCTGCGGCGGTGGTGTTCGGGAGACCGCCGACCGGATCGGCCTTCCGCGGTGCGCCGGGCGTGCGGGTGGCTGCCTGCAGGCCGCTTTCGAACAGGCCCTCGGCCTGCTCCAGGATCGGCCGGCCGACATTCTGGGCCAGCGACTGCGCGACCTCGGCCGGGTTCGGACCGCCGCCCTGGCCGAGCAGCTGACCGATGATGCCGTGCACCTGCGCGGTGTAGACCGAGAGTTCGCCGTGCGTGGCGTTCACGACCGTGACCGCCTCGCCGAGATGCCGGGCGGCCGAGGCGATCAGCGTGGTCTGGCCGATCGGGGTCAGGATCAGCGGGGCCAGCGCCGTGGCCTCGGCGGTGAACGCCTCCGCGATGGCGGTGAGCTGGATATTGCCCCGCTGCACCACGGCCGCGGCCTGAGTGGTGATCGACGACAGGTCGAAGCCCCGCTGGGCGGTCCCCCGGCCGTGGTTCCCGGCCTGCCGGCCCGACTCCTGCGCACGCTGGGAAGCCTGGCCCTGCCACAGGGATTCGACGGTCTCGAGCGCGCCCCCGCCGATCTGGACCGCGGCCTCGATGAGCTTCGACCCGGTGCTGAGCAGGGTCGCCGGATTCAGCCGGCCGAGGCTGCCGGTGCCGAAGCTCTGCAAGAGGTCCAGGAACGGCTCGAACAGCGCGTCCAGTCCGGGAATCGCGGGAAGCCCCAGGCCCTTCATGAGATCGCCGACCGGATCGGCGGGCAGCGGCGGCAGCGCGGCCGCGGGATCGGCGGCGACCCGGGCCAGCGCGGTCTGGGCGGCATCGAGCGCGGCGGGCACCGCGTTCGGCAGATCCGGGAGCAGACCGCTGACGCTCACACTGTCGGCTCCCCTCGCGCTGGTGTCCGGCCCGGCCGGGCGGAGGGCATCGATGACGCCGGAGTCGATCGGCCTCATGCTCGTTCGCCGATCTGCCCGGCGGCCGTGCCGAGGCCCCCGGCGAATTCGGCGTCGGTGGTGTCGTAGGTGGCGGCCGATCCGAAGCCAGCCCGGCCGAGGGCGCCGAAGCGGGCCGAGAGGGCGGCGATGTCGCGATCGTGCAGGAGTTCGGCGACCGCGAAGCCGGCCAGGAAGTCCGCGCCGATGAGTCCGAAGACCGGTGTCATGGCCGCGACGTGGGACACCGTGTCGAGGCCGCCCTGGGCGGCGATGTCGGCGGCGACGCCGTCCTGTGCGGCGGCGAATGTACGCACCGCACCGGTGTCGACCCAGAGATCGGCCATGGCAGTACCCCCTGATCGTCATGGACATGCGGATGGTGAATATATCCCCTCGATCGTCCAGACCGGCGTGGCGTGCGCGGCCACACCGCAACCACACCGTTGTTGCAAATTAGAACAAGTTCTATATTCTCGTCACCATGAAGGTCGCAGTCACCGGCGCTGCCGGGTTCCTTGGCACCAATTTGCTTCGCCTGCTTACCGATCGCGGTCACGAAGTGACTGCCATCGACCGGGTCGCGGGCGCGAGCCAGCCCGGTGTCACCTGGGTCAACGGTGACGTGCTGGACCCGGCGTCCATGCGTGCGGCGCTGGACGGGGCCGAGGTGGTCTACCACCTGGTCGCGCTCATCACCCTGGCCCACAAGAACGACGTGGCCTGGCGGGTCAACACCGAGGGCGTGCGCATCGTCGCGGACGCCGCGCGCGAGGTCGGCGTGCGGCGGATGGTGCACACCAGCTCCATTCACGCGTTCAATCAGTACAGCTGCGGTGGCCGGATCAACGAGCGCTCGCCGCGGTCCATCGATCCCGAGCTGCCGGTGTACGACCGCTCCAAGTGGCAGGGCGAGATCGAGCTGCGCAAGATCATCGACAAGGGCCTGGACGCGGTGGTGTGCAACCCGACCGGTGTGTACGGCCCGATCGACAACACCGCCTCGCGCATCAACACCACGCTGTGGGACGCCGCGCGCGGCCGGGTGCCGGTCATGATCAGCGGCGGCTTCGACCTGGTCGACGTGCGCGATGTGGCCCAGGGTCTGGTGCTCGCGAGCGAGCGCGGCCGCACCGGTGAGAACTACCTGCTCGGCGGGCACTTCACCGACATGTTCCAGGCCACCCGCACCGCCGCCGAGGTCAACGGGAAGATGAAGCCCGCCTTCGCGATTCCGGCCAAGGTCATCAACGCGTGCATGCCGGTCATGGAGCCCGTCGCCCGTGCGCTGGGCAGCGACCGTATCTCCAAGGCGGCCATGGGCGCGCTGCTGTCGGCGCCGATCGTCGAGCACACCAAGGCCACCGAGGAACTCGGCTACCGGCCGCGGCCCGCCGAGCAGACCATTCGGGATCTGGTCGCCTTCTACAACGGGCAGCCGATCGAGTCCGACACGCAGAAGATTGCTTGACAGTCGTTAGAACGCATGTTCGACTGGGGTGGTGCGTTGGCAAAGGCAAACCCTCGGCGCTGATGACGGCGCGCTACCCGGGCTCGAACGTGCGGGTTTCGTACGCAGCGTACAGACGCCCGAGTTCGAGGGCATCACGTTTCACGAGGTGCTCTGCAAGAGTGCCCTGAACCGGGTGCCCGACAGCAATCTGCCCTTCAGCTGGACCATCAACCCCATGCGAGGCTGCTCGCATGCGTGCCGCTACTGCTTCGCCCGCGGCTCGCACGAGTACCTCGACCTGGATGCGGGGGCCGATTTCGACTCCCAGATCGTGGTCAAGACCAATGTGGTCCCGGTGCTGCGGCGCGAACTGCACAAGCGGTCGTGGCGGCGGGAATCGGTTGCGCTGGGCACGAATACCGATCCCTATCAGCGCGCCGAGGGCCGGTACCGGCTCATGCCCGGCATCATCTCCGCGCTCGCCGACTCCGGCACCGGGTTCTCCATTCTCACCAAGGGCACGCTGCTGCGGCGGGATCTGCCGCTGCTCGTCCAGGCCGCCGGGCAGGTGCCGGTGCACCTCGCCGTCTCCATCGCCATCCTGGATCCGGAGCTGCACCGCGGCCTCGAGCCCGGCACGCCCTCGCCGCGGGCGCGGCTGGAACTGGTGCGCGCCCTGGCCGACGCCGGATTCGCGGTCAATGTCATGGTGGCGCCGGTCATTCCGTACCTCACCGACTCCCAGGCCCATCTCGACGCGCTCTTCGCGGCCATCGCCGAGGCCGGGGCCGCCGGTGTCACGGCCTTCCCCATGCATCTGCGCGGCTCCACGCGCGGCTGGTTCCTCAATTGGCTCGCCGAAGCCCACCCGGCGCTGCTGCGGCGCTACCGGCAACTGTATGGTCGGGGTGCTTCGGTGACACCGGAGTATTCTGCGTGGCTACGCGGCCGAATCGAGCCGTTGCTGGAGAAACACCGTTTGAACCGCGATCGGCCGGCCGAACCCGAGGTCCGCGTCGCCGAATCGCACACGCCCGATCCGCAGCTGGCGTTGTTCGCCTGACGGCGGTTCTTTGATCGAAACCATTGCGCTTCACGGGTGTGTCGCGAATATTGCGGAGTAGTTTGGCGTTGGTACCTCACACCTGACGAGGAAGTGATGCACGCGCATGGTTTCGCAGCATGACGACCCTGCGGCGCTGCCGCACAAAGATACTGTGGCTCCGCTGCACAACAGCACTGTGAAAGCTCCGTCCGACGGCGGGGTTGCGGCGGGTGGAAACGGCCGCGCCACAGCGAAATTGGCGGTCGAGAAATTGGAAAGAGTCGTCATCCGCTTTGCGGGTGACTCCGGTGACGGTATGCAGCTCACCGGTGACCGATTCACCCACGAGGCCGCCGCCTTCGGCAATGACCTTGCCACCCAACCGAACTTCCCCGCCGAGATCCGCGCGCCCCAGGGCACGCTGCCGGGCGTGTCGTCGTTCCAGATCCAGATCGCGGACTACGACATCCTCACCGCCGGGGACCAGCCCGACGTTTTGGTCGCGATGAATCCTGCTGCGCTGAAGGCAAATCTGGAGGATTTGGCCCGCGGGGCGACGGTGATCGTGAATACTGACGAATTCACCAAACGGAATCTGACCAAGGTCGGCTATACCGGTGATCCACTCACCGATGACACGCTGACCGATTTCGTGGTGCACCGGGTGCCCATGACTTCCCTGACGCTCGGGGCAACCGAACCGACCGGTGTGGGCAAGAAAGATGGGCAGCGCGCGAAGAATATGTTCGCGCTCGGATTGCTGTCGTGGATGTACGGGCGGCCCATCGGCGGCACCGAACAGTTCATGCGGGAGAAATTCGCGGCCACACCGGATGTCGCCGAAGCGAATATCCTCGCATTCCGGGCAGGCTGGAATTACGGCGAAACCACCGAGGCCTTCGCCACCACCTACGAGATAGCCCCCGCGACGCTGCCGCCCGGCACCTACCGGCAGATCACCGGCAACACCGCGCTCGCCTACGGCATCGTCACCGCCGGGCAGCTGTCCGGGCTGCCGGTCTTCCTGGGCACCTACCCGATCACCCCGGCCTCGGACATCCTGCACGAACTGAGCAAGCACAAGAACTTCGGCGTCACCACGTTCCAGGCCGAGGACGAGATCGCCGGCATCGGCGCGGCGCTGGGCGCCGCACTCGGCGGCGCGCTCGGGGTGACCAGTACGTCCGGGCCGGGGCTGGCGCTCAAGAGCGAGACCATCGGCCTGGCCGTCATGACCGAGCTGCCGCTGGTGATCATCGACGTGCAACGCGGCGGGCCCTCCACCGGCCTGCCCACCAAGACCGAACAGGCCGACCTGCTGCAGGCGCTCTACGGGCGCAACGGCGAGTCGCCGGTGGCCATCGTCGCGCCGCGCTCACCGGCGGACTGCTTCGACGCCGCGGTCGACGCGGCCCGCATCGCGCTGACCTACCGCACGCCCGTGCTGCTGCTGTCCGACGGCGCCATCGCCAATGGTTCCGAGCCGTGGGCGATTCCACAGGTCACCGAGCTGGCCCCGATCGATCCGGGCTTCGAACCCGAGGGCGCGGAGGGCGATTCGTTCCAGCCCTACGCGCGCGATCCGGAGACCCTGGCCCGGCCGCTGGCGGTGCCCGGCACCGTGGGCCGCGCCCACCGCATCGGCGGGCTCGAAAAGGCCGACGGCAGCGGCAATATCTCCTACGACCCGGCCAATCACGAGCTGATGGTGCGGATCCGGCAGGCCAAGATCGACGGCATCGCGGTGCCCGATCTCGAGGTGGACGATCCGGGGGACCGCGCCGAACTGCTGCTCATCGGCTGGGGCAGCTCCTACGGGCCGATCGGCGAGGCGTGCCGGCGGGCGCGGCGGCGCGGGGTGCCGGTGGCGCAGGCGCATCTGCGGAACCTGAACCCCTTCCCGCCCAACCTCGGTGAGGTGCTGCGCCGCTACCGCACCGTGGTCTGCCCGGAGATGAACGGCGGTCAGCTGGCCATGCTGCTGCGCGCCCGCTACCTGGTCGACGTGCAGCCGTGGACCAAGATCGCCGGCACCGCCTTCCAAGCACAGGAACTGGTCGGCGTCATCGACGCGGCCCTGGACGGTTCCATCGCGGAGATGGAACAGGCCAAGGCCTTCGCCGCACGCGCGCGGGCGACCTACCGCACCCCAGGGGGCAACTGATGACCATTCTCGAAAACCCGCTCGTGGGTACCGATCTCGGCCTCACCGGACTGTCCGGCGTGCCGCGGGCCGACGGGCCGCAGAAGGCGAAGGACTTCACCTCCGACCAGGAGGTGCGCTGGTGCCCCGGGTGCGGCGACTACGTCATCCTGGCCACGGTGCGCGGCTTCCTGGCCGATCTGGGACTCGAGCGCGAGAACCTGATGTTCGTGTCCGGCATCGGCTGTTCGAGCCGGTTCCCGTACTACCTGGAGGCGTACGGGATCCACTCGATCCACGGCCGCGCGCCGGCCATTGCCACGGGCATGGCGGTGACCCGGCCCGACCTGTCGGTCTGGGTGGTGACCGGGGACGGCGACGCGCTGTCCATCGGCGGCAATCACCTCATCCACGCGCTGCGCCGCAATGTGAACATGACGATCCTGTTGTTCAACAACCGGATCTACGGCCTCACCAAGGGCCAGTACTCACCGACCTCGGAGACCGGCAAGGTCACCAAGTCCACCCCGATGGGCTCGGTCGACCATCCGTTCAACACCCTGTCGGTGGCGCTGGGCGCCGAGGCCACCTTCGCCGCCCGCGCGCTGGACTCGGATCGGGCCGGGCTCACCGAGGTGTTGCGCGCCGCCGCCGAACACCGCGGCACCTCGTTCGTGGAGATCCTGCAGGACTGCCCGATCTTCAATGACGGCTCCTTCGACGTGCTGCGCCGGGAGAACGCCGAATCCCATCTGGTCCGGTTGCGGCACGGCGAGCCCATTCGGTTCGGCGCGGACGGTGAATTCGCCGTGGTCCGTGCTGGTTTCGGCCTGCGGGTGGCGCGCGCCGACAGTGTCGCCGAAGCCGAGATCGTGGTCCACGACGCCTATACCGACCACCCCGAATACGCCTACGCCCTGTCCCGCCTGTCCGACCAGGACCTCACCCACGTGGTGACCGGCATCTTCCGCAGCGTCTCCCGCCCCACCTACGACGACGGCGTCCGCGCCCAGTTGAACACCGCCGTCGAACGCAAACCGGTGAGCGAGAACTCGCTGCAGGAGCTGCTCACCGGCCGCGAAACCTGGACGGTCGGCTGATCTTTCGCCGCTAGGCCGGAACGAAGGCGTTCAGCAAGCGCTGGAACAGATCGTCGAAGCGCTTGCGGGACGCCTTCTGGTCATCGCTGAGCCCGTCGCCGAGCTCGGGCGCGTACACGATCAGGTGCACGTCCTGATCCGGCGACTGCGGCATGTAGTCGATGATGGAGGTCCCCTTGTCGGCCTGTTCCGGTGTCCCCATGTCCACGGCCGCCAGCGCCTTCACCTCGGCCGCCGCGGCCCCGATGACGTCGGCGGGCACGGTCCCGGTCACCGGCTGCGCGCCGTTGTCGGTGCGCTTCACCGCCCGCCCGTCGGGCTGAATCTCCAGCGACGGATGCAGATCCGTGCGCGTCTGCCATCCCGCGGGCATGGCGGTCAGCGTGAACAGCGCCACGCTGGGTGCCGGTGCCGGGTCCGCCTTCGCGAATACCCCTGTGCCCGTGAGCATCACCACTGCGAGCGAGGTCATCGCCCCCGTCCGCCACCCACGCCGCCGCGCCACCCGGGCGAGTCCCGCCTCGCCGAAAAGTCGTGCCGCCCTGGCTATCTGCATCGCATTCCTCCGAATTCCCTTGCGGGCACCCACCCGCCGCCGCCGATTCTGCCGCCAACCCCACGGCGCACCCGCGCTGCCACGCCGACCCCACCCCGGGTACCGCCCTCGCCCTGAGCGAAAACGGGTGGAGGCCGGAAATGGCAAGGTCCCCAGCCTGTTCGAGGCTGGGGACCGTGGGGGTGTCGGGTCAGCGGAGAGCGGGCGGGTTGTTCAGGTCCTGGGCCGAATAGGTGTCGCAGGCCTTGACCTGGCCGGTTTTGTAGCCGGTCAGGAACCACTTCTGACGTTCCTCCGACGAGCCGTGAGTCCAGGCTTCCGGGTTGACGCGTCCGGTGGCGGCCTTCTGGATGCGGTCGTCGCCGACGGCGGACGCGGCGGAGAGCGCGTCGCGGATGTCGTTGTCGGTCAACGGCTTCAGGAACGGGGTGGTGGAGCCGGGCGCGGGGAGCTTGTCGGCGTAGTTGGCCCAGACCCCGGCGTAGCAGTCGGCCTGGAGTTCGGTGCGGACGGCACCGGAGGTGGGGCCCTGGGGGTCGCGCTGGGCGCGGTTGATGTCGCCGAGCAGGTTCTGGATGTGGTGGCCGAACTCGTGGGCGACCACGTATTCCTGGGCGAGCGGGCCGCCGCTGGAGCCGAAGCGGTCGACCAGTTCCTGGAAGAAGCTGGTGTCGAAGTAGGCGGTCTGATCGGCGGGGCAGTAGAACGGGCCGACCGCCGAGGAGGCACGGCCGCAGCCGGTGCTGACCGCGCCGGAGAAGAGGTTGAGCTTCGGGACCACGTACTTGCGGTTGGTCTGCTTCGGCAGTTCGGTGCCCCAGATCGCGTCGAGGCTCTGGGCGGTGAGGATGACGCGGCAGTCGACGTACTTGTTGGCGTCGGCTCCGGTCTTGCAGTGCGTGGGCAGGGTCGCGGTGCCCGGCTTGGCATTGCTGTCCGCGCCCGTGAACTGGCCGAGAATGCTGCCCGGGTCGCCGCCGAAGATCAGTGCCGCGATCACCGCGATAATGCCCAGCGCACCGCCGCCGAGAGCCAATCCACCGCCCATACCCGGTCCGCCACCGCCACCACTCGCCCGGTTCGGGTCGATTTGCAGGCCCTCGTTGAAGGTCATGGCTATCACTGTGACACGGGCGAGTCGATATCGGTTTCCACTCGCTGAACGTGTCTCTCTACGATGGGTCTGCACCTGGTCACACCTCACCGGTGCTTCGAGCCCGTCGAAAGGAATCCCGTGCTGCGCACCCACTTGGCTGGTTCGCTGCGAAGCGAGCACGCCGGTCAGACCGTCACCCTCACCGGCTGGGTGGCCCGGCGGCGAGACCACGGTGGCGTGATCTTCATCGATCTGCGCGATGCGTCGGGCGTTGCCCAGGCCGTCTTCCGTGAAGGCGAACCCGCGGCGGCCGCCCACAAGCTGCGCAACGAGTTCGTGGTGAAGGTCGTCGGCGTGGTCGAGAACCGCCCGGCCGGTAGCGAGAACCCGAACCTGCCGACCGGCGCCATCGAGGTCAACGTGACCGAGCTCGAGGTGCTGAACGAGGCCGCGCCGCTGCCGTTCCAGCTCGACGACGAGCCGGGCGAGGAAGCCCGCCTCAAGTACCGCTACCTGGACCTGCGCCGCGAAGGCCCGGCGCACACGATCCGCCTGCGCTCGAAGGTGAACGCCGCCGCCCGCGCCGTGCTGGCCAAGCACGCGTTCGTCGAGGTCGAGACCCCGACCATGACCCGCTCCACCCCCGAGGGCGCGCGCGACTTCCTGGTTCCGGCCCGCCTGCAGCCCGGCAAGTTCTACGCCCTGCCGCAGTCGCCGCAGCTGTTCAAGCAGCTGCTCATGGTCGGCGGCATCGAGCGCTACTACCAGATCGCGCGCTGCTACCGCGACGAGGACTTCCGCGCCGACCGCCAGCCCGAGTTCACCCAGCTCGACATCGAGATGAGCTTCGTCGAGCAGGAGGATGTCATCCTGCTGGCCGAGGACGTCCTGGCCGCGCTGTGGCAGCTGGTCGGCTACGAGATCCCGACCCCGATCCCGCACATGACCTACGCCGAGGCCATGCGCCGCTACGGCTCGGACAAGCCGGACCTGCGCTTCGAGGTCGAGATCACCGAGATGATGGAGTACTTCAAGGACACCCAGTTCCGCGTGTTCCAGGCTCCCTACGTCGGCGCGGTCGTCATGCCGGGCGGCGCGTCGCAGCCCCGCCGCCAGTTCGACGCCTGGCAGGAGTGGGCCAAGCAGCGCGGCTCCAAGGGCCTGGCCTACATCACCTTCAACGAGGACGGCACCCTCGGCGGCCCGGTCGCCAAGAACCTCACCGACGCCGAGCGCGAGGGTCTGGCCAAGCAGGTCGGCGCCGAGCCCGGCGACTGCGTGTTCTTCGCGGCCGGCGACATGAAGTCCAGCCGTGCGCTGCTGGGCGCGGCCCGTGGCGAGATCGCCCGCAAGTGCGGTCTCATCGACGAGAACGCCTGGGCCTTCGTGTGGATCGTGGACGCCCCGATGTTCGAGCCCACCGCCGACGCCACCGCGAGCGGCGATGTGGCCCTGGGCTATTCGGCCTGGACGGCCGTGCACCACGCGTTCACCTCGCCCAAGCCCGAGCACCTGGACACCTTCGACACCGATCCGGGCTCGGCGCTGGCCTACGCCTACGACATCGTCTGCAACGGCAACGAGATCGGCGGCGGCTCCATCCGTATCCACCGCCGGGACGTGCAGGAGCGGGTGTTCCAGGTGATGGGCATCGGCGAGGAGGAGGCCCAGGAGAAGTTCGGCTTCCTGCTCGACGCCTTCTCCTTCGGCGCTCCGCCCATGGGCGGCATCGCCTTCGGCTGGGACCGCATCACCGCGCTGCTGGCCGGCGTGGACTCGATCCGCGAGGTCATCGCCTTCCCGAAGTCGGGTGGCGGCGTCGACCCGCTCACCGACGCGCCCACCCCGATCACCCTGCAGCAGCGGCAGGAGGCGGGCCTCAACGCCAAGCTCGACGCGAACGGCAACCCGGTCAAGGAAGACGCCAAGTAAGGGCGCGCCCGGACCATCGAGAGCCCGCCGGTATCAGCGATACCGGCGGGCTCCGTCGTCGACAGCGGCACGCGCGTGCGGGCGGATCGAGCTCAGACAACCAGTCCGTTGGTCAGCGAGCGGTAGGCGTAGGTGGTGGCGATGGCGGTGACCGGTCCGGCCACCAGCAGGCCCAACCCGCACAGCAGCGTGCCGATCACGGTCATGATCAGCACCCCCAGCGCCAGCAGGGTCACCTGCAGGGCATTGGCGATCACCAGCCGCACGCTGGATTGGATTGCGGCGATCGGGTTCTGGTCCTGGTCGATCACGAAGTGCAGCGCGAACATGCACAGCACGCCCACGATGATCGCCGGGAACACGCACGCGATCGAGGCCACGAGGCACAGCGCGAACACGATAAGCGCGGTGATCAGCACATTCCCGGCATTCACGAAGCCGAAGAAGGCCGGGAAATCCGGTGGTGTCCCGTCGGTTTCGTACAGTGCGCCGCGGATCATGGCGGCCTGCAGCAGCCACACCACCAGCGACGCCACCGCGAACAGCAGGACGACGGCCGACAGCGACTGCACGTCAACCATATTCACCAGCAGGGTGACCACCAGCCAGGCGATCATGCCGATCAGTACCATGCCCACCCAGGGAATGGGATTGAGCCGGAACCGATTCCACCCGTAGGTGAGGGCCGCGGCGACGTCGAGGGTCTCGCGCTGGGGTGTATAGCCCTGTTTCGGCGCCGGCTCGGCGGGCGGCGGCATCGCACCCGGCGGGAATCCGCCCGGTGGAGGCGGATTCGCGCCGGGCGGCATGCCTGCCGGCGGCAACTGCTGCGGCGTGCCGGGGCCGTAGCCGGCCGGCGGCTGCGGCGCGCCCGGCTGCGGGGTGAAGGCCGGCGGGGGTTCCACGGGCTCGCTGCCGTACTGCGCGGCGCCGGGGCCGTCGAATTGCGGGTACCCGGCGAGGCCGGGCAGCTGGTGGCGGCCGGGCACGGGGCCCGGCTCGGGCGCGCCGGAAACCGGTGCGGGCTCGGGGTTTTGGTGCTGCCCGGCGTGGGACGGATACTGCTCGCCGCCCCCTGCGACGGGTCGGTCGCCGGAGGGCTCGTACGGTGCTGAGGGCGGCGTGCCAGTCATGGTCGCAAGCCTTTCACATTTCCCGGTTTACGGTGTGGCGCACAGCAAGTGACCATGAGACAACTAGACGGTCCTGGTTGTGTCAAGCAACCAGCGCCGCGTGGGCAAACCCATCACAAAGACACGCCGTCCGACGCGCGAAAGGTTGCGCAACCGCTCGCTGAAAGTGACCTGACGGGAGTAACTTGGGTTCCGATGACCGCACTATTGGCCGAACGCGCCGCCGAAGTCGTGTCCGCGGCACAACAGTTGCTCACGAAGCGAATGGGTGCTCCGGTAAAGCTGAGCGATCCGCTGGAACTCAGCGGCAGTGGTAGGACGACGGTACTCCGTGTCCGCGTTGCAGAGAACGCCTTTTCGCTACCTCGCACACTGATTGTGAAGCAGGTAGCGGGCACGGCGACGCAGCGGCGCACCGGCGGCATGGCTCCCGGTGTCGCCAGCATCGACTCCGCATTCCTGCGCGAGGCGGTCTCCTACCAATTCACCACCGCCCTCGGCCGTGACCACCGGCCCGGCGCCTACCTGCTCGGCTACAGCCTGCCGGACCGCCTGCTCATACTCAGCGACCTCGGTGAGAACACCTCCCTGACCGCGGTCCTGCAGTCCGGCGTGGAACCGGGCGGGCGCAACGCGCTCATGGCATTCGCTCAGGCACTGGGCCGCATGCACGCCGCGACCGTGGGCCGCGAGGCGGACTTCGTGGCGCTGCTGCGGCGCGTCGATGTGGTGCACCGCGTGGACGGCATTGCACAGCAAGCCGAATCCGCGGTCGCCGAGGTGCCGATCATGTTGCAGCGCGAGCTGGGCATCGAGGTGCCGGGCGAGATCGCCGAGCGCATCGTGCGCGGCAACCGGCTCTTCTCCGCCGGGCGCTACCGCGCCTTCAGCCCCTCGGACCTGTGCCCCGACAATGTCATCCTCAATGACGAGGGCGCGCGGTTCCTGGACTACGAGTGGGGCGGCTTCCGCGACGCCACCCTCGACATCGCCTATGCTCTGGTCTCCTTCCCGGGCTGCCTGTGCGATTTCGAGCTGTCGCGCGAACGCGCACGCCAGATGGTGGAGGCGTGGCGCTCCGAGGTGGTGGCGGTGTGGCCGGCCCTCGCCGATGACGAGGTGCTCGCCGAGCGCATCCTC
Source organism: Nocardia sp. NPDC059154 (assembly GCF_042755705.1). Taxonomy (NCBI): domain Bacteria; kingdom Bacillati; phylum Actinomycetota; class Actinomycetes; order Mycobacteriales; family Nocardiaceae; genus Nocardia; species Nocardia sp. NPDC059154. Next base: position 117,089 of record NZ_JBHZCS010000027.1, read on the forward strand.
GAGGCGCGGCTCATCTGGGTGTGGCTGTCCACCTACTGGTTCCTGCCCGCCGACCACGCCCGCATCGCCGCTGCCCGCGAGCACGGTCTGTCCATCCCGCGTTCGGCCGCCCTCATCAACCGCTGGGCCGCCCTCGCCGAGGACGCCCGCTGCACCGGCGACGACACCCTGGGCGACTTCGCCGAACATGTCTCGGCCACGCTGGAAGAGCACTGGGAGGAGTGATCCTCCGCGCTGTCCGGGGGTGGCGTCGTGGTCGGCGAGTGTGTCGGAGCCGGTCGGTAGGGTCTGGGGCGTGAGTGATGGGCTGTTCGATGCGCCGGGGACGCAGGCCGTAGTCGACGACTTCGAGGCGGGGGCCGCGCGCATTCCCAGCGGAGACGACCGATTCGCGCCGCTGGCCGTGCGGATGCGACCGCGCACCCTCGACGAGGTGGTCGGGCAGCAGCATCTGCTCGGGCCCGGGTCGCCGCTGCGGCGGCTGATCGAAGGGTCCGGGGCGGCTTCGGTGCTGTTGTACGGACCGCCCGGGACGGGCAAGACCACCCTCGCCTCGCTGCTGTCGCAGGCCACCGGACGGCGGTTCGAAGCGCTGTCGGCGCTGTCGGCGGGCGTGAAGGAGGTGCGGGCGGTCATCGATCTGGCCCGCCGCCGCCTCACCGTGGGTGAACAGACCGTGCTGTTCATCGATGAGGTGCACCGGTTTTCGAAGACCCAGCAGGACGCGCTGCTGGCGGCGGTGGAGAACCGGATCGTGCTGCTGGTCGCGGCGACCACGGAGAATCCGTCGTTCTCGGTGGTGTCGCCGCTGCTGTCCCGCTCGCTGGTGCTGCAGCTGCAGTCCTTGTCGGAGGCCGACATCCGTACGGTGCTGACCCGGGCCATCGCCGACCCGCGCGGGCTGGCGGGGGAGTACACGGTCACGGACGCGGCGCTCGACCACATCGTGCGGATCGCGGGCGGTGACGCGCGGCGTTCGCTCACCGCGTTGGAGGCGTCGGCCGAATCCTCCCTGGACGGCACCGTCGATGTGGAGTTGGTCGAGGCCAGCGTCGACAAGGCGGCGGTGCGCTACGACCGCGCCGGCGACCAGCACTACGACGTCATCAGCGCCTTCATCAAATCCCTGCGCGGCTCCGATGTCGATGCCGCGCTGCACTACCTGGCCCGCATGATCAGCGCGGGCGAGGATCCGCGATTCATCGCCCGCCGCTTGATGATCCAGGCCAGCGAGGAGGTCGGCATGGCCGACCCCACCGCCCTGCAGACCGCGGTCGCGGCCGCCCAGGTCGTCCAGCTGGTCGGTATGCCGGAGGCCCAATTGGCGTTGACCCAGGCCACGATTCACATCGCCACGGCCCCGAAGTCGGGCGGGGTGGTCAAGGGCCTCGCGGCCGCCATTGCCGACGTGCGCGCGGGCAAGGCGGGCGCGGTGCCCGCCCACCTGCGCGACGGCCACTACGCCGGCGCCGCCGCCCTCGGCAACGCCCAGGGCTACAAGTACCCGCATGACCACCCGGACGGTGTTCTCTCCCAGCAATATCCACCGGACGAACTGGTCGGCGTCGACTACTACCAGCCGACCGATCACGGTTATGAACGTGAAGTCGGTCCTCGCGTCACCAAACTGCGCCGCATCGTGCGGGGTAAATAGCGCCGAGTAATAGCGCCGAGTGCGCAGATGCGGCCCGCGCCGAATTGCAGCGACTGCCGGAAACAGTCGCTCGGCGCGCCGCGAATGCGCTTGCGGCGCTGGTCAGTCCGCCAGCAGTCCCTCGTGGATGGCGATGCGTTCGATGTCGGCGGGGGCGCCGGCCATGATCACGCGCACGTGCTCGGTGACCAGTTCGAGCGGCCAGTTCCACCAGGCGGCGCGCAGCAGGCGCGCCACGTCCTGGTCCGGGAAACGCTGCTTGACCACCTGCGCCGGGTTGCCGCCGACGATCGTGTACGGCGGCACGTCGGAGGTCACGACGGCGCCGGTGGCGATGATCGCGCCGTCGCCGATGTGCACGCCCGGCATGATCAGCGAGTTGTAGCCGATCCACACGTCGTTGCCGACCACGGTGTCGCCCTTGGACGGAATCGAGGTGATGATGTCCATCGTCTCCTCGGCCCAGGTGCCGCCGAAGATGGTGAACGGGAAGGTCGACACGCCCGAGGTGGCATGGTTGGCGCCGGCCATGATGAAGCGGGTGTTGCTCGCGATGGCGCAGTATTTGCCGATGATCAGCTTCTCGGGGCCGAAGGCGTAGAGCACATTGTTGGTCTCGAAGGCGGTCGCCGCGTCCGGATCGTCGAAGTAGCTGAAGTCGCCGACCTCGATGTTCGGCGAGGTGACGTGCGGTTTCAGGAAGACGGTGCGGCGCGCGTGGGGGAGGGGGAAGCGCTGGGATGGGTCCGGGATCACAGTCACCCCGGCGATGGTAGCTATCGCCCGGTGGTGGGTGGAAACTCCCTGGACTCGGACCGGTAGGCTGGATGGTTGTGCAGACCCACGAGATTCGACGGCGCTTCCTGGAGCATTTCGTAAAGGCCGGACATACCGAGGTACCGAGTGCCTCGCTGATCCTGGCCGACCCCAACCTGCTGTTCGTCAACGCAGGCATGGTCCAGTTCGTGCCGTATTTCCTCGGTCAGCAGACCCCGCCCTTCGACACCGCGACCAGTGTGCAGAAGTGCGTCCGCACCGGCGATATCGAGAACGTCGGCGTCACCACCCGCCACAACACCTTCTTCCAGATGGCGGGCAACTTCTCCTTCGGCGACTACTTCAAGCGCGGGGCCATGGAGCTGGCCTGGTCGCTGCTCACCAACCCCGTCGAGGACGGCGGCTACGGCTTCGATCCGGAAAAGCTCTGGGTCACCGTGTATCTCGACGACGACGAGGCCGAGCAGATCTGGCGTGAGCTGGGCGTGCCGGACGAGCGGATCCAGCGCCGCGGCATGGCCGACAACTACTGGTCCATGGGCATCCCCGGCCCGTGCGGCCCGTGCTCGGAGATCTACTTCGACCGCGGCCCCGAGTACGGCGTCGAGGGCGGCCCCGAGGCCGACGAGGACCGCTACCTCGAAATCTGGAACCTCGTGTTCATGCAGAACGAGCGCGGCGCCGGGCGCGGCAAGGACGATTTCGAGATCCTGGGCCCGCTGCCCAAGAAGAACATCGACACCGGCATGGGCATCGAGCGTGTCGCGTTCCTGCTGCAGGGTGTCGACAATGTCTACGAGACCGATCTGCTGCGCCCGATCATCAACAAGGCCGAGGAGCTGACCGGCCGCTCCTACGGTGTCGAGCACGCCGACGACGTGCGCTTCCGCGTCATCGCCGACCACGCCCGCACCGCGGCCATGCTGATCGGCGACGGCGTGAACCCCGGCAACGACGGCCGTGGCTACGTGCTGCGGCGCCTGCTGCGCCGCATCGTGCGCTCGGCCCGCCTGCTGGGCGCCGAGCAGCCGGTGATGGGTGCGTTCATCAAGGTCGTCGCCGACCTGATGTCGCCGTCCTATCCGGAACTCACCACCGACTTCAAGCGCATCGAAACGGTCGCCGTCGGCGAGGAGGCCGCGTTCCTCAAGACCCTGAGCACCGGCACCAAGCTGTTCGACGAGACCGTCGACGAGGTGAAGGCCCAGGGCAGCAAGAAGATCAGCGGCACCGACGCGTTCACCCTGCACGACACCTACGGTTTCCCGATCGACCTGACCCTCGAGATGGCTTCCGAGGCCGGCCTGCAGGTCGACGAGGAGGGCTTCCGCGCGCTCATGGCCGAGCAGCGCAAGCGGGCCAAGGAGGACGCGCTCTCGCGCAAGCACGCGCACGCCGACCTCACCGTCTACAAGGAGTTCGTGGACCGCGGCGCGACCGAGTTCACCGGCTTCGACGAACTGTCCACCGAGGCGACGGTGCTGGCCCTGATCAAGGACGGCGTCCGGGTGCCGGTCGCCGAGGCCGGGCAGGACGTCGAGGTGATCCTGGACCGCAGCCCGCTCTATGCCGAGTCCGGTGGCCAGATCGCCGACCGCGGGTCGCTGGTCTCGTCGCACGGCCTCAAGGTGAAGGTCAACGACGTGCAGAAGATCGCCAAGAAGGTGTGGGTGCACAAGTCCACCGTCGAGGCCGGTCAGCTCACCGAGGGCGACACCGTGCTGGCCCAGGTCGATCCGTCCTGGCGGCGTGGCGCCACCCAGGGCCACTCGGGCACCCACATGGTGCATGCCGCGCTGCGACAGGTGCTGGGCCCCAACGCGGTTCAGGCCGGCTCGCTCAACAAGCCGGGCTACCTGCGCTTCGACTTCAACTGGCAGGGCGCGCTGTCCGAGCAGCAGAAGGCCGATATCGAGGCCGTCTCCAATGACGCGGTGGCCGACGACTTCCAGGTCAACACCTTCGTCACCGACCTGACCTCCGCCAAGAAGATGGGCGCCATGGCCCTGTTCGGCGAGAACTACGGCGACGAGGTGCGGGTCGTGGAGATCGGCGGACCGTTCTCCATGGAGCTCTGCGGTGGCACCCACGTGCAGCACTCCTCGCAGATCGGCCCGATCACCGTGCTCGGCGAGTCGTCGGTCGGTTCCGGCATCCGCCGCGTGGAAGCCTTCGTGGGCCTGGACTCCTACAAATACCTGGCCAAGGAGCGGGCGCTGCTGGCCGGTGTCGCCTCGTCGCTGAAGGTGCCCTCGGAGGATGTGCCGGGGCGCGTCGAGCAGCTGGTCGAGCGGCTCAAGACCGCCGAGAAGGAGCTGGAGCGCACCAAGATGGCGGCCGTGCTGTCGAGCGCGGGCACCTTCGTCGAGCAGGCCCAGCGGGTCGGCAAGGTGCTGCTGGTCGCCGCCGTCGCGCCCGCGGGCGTGGGCGCGGGCGATCTGCGCACCCTGGTGCAGGACATCAAGGGCCGCTTCGGTTCCGAGCCCGCCATCGTGGTGCTGCTCGGCCATGCCGACGGCAAGGTGCCGTTCGTCGCCGCGGTCACCAAGGCCGCGCAGGATCTCGGCGTCAAGGCCGGGGACCTGGTTTCCGCCTTCGGTCCGGCCATCTCCGGCCGGGGCGGTGGCAAGCCCGAGATGGCCCAGGGCGCGGGTTCGGACCCGTCGGGCATCGAGGCGGGTCTGGCCGCCCTACGTGCGCGGGTCGCCGAGCTCGCCGGATAAATGGGCGACGCGGACACATCTGACACGCCGGGTCCCGCAGACGGGACCCGGCCCGTACCCGAGGCAGACCCGGCGCGGCCGGATTCGGGACATTCCTCCGGATTTGCTCGCACGCCGACCGAGGCCTCCGGGGTCTCGGCCGGCGCGCGGGGCTTCGCGTCGGAGCGGCCCTCCCCGGAACGGGACCCGGGCCGCGGCCGGCGTATCGGCATCGACGTGGGGTCGGTGCGCATCGGTGTCGCCTCCAGCGATCCGGACGGGTTGCTGGCCACCCCGGTCGAGACGGTGCCGCGCGCGAAGAAGGTCGCGCCCGGCACCCTCGCCTCCGATCTATCCAGAATTGCCGACATTGTGCGGGAGTACGAGGCCGTCGAGGTGATCGTCGGCCTGCCGCGCACATTGCGCGGGGAGAGCGGCGCGTCGGCTAAGCTGGCGGCCACCTTCGCGGGGCGTTTGCGGGCCCTGATCGCGCCGGTGCCGGTGCGACTTTCCGACGAACGTTTGACTACGGTGTCTGCTGCACGTGCGTTGCGAGACAGTGGAGTTCGCGCACGCGGGCAGCGGCAGGTCATCGATCAGGCCGCCGCCGTGTCGATCCTGCAAGGATGGTTGGACGAACGGAGTGCCCTTTTGAAGCCGCGCGGTGATGACGCATGACCGACCGCTGGACGCGGGCCGAGGAACGCTACCGCCAGAACGCCGAACGGCGTTACCGCCGCGACGATCTGGATTGGTCCGAAGCGGACGATTACGAAGACGACACCACCGTCATTCCCCGCTACGAGGATGAGCGTTACGACGACGAGCACTACCAGGGCGAGGAGTACGACGAGGAGCCCCAGCACGAGCCGGAACCCCCGCGTCGCAGCGCGCCCCAGCGCTCCGAGCGCGGCCGCCGCGGCGACCGGGGCCAGCGCGCCGAGCCGGGCCGCCGGGCCACCCGATCGCAGTCGCGCGCGGGGTCGCGGGGCAGCCAGCGCCCCAAGCGATCCCGGATGGCGTCGCGGAAGGCGGCCGAGCGCAAGCGGCGCCGCCGCAATCTGTTCGTCATCGCGGGTGTGTTCGCCGTATTGTTCGTCGGCGCAGTCGGATTCGCGGGCTGGAAGTTCGTCGGCAAGCTGAGCCCGCCCCCCGACTTCTCGGGCCCGCAGGGCCCGCTGGTCGTCATCCAGATCAAGCCGGGTGACACCGCCACACAGATCGCGCAGACCATGGCCGACAAGGGCGTGGTGGCCAGCAGCGGCGCGTTCTACGAAGCGGCCGTGCGCAATACGAACATGAACTCCATCCAGCCCGGCTACTACGCCATTGCGGGCCACAGCAAGGGCTCCGAAGCGGTGACCGCGCTGTTCAGCAAGGAGGCCCGGGTCGGCAATGTGGTCATCTCCGAGGGCCGTCAGCTGCACGACTCCAGCGACGTCACCACCGGCGCGCGCAAGGACGGCATCTACCGCAAGATCGCCGAGGCCAGCTGCGTCGGCACCGGCACGGCCGCCAAGTGCGTCACCTACGAGCAGCTCGACCAGGCCGGGGCCACCGCCGATCCGGCCGCGCTGGGCGTGCCGGCGTGGGCGCTGGACCGGGTGCGGTCGGTGCCGGACCGTTCCCGCCAGCTCGAGGGCCTGATCGCCGGTGGCACCTGGGATTTCGACCCCAGCGCCAACGCGCTGGACATCCTCAAGCAGCTGGTGAGCGCGAGCGCGGCGAGCTATGACGCCACCGGGGTGGCGCAGTCCGGCGCGGCGAACGGCCTGAGCCCCTACGACACGCTGATCGCGGCGTCGCTGGTGGAGCGGGAGGCGCTGCCGCAGGACATGTCGAAGGTGGCGCGGGTCATCGTGAACCGGCTCGCCGCCCAGCAGCCGCTGCAGTTCGACTCGACCGTCAACTACACCCTCGACAAGACCGAGGTCGCCACCACCGACTCCGACCGTGCGCACAAGACCCCGTGGAACACCTACGCCATGGCCGGTCTGCCCGCCACGCCGATCTCCGCGCCGTCGCTGGATGCCATGCGCGCCATGGAGAATCCGGCGCCCGGCCCGTGGCTGTACTTCGTGACCGTCGACAAGCAGGGCACCACGTTGTTCACCGACAGCTATCAGGAGCACCTGCGCAATATCGAAAAGGCCAGGCAGAGTGGAATTCTCGACAGTGGACGCTAGCCGGAAGGCCGCCGTGCTCGGCAGCCCGATCTCGCATTCCCGGTCGCCGCAACTGCATCTGGCGGCCTACCGGGCGCTGGGCCTGGACTGGAGCTACGAGCGCATCGAGTGCACCGCCGAGCAGCTGCCCGGCCTGGTGGACGGGCTCGGACCGGAATGGGTCGGGCTGTCGGTGACGATGCCGGGCAAGGTCGCCGCGCTCGGCTACGCCGACGAGCGCACCGAGCGCGCGGTCCTGGTCGGCTCGGCGAACACCCTGGTGCGCACCGATTCCGGCTGGCGTGCGGACTGCACCGACGTGGACGGTGTGCGCGGCGCGCTGGGAGGCGCCGGCGTGCAGGAGATCTCCCGCGCCGTCGTGCTGGGCGCGGGCGGCACCGCCCGCCCGGCCCTGCTGGCGCTGTCCGACCTGGGCGCGCACACCGTCACCATCGTGGCCCGCGATCGCGGCCGCGCCGCCGGGACCCTGGAACTGGCCGAGCAGCTGGGCATGTCGGCCGAGGTGCTCGATTTCGACCCCGAGGGCCTGCTGTTCGTCTGTTCCGACGTGGACGCCGTCGTCAGCACCGTGCCCGCCGCGGCGGCCGCGGCCGTGGCGGATTCGGTGGCGGCGGCCCCGGTGGTGCTCGACGCCATCTACAACCCGTGGCCCACGCCGCTCGCGGAAGCGGTTGCCCGCGCGGGCAATACCGTGGTCAGCGGCCTGGAGATGCTGCTCAACCAGGCCTACGGGCAGGTCGAGCAGTTCACCGGCAAGCCCGCCCCGCGCGCCGAAATGGCTGCGGCACTGCGGGACTGATCACGGATGTGATCCGCTAATCGAGGACGGCCGCGGATATTTCCGCGGCCGTTTCCGGTTCGAAGGCCTGCCGGAAGGTGAAAGCGTAAGGCGTCGGCCCGTTCTCACGCAGGTGGTCCAGTCGCGCCATGGCGTCGGCGAGCGTGGGCAGCATGCCCTCCGGCACCCACCACAGCACCGTGAAGACCTCGCGCAGCGGGGTGAACCATTCCCGGCGGCGGCGCACGTAGTCCATGTGGCCGCTGCGATAGACGTAGTCGAACAACGCTTCCCGCGATTCCCACACGCTCATGTTCACCAGCATGTCCGGCTCACCGTGGTACGGGCGCAGGGAGGTGGCGTTGTTGGATTCGCCGTCCACCATGCGCCAGACGAAGCCGGGGGAGGATTCGGCGACGGCATTGATCTCGTCGAGGGCCGAGAAGAATTCGGCGACCCGGGGATCGCCTTCGGGGGCGACCATGCGCCCGATGTTCAGCTGTGCGAGGTGCATTTCTCGACTATAACTAGTCGGCATTGGTTTTAGAGAAACTTACGCAGCATCTGCCCGGCGCCGGATCCATCCGCGCGGTCCAGCCGGCCTCGGCCGCCGGACCCGCCAGCAACGCCAGATTCATGCCGCAGACCAGCGGCGGGAAGTCCACGGCGAGGCGGTGAAAGGGACAGTTGCGCAGGCGGATCGCGTCGCCGTCGAGATAGGGCTCGTAGCCGCGCTCACCCAGCGCCTCGAACAGGTCGCGGCCCGCGAGGGCCGGCCCGTGCGCGGCGGCGGCCTTCGCGATGGCGTCCTCGAAGCCCTCGTGCTCGACCACCTCGGCGAGAATCGTTGCGGCCGTGCGATAGTCGCGGGCCGGCAGCGTGATCGCGAACTCCGCGTCGGCGCGGCGATAGAACTTGGCGGGCCGGCCCGAACCGGGCCCGGTGCGGCCTTCCGGGCGGCGGAACACCGCGTCCAGCAGTCCCGCCTCGGTGAGCTTGTCGAGATGGAAGGCGGCCAGCGGCCGTTTGATCTCGACGGCCGCGGCCGCTTCGTCCCGGCTCACGTCGTGGCCGGCGGCCGCGACATAGTCGTAGAGCCGCTTGCGGATCGGATCCTGAAGCAGGGCGACGGCTTCGATGCTCACGCTGTCTTTGTAGCAGCGTGCCGGGCCCGGCTGTGTCCCGCGGCCCCGCTCCGGCTATGGTTCTGGAACAAGTTTCAATTCATTCGGTTCGGCCGGGCGGCCGCGCAGGTTAAGGTGATCGTCATGAATGCGTGGGTGTTGCGCGCCGTGGGCTTGGGGGCGCTGACCGTTGTGCTGGAGGCCCTGCTCGGTTTCGGCATGAGGTACTGGCCGACCACGGGCGCCTGGATGCGGATCCTGTGCCTGATCG
>NZ_JBHZCS010000028.1:0-17343 GCF_042755705.1 Nocardia sp. NPDC059154
CTCGATCGTGGCCGAGCGTTTGTGCGGGTCCATTCCGATGATGACCGTCACCGGTGCGTCCTTCCCGTGTCGGGGTACGAGGTCCGTGCGGGAAGCACCGCTACTTCGAGCTGGGCAACCCCCTCTTCAGCCATTCCCGGCACGGTGACCGGTGAGACGCAAGCCAATAGTGATCCACACCAATGACGCTGGCGGGCAGCCGATTAGGGAGCTTCTCACCGGGCACCTGGACCCGATCCTGGCCGGGATCAGGCCCTACCGCCAGTGTCAAGTAGCCGAGGACCGGACATACCGATGTTGATGAAGCTGTCCGGGTACACGTCGTTTCGCAGCCTCGCGAAGTAGGCGAGGGTGTCCGATGACGGCTTCCTGAACTTCCGGGCCGACACCGAACTCGCCGCGCCGCCATGGCCAGCGGGCGCGCGAATAATCCTTCAGCCAAGAGGAACATGACAAGTACTGAGATATCTATCCCGTTGTGCGAAGTGGCATTTCATGGCTTGCACCAATGGCACCAGCCCACTACCAACGCCATGACCTGGGGTGGGCCACCTCTGATGACGGATCGAGTGCGTGACATTGCCGGTGGAGGTGGCCCGTTCGACCTTCCCGTTGTGCGAAGCGGCATTTTATGTCCTCTGCGGCAAGCCAATAACGTCGGATTCATGGAATGGAATCTTCGGTCGGCAGAAGAACTTTTGGCGGCGTTGCGGGCCGGTGAGGTGACATCGGTGGAACTGACCGATGAGGCGATCGCTCGTATCGAGCGGGACGACAAGGCGATCAACGCGATCTGTGTGCCGGATTTCGACCGTGCGCGGGCCGCCGCACATCGTGCCGACCAGGCGCGCGCCCGCGGCGAGGACCGGCCCCTGCTCGGTATCCCGGTCACGGTCAAGGAGTCCTACAACATGGCCGGGCTGCCCACGACCTGGGGCATGCCGCAGCACGCGAACTATGTGCCGGCCGAGGACGCGGTACAGGTGTCGCGGTTGAAGGCGGCCGGCGCGGTGCTGCTCGGTAAGACCAATGTGCCGTTGATGCTGCGAGATATCCAGAGCTTCAACGAGATCTACGGCACCACCAACAATCCGTGGGATCACGGCCGCACGTCGGGTGGATCCTCCGGCGGATCGGCGGCGGCCCTGGCGTGCGGATTCGGCGCGCTGTCCATCGGCTCCGACCTCGCCGGTTCGCTGCGCACCCCCGCGCATTTCTGCGGTGTCTACGCGCACAAGCCGACACTCGGGCTGGCGCCGACCCGCGGCATGGTCGCGCCGCCCGCCCCGGCACTGCCGATCGACCTCGACCTCGCCGTCGTCGGCCCGATGGCGCGCACCGCCCGCGACCTCACGCTGCTGCTCGAGGTAATGGCCGGACCGGACCCGCTGACCCACAGCGTCGCCTACGACGTCGCATTGCCGCCCGCGCGCCACGCGCGGCTGTCGGACTTCCGTGTCCTGATCATCGAGGACCATCCGCTCATTCCGACCGGATCGGCGGTGCGGGCGGGCGTGAACCGGGTCGCCGAGGCGCTCGTCGACGAGGGCGCCCGCGTCGAAAGGCACAGTCCGCTGCTGCCCGATCCGACCGAAGCGGCGACGCTCTACATGCTGCTGATGCTGTCGAACGCCGCCGCAAGTCTTTCCGTCGACGTGTACGAACAGCTGCAGACCCACGCCGCCGCCCTGAGCGCGGACGACCGGAGTCTCGATGCGGCGCGGCTACGCGGCATGGTGCTCAGCCACCGCGACTGGGTCGAGGCGAACAACCGTCGCGAACTCCACCGCCACGGCTGGCGGCAGCTCTTCGCCGAGTTCGATGCCGTGGTGTGCCCCATCACGCCCACTCCCGCCTTCCCGCACGACCACAACGGAGGTCTGGAGAACCGGCACATCGACATCGACGGCGTCGCGTACCCGTACTTCGACCAGCTCGTCTGGGCCGGTGTGGCCACCATGCCCGGCCTGCCCGCCACCGCCATACCCGCGGGCCGATCCCCCGAGGGGCTGCCGGTGGGAGTGCAGCTCATCGGTCCGATGTTCGAGGACCGCACCCCGCTGCGGCTGGCCGAACTACTCGAGCAGAAGATCGGCGGCTTCCAGGCACCGAAGTAGAGCGCACCACCGGGTGTCCAACCAGGACAAAGCGCCCGCAGAAATCGCAACCGACCACGACGACCCGAGAATCGTTGCAGAAGTCAACATCTGCCATTACCACGGGCGTTCGCGGCAACGCACGATAATGCCGCTACCCGCGCTATTCGTCCCGACTAGGCCGCGCGCGATTTTGCGTCCGCGCCTCACTCTCGGTCACGGCATCGACGGCAGCTCTCAGCGGTGTACCCGGCCTCCCCAGTAGCCCCGGCGATCCGGGGCCCGACCACTTCTGAGCTGTGGCTACCGCGCATCCACCCGAATCCGGGATCGGCTGAGCCCCGGGAATTCGGGGCCCTCGGGTGCGCGGATTCCGCAAAATATTTTGAAATGGATGTGATTGAGTTTGTGGTCAGCGCTGGGGGCTTTGGTGGTGGGGGTCGGCCCGGCTGCGGCCGCGCCGGTGCCGGTCCCGGCTCCGATATCGACGTCGGAGTCAGGTTCGGGGACACCTCTTCTTTCGGGATCGAGTTCTTCGGGATCGAGTTCTCCGCAATACCTGAGGACCCATCCGATTATGTGGCTTCTGGTTTGCGCTATCGGCGGGTGGACACCCGAGCAGGTGACGGCATGTTTCGGTGTGGCCAACCCCGCCGCCGGCACCGCCTTGAGACCACCCCTCTGGCCGCATCGCCTGGCTGGCTCTAGTGAACTCAAGTGCGCGCTCATGCCGATGAGCGACGGAGTTATGTGGGGCGCAGCTTGATGTAGTGCCGGCGCCTGAACATTGGGTAGTACAGCGCAGTGAGGGCATTGGCGCCTGGTTCGCAGTACAGCTGGCGAGTCTCATCGGTTGCGAGGTCGACGGTGACGGTCGGCGACGTCACCCGGTCGAGCTCGAGTTGGACCTCGTGGCTGCCAGGGTCCACGCTGACCGTGAGCATCTCGCCACGGCCGATGCGACCCACTTTGCTGCCGTCGATGAACACGCGGTACTTGCGCAGAAGGTCCACATATCCGCCACGTCGCCGCTGGACAGTGATTTGCGCCACACACTCAGACTAGTTCGATCTTGGTGGGGATGGTCGTTCTGGCTCATTGTTAATCGCGGGTGTCCCGTGGCCGCAAGGTAATCGGTCAGGGTCTGACCACGTAGACCGTATTGTCCATGATGTCGACGAGGTAGGCGGCACCGGTGCCGGGGTCCACCGCGGCCCCCTCTGTAGTCCGGCCGGACCCGGGGATGGGGGTGACCTTGTGGGTGTCGGCGTCGATCGCCACCGGCGTCAGGTCGAGCGTGGTCGGGTCGTTGGTCAACGGCAGCACCCCGACGTAGAGGATGCGGCGATCCTGGTCGAGGGCAATCATGCTCGGGCGGTGGACGGGGATGATGCCGGTGACCCGGTTCGTGTGGGTGTCGATCGTCCATATCGAGTCACCCGCGTTGTTCGCGACGTAGAGGGTGCCGGAGCGATGGTCGAGCGCGAGGCCAAATGGCCCCGCGCCCACCGTGATGGTCGCGGCCACGGTGTTGGTCGACAGGTCGATCACCGACACGGAGTTGTCGGCATCATTGCCGACGTAGAGCCGCGAGCGATCGGCATCGACCTCGACCTCGATCGGCCGGAGACCCACCCCGACGGTGGCAATCACGGCGCGGACGCGGGGGTCGATCACCGACACCGAACCCGGCTTCGACCAAGTGCGTGGATTGGTACCGGTACCGGTCTGGCCCTCCGCGAGCGGATCGCCGGTGGAGTTGGTGACATACACCAAATGGCTGCGGGGGTCGACCGCCATTTCGTTCGCGTTGGCCCCGACGGCGATGGTCGCGGTGACGGTGTTGGTGTTCGCGTCGATCACGAACACCTTGCCGGCGTCGGCCCAGTCGGTCACATACACGGTGCGGGTTTGCGGGTCGACCGCCACACCCCACGCGCCCGGTATGTTTTCGATGGTGGCGGTGACAGCGAGGGTGGTGCCGTCGATAACGGAAACGGTACCGCTGAAAGTATTCGCGACGTACACGTTGTGTGTCGTGGCATCGACCGCTACGCCCTGCGGGTTCTTCCCGACGGCGACCGGGCTGACAGTGAAGGCCGGCGAGCCGTGCTGTGGCGGTTTCGGCCACATCAGGACCACAGCGACCGCAGCGATGATCGCGACCGCCGCGGCGGCAACCGCAAGCAACCGGCGGCGGATGCGGCGCTTTCGGACCGGAGTCCCCGGCACCACCGCCGGCTCCGTCGTGCTCGCATGCTCGGCGCCTCCGACTGCCGGGATGCCCCCCGTCACCATCTTGGATTTCGGCGGTGCGGTCGGCGATGAGACGGTCGCGGTGAGCTCCTTCGATGCCGCCGCCAGCGTGTCGTTGGCCGCAGCGGCCAGCTCACCACAACTGGAGTATCGACTGTCACGGTCCTTGGCCAGGGCGCGTTCGACGATGGCATCGAAACCTTCGGGCACACGCACGTCGCCTTGCCTGCTGGGCTTCGGGATCGGCAGGCTCAAATGCCCGTACATCAGCTGCGCGGGGGTGCTCCCGGGATACGGCAGCGCCCCGGTGAGCATCCGGTACAGCGTCGCACCCAGGGCGTACACGTCGACACGGTGATCGATCGTCGCACCGATATCGAATTGTTCGGGCGCGGCGTACTGCAGACTCGCCAGGAGCATGCCGCTGCGAGTAAAACCGCCGGTTTCATCGAGGGCCTTGGCGATACCGAAGTCCGCGAGCAACACCCGCTCGGGTTCACCGCGCGACGCGTCGGTCAACAGGATGTTGGCCGGTTTCACGTCACGATGCAACACCCCGTGCCCGTGGGCGTAATCGAGCGCAGCCGCGGTCTCGGTGACGATCCACACCGCCCGCCCGACCGGCAGCCCCCCACCTCGCAGCAGCTCGGCCACGTCGCTGCCGTCGACATACTGCATCGCGATCCACAGCTGACCACCCTCGTTGCCGCGGTCGTAGACGGTGACGATATTCCGATGGTCCAGCCGGGCAGCGGTATCGGCCTCTCGCAGGAACCGGGCACGCACATCCTCGTCATCGGTCAGAGCACGGTTGAGCACCTTCAGAGCGACCAGGCGCGGCAGATTCGGATGCTCAGCCATATACACCGTGCCCATACCACCCGCACCGAGCCGACGCAGGATCCGATAGCCGGCGAACACTCCCCCCGACTCCAACGAAGCGCCCATCGCTGAGGACCCCTCCCTTCCGGGAACACCCTCAATCCGACACCCGACCAGCAAACACCCAGCCCGCTATTCGGGCACCCGCACTGGCAACAGAAACCTCTCAATAAGCATAGGCGCGGACACCGGCCATACGAGATCTCGAACCGGTCGGTCCGAGACGGCGCCGGTGCCGCCTCGAGATCGATCCCCCGGCCACATCGCCCCCGCTGGCTCTAGCGAACTCGAGTACGCGCTCATGGCGAGTTGAGTTGGACGCCGTGTTCAAGCAGATGCCGCGCACCGATCTCACCGGAATGCCATGGCGGCAACGCATTACGACGATGCGGCCGAGAACACTGGGAGATTCTGGCCCACCACCCCTGGGTCGCCTACGTCCCGACCACCCGCCTGCCGCCAGGTCCGGGCCAGGCCGCCAAATAGACCATGAACTGAGCGCCTTGCACGGCCTCGGCCTCGGCCTCGACGACCTCACGATGGACGCGGCGCTCACCTATGTACTCGGTTTCGTGAACTCCGTCGCCCGCATCGCCATCGACACCCAGTGGGCCGCCGCCGACAGCAACACGTCCGAACACGAGTGGTGGCAGCGCGCCGCCCCGGTCCTGGAATCGGTCTTCGACCCCGAGCAATATCCGTTGTCCGCCCGTGTCGGCACCGCCGTCGGCCAAAATCACGACAGTGCCTACAAAACGCATACAGCGCCTACGAATTCGGCCTGGCGCGAGTGCTAGACGGTCTGGCCCAGCTCATCGAAGAACGCTCCCGCCGATGCGCTGTCACCATCGACATCCCAGGTGGTCGCATTGGAACGCGGGATACGTCAGTACCGAAAGTGGTAGTACGGCAGCGGCTCCCGCCTACGCCAGCGCGCCGCTGGTCGAATGTGAATGTCCTTCACACCGGCTCGAGATCAGCCGATCTCGGTCGTATGGCCATCCATCGGTCAGACGTGAGAATGGGGATTCACGATGCGATTGAGAGCCGCCAGATCCGATTGCAGGGCGTAGAAGGTGCGCAGGGCGACGGCGAAGGCGACAAGCCCACCGACACAGAGGGCTACCATCGAGCCGATCACCGTGTGCTGCTGTTGCGGAGTCAAGAACATCAGCCCTAACGGCACGCCGATCAGCGGAACCGATGCCGCCACACCGAGATACACACGGCTGCGTTGGATCAGCCGATGCAGCCGGGTGGCGTCGTCGGGGGCGAGGTGCCCGGCGGCGACCAAACCCGGGTAGTACCAGCGCAGCACGAAGAAGGTGGCCGGAAAGTACGTGTACACGACCGCTACCGTGGCTGCGACGAGGCTCGAGGCGATCAGATTAGCCAGCAGCCCGCCCGGCAGCGGCCCCAGTGACAGCAGTTTCACCAGGAAGATGCCCATGGCCAGGATCCATCCGGTGAACGCGACTGCCGCGATCCGGTCGCCGCAGGCGAGGGCGTCGGCGCGCGCACGGGCGAGGGTGGTCTCGTCGAAGTGTTTGCCGCGGCGCAGGCCGTCGGGCACTAGGAAGACGTTGCGACACCAGTACAGCAGTCCGGCGATGGCGATCGGATAGGAGATCGCGATCACCACGTAACCCAGGTGGGTCAGCCGCCCGGCAGCCTCGGAGCCCAGTTCGAGTTGGATCAGCCGGACATTGTGCGCCGAAAGGTACAGTCCGGCCGCGACCTGGCCGAACATGCCTGTCGGAAGCACCACCGGAATCGGCCGCATGCGCAGCCGTGCCCGCAGGCTGTGTGCGGGTGGGTCGACCAGGTCACGGGCGGCCCGGTCCTGGCTCAATTCGAGCCGCTGGGCCAGTTCGGCACCGCTGGGGTAGCGGTCGGCGGGGTCGGGCGCAAGGCAGGTGAGCAGTGCGTGACGCAGTAGGGCCGGGCAGTCAGGGGGCAGCTCGGCCTCCATAGTCGCGTCGACGGGCCGGCGGCGGCGATCGATCATCGCCTGCAGCGATTGCTCCGATTCGCCGGCCCGGTCTCCGTCGTCGAACGGTCGCAGTCCGGTGAGCAGTTCCCACAGGACCACCGCCAGTGCGTAGAGGTCGCTGCGGGTGTCCAGATCGGCGGCAGTGGTGGCCACGTTGGGGTGGCAGGCCTCGAGCTGTTCGGGGGACATGTAGCGCAGGGAGCCGCCGAAGTACGCGACGGGGTTCGCACCAGGCAGATGCCGGCTGAAGCTGATGTTGAAATCGGCCAGCTTGGGCTGACCGTCGGCGGTCAACAGCACATTTGCGGGTTTGATGTCGCGGTGCAGCACACCGTGGCGATTGGCGTAGTCGAGCGCGGCGGCCAGCCGGGCGCCCAGCCAGGCCACGGTTTCCGGCCAGGTGAGCTGTTCCAGTTCCGCGCGTGCGGGCGAGGGCTGCGGCGCGAGCACGCCCGTGGTCGTGGTGGCGGCGTCGATAGCCGCCAGCAGCAGCTTGCCGCTGCGTCCGGCCGGTGGAGTGCGCCGCAGCAGTCGCAGCACGCCCAGCAGGGTGCCGCCGGGCACGTACTGCATGTACATCAACTTCAGATGCTGTTCAGTGATCTGACGCTGATCGAAGACGCGGACGATATGGTCGTGGTCGAGCTGGGCCAGCGTCTGCGGTTCGGCGCCGTGGTCGCGGGAGATCTTCACAGCTACCAGTCGGCTCAGCGATCGCTGCCGAGCCAGGAATACGCGCGCGAACGCGCCGCGGCCCAGCGGCAGCAGCAGATCGAAATCGTCCAGGGATGTGCCCGTATTGATGGAGTCGAGAGCATCGACTGCCGTGGGGTCGGCCAGCAGCGTGCTGCGCACGCCGCCGACATCGAAAGTCTCGGTGATGCGGGCCATTTGGGCCGGATAGTCGTGCTCGTACTCGGTGAGGTCGATGTCGTTGCGACAGCTGCGGGCACTGATCTCCTCGTAGATGAGATCCGGCGGCAGCGGGGCAGTGCCCAGTTCCGGGAACTGTTCGCGATAGTCGGCAAGGCGCAGCGCGTCGTCGCTACGCCGCCACTGTTCGTGCAGATCCACTTTGATCAGTTCGATCAACGTGGTCCGCCGCAGCGCCGGCTCGGCCGGCAGGTGGATCGACAGATCAGGTGGTTCGCTCGATGAATGCCAGTCCTCGGCGAACTGGGCAACCAGAGTCGTCAACGCGGTCTGCGTTGCAGTCGCGCGGGCGGCACCGGGGTCGAATGCGCTCGCGCCGAGGTCCTTATCCATCGTCGCTCGCCTCGAAGCGGTTGATCCCGCCTCCCCAACAAGGGGTATTGGATCCCTCAGGTGGATGATCGGCACTTCATCAATAGCCATACACCGTTGCTCCCCAGCTGTCCACCCCCTACCAAGGAGCCACACCCCGGGCGTTCATGGTGTCCGGGGTGTCGGCCTACCAGGACACGTGCATGAAGATCGACCCCGACCCCAACGGTCCTCGTCGGATCGTCACCGCCTACAGCGTCGGTACTGACCGGGCTCACGGTCCTCGTCATGGGCGCAGGATGGGTTCACGGCACGAACACGCCGCTGATGTCCTCAAAGAGGAATCTTGGAATATTCGACGTTGAGCGGTACGCCCGGTTTGCATTCGGCTGAACCTTATTCAGCCTGTTGTCCGCTCTGGCACTGCCGGGGGCGATAGCCTCGAGCTATGGGTCGCATCTACCGATTCCTGGCCGGAATTGCGGCGATATCGATGGTCGCTGGGAGCGTTTTCGCTGGGGGTGCGCAGGCCGCGTCCGCCGAGCAGCGGTCGTGTGAGGTGTCGTCCGGGCGGGACCCGGAACGGGCGGCTCCGGAACAGGTTGGACTGGATTCGGGGCTGCTCGCGGACGCCTTGGCGTTCGCCAGTGGGCGTAATCGGTTGAATGTGCAGGTGTTCCGGCACAACTGCCTGATCGGTGAGGGGCCGACGAACGGCGAGACCGGCGATGTCGCGTGGAATATCTGGAGTGCGACGAAGAGCGTTGTCTCCCTGCTCGCCGGAATAGCCTGGGATCAGGGGAAACTCGATCTCGAGGCGCCGATCGATCGGTATCTGCCGTCCGGACTCGGTGATGAGCGGCATCGGTCGATCACAGTGGAGAATCTGCTGACCGAATCGTCGGGCCTGGCGGCGGATATACTTACCGAGGGTGTCACCGGGGTGATTTCGATCGATCCGAATGGTGCCGTGCAGGCGCTCGGGGTGCCGTTGGACAATCCGCCGGGTGCGGTATTCAGCTACAGCGAGCGCGATGTCGATCTGCTCGCCTATGTCATCGAGTTGGCCATCGGCGAGCCGTTGCAGCAGTTCGCGCAGCGTGCGCTTTTCGATCCGCTCGGCATCGAACGCGGTGATTATTACTGGGCGCGCGATCGCGCCGGGCACACCTACGGTTATGCCCATCTGATGATCCCGCCGAACGATTTCGCGAAGCTCGGTCTGCTGGTGAGCAATGACGGGCGCTGGGGCACACAGCAACTCGTCTCCGAGACTTATCTGCGCATGGCACGCCAGCCGTCACCAGCGAACAAGTGCTTCGGCTACCTGCTCTGGATCGGCCTGGGATGCGAAGAGTTCCAGGACTTCCAGCCCGCTGACGTGTATTTCATGGTCGGAGGCGGCATGCAGAACGTCTTCATCGTGCCGAGTCTGGATTTGACGGTGGTGTGGACCGGAGTCTTCGGAAGTGTCAGCAACCAGGGCATCGAGGAGGCTCTGGAGGACACCACGGAGCTGGCGCACGAATTCTTCCGCAGATTGTTCGCGGCATTCCAAGACCCTCTGGTGCCCGATCCCGGTCCGTATGTCGAACCGCCGCTGCGCGCGGATTCGAGCGGGTACGTGGATACGGATCTGCTGATCGCGGTCTTCGGCGTCGGGCCCGCGGCATATCCGGGCTGCAATGTCTTCAGCTGCCTGAACTACCCGTTGGCACCGCCGTTCGCGGATACCGCGCCGGGCTGCGTCATTCAAGCCTGCCTCGGTCCGGACCCGCGCACGCCCGGCATCCGCTGAATCACATGCCGAAGAAAGGGATATCGCCTTCCTTCGCGCCGTGCGCGAAGAAATGGTCACCCACTGTTGTGGTCCCCAACCTCTAAACACTGGCGGTGCTGCGCTGCGCATCCGTTGAGAGCGCAAACTCAGTCATGACATCTATTCTGCCCGTTGAGCTTTCACTCAGGCCACCAAATGCACGAGTGCCTATGTCCTAATCTACGGGCACACGGGTTACCGCCGAAGTCAGCCGAACACGCACGCCGACCGACTACCCCGCTGACCGAGCCGGGTCTTCGCGCGGGGCCGCCGTAACGGGGTCAGGCAGGTTGGTCGGCGGCGAGGAAGGGGGTTATGAGGTTGAGCAGTTCTTGCGGACGGTCCAGCGGGATGATGTGGCCACAATCCGGAATGACGTGTCCCGCAAGGGTATCGGCGATAGGGCGTAGTTGCCGCTCGAGTGCGTCGCCGACCGGGTGGGCACCGATCGCCAGGGTGGGTGTGGTGAGTCGGTCGGCTGCCACGGCGTGATCGATCTGTCGTGCGCTGGTCGGTAGTGCCCGGTAGTAGGAGAAGGCGCAACGTAGGGCGTCTTCACCGGTGTAGGCATCGACGAATGCGTCGCGGATATCGGCCCGCACACCTCGGCCACGAGTGCCGGTGGTGAGAAACCATTCGACATACTGTGCCTCGTGGCCGGGCAGGACCGTTTCGGCGAGACCGGGGACGGCGTGGAAGCCGAACCACCACGGCGGACCCGCGGTGAGGAAGTCCTCGGCGCCGGGGAGCGTGCCCAGCAAGGCTTCCATGACCACCAGCCGTCGCACCCGGTCGGGGTGGCGCAGGGCGAGCAGGACAGCGACCGGGGTGCCGACATCGATCGCGACCACGGCCGCGGTGGGTTCGCCGAGGGCATCGAGGATCCCGGCCGTATCGGCGGCCAGCGTGGTGGCGTCGTAGCCGTCTGATGCACGGCTGGTGGCGCCGAACCCACGAAGGTCCGGGGCGATGATCCGGTAGTGCTCGGACAGCGGGCCGATGATCTCGCTCCAGAGTCGCCAGGTATGGGGAAAGCCGTGCAGCAGAACGACTGCGGGGCCGGCGCCGGCGATGGCGACGTTGGCGCGGATGCCGTTGGTCTCGATCCGGCGCAGCTCGATAGGGGCGGTTTGCAGCGGTGGTGTGTGGGTCATGGGACCTCCTTGCGGTTACCGTTGGTTACCAGGAAACGGTAGGTAACCTCAGTTAGGCTGCCAAGAAGGCACTTCGGCTACAGGTGGTGAGGTCCAGGTGACTACTCGATCAGCGCACGCGAAGACGCCGGTTCGTGGTGATCTGTTCGATTCCCAATGCCCGACACGGCAATTGCTGGACCGCATCGGCACCAAATGGACGTCGATGGTGGTCAAGGTCCTCGCGCAGGCCGCCCCGGGTGAGGTGCGCTTCGCCGAGCTGCGGCGGCGAATGCCCGGTGTATCCCAGAAGATGCTGTCGGTGACCCTGCACAACCTGGCCCGCGACGGTCTGGTCACCCGTCGAGTGGAGCCGACAGTGCCACCACGCGTGCACTACCGGCTCACCGAACTTGGCTTGTCTCTGGAGATCCCCTTGGCGGCTTTGCGTACCTGGGCCGAGGATCATATGGCCGAGATCGATTACGCCAACACCGTCAACGACGCACAAGCCGACCCAACCGCCAGCGAATAGCTTCCCAACACACGCTCATGCCGCATACCGTGCTGACCGAACCGGCCAGCACGGGGCGCTGGAGAAACGACTGAGCCCCCACCCGGACACCGAATGGGGGCTCAGCAGAGTCTCTACCAGCAGCGATACCCGCGCTGCCCTATTTCTTCGCAGAGGCTCAGACGTTGAATCTGAATTCGACGACGTCGCCGTCGGCCATGACGTAGTCCTTGCCTTCCATCCGGACCTTGCCGGCGGACTTGGCGGCGGCCATGGAGCCGGCCTCGACGAGGTCGGTGAAGGCGACGATCTCGGCCTTGATGAAGCCGCGTTCGAAGTCGGTGTGGATGACGCCGGCGGCCTTGGGGGCGGTGTCGCCCTGGTGGATGGTCCAGGCGCGGGCTTCCTTGGGACCGGCGGTGAGGTAGGTCTGCAGGCCCAGGGTGTGGAAGCCGGCGCGGGCCAGGGCGTGCAGGCCCGGCTCGGTCTGGCCGATGGACTCCAGCAGTTCGAGGGCGGATTCCTCGTCCAGCTCGAGCAGTTCGGCCTCGACCTTGGCATCCAGGAACACCGCGTCGGCGGGGGCGACGGCGGCCTTCAGCTCGGCCTTCTTGTCCTCGTCGGTGAGGATCGACTCGTCGGCATTGAAGACATAGAGGAACGGCTTGATGGTGAGCAGCGAGAGTTCCTTCAGCAGCTCGGTGTCCAGCTGGTCGCGCGCGGCGAACAGGGTCTTGCCGCTGTTGAGGATCTCCTGCGCCTGCTTGGCGGTATCGGCGACCGGCTTGCGGTCCTTCTTGACCTTGGCTTCCTTGTCGAGACGGACCACGGCCTTCTCGAGGGTCTGCAGGTCGGCCAGGATGAGCTCGGTCTCGATCACCTCGATGTCGGACAGCGGGTCCACCTTGCCGTCGACGTGGATCACGTCGTCGTCGGCGAAGACGCGCACGACCTGGCAGATGGCATCGGCCTCACGGATATTGGCGAGGAACTTGTTGCCCAGGCCCGCGCCCTCGGAGGCGCCCTTCACGATGCCCGCGATGTCGACGAACGACACCACCGCGGGGACGAGGCGCTCGGAGCCGAAGATGCCGGCCAGCGTGTTCAACCTCGGATCCGGCAGCGGCACCACGCCGACATTCGGCTCGATGGTGGCGAACGGGTAGTTCGCGGCCAGCACGTCATTGCGCGTCAGAGCGTTGAACAGCGTCGACTTTCCGACGTTGGGCAGGCCGACGATTCCGAGGGTGAGACTCACGAGAGTGGGAGTCTACCCGGACCGGCGGCCCGCTCCGTCACCGCAGGTCCGGGGCCGGTCCGTCAGGCCCGCGGTTGCGGCCGAGGTAGGCCAGCAGTTCGTCCGCCACCGGGGTGCCGGTCGCGGGCAGTTCGGTGACGACGGGCGCGAAGACGCCGTAGTCGCGCAGCGGCTCGACGAGGCCGCGGGCGGCGGTGAGCAGGTGTCCGGCCAGTTCCTCGGTGAGCGGCGAGGGCTGCCCGGTGCCGATGGCGATGTCCCAGGCGTGCACCGCGGCGTCGAGCGCGCACATGACCGCGGCCACCGGGGTGGGGAGCTCGCCGTGCGGCAGCGGGGTGGGCACGGTCTCGGTGCCGTCGGTGACGGTGGCCCAGGCGGTGGCGGTGGGTTCGATTGCGGCGGAGACCAATTCGACCGCACCGCCGTCGATGTGACCGGAGGGCTCGAACGGGTTGTAGGCCGGGCCGTCACCGATGCCGAGGAACTTGGCGTAGGCCAGCTGATCACCGGCCGCGTGCTGAACCACCTGCGTCACAGTCCATTCCGAGCACGGGGTGGGGTTGTCCCACTGGTCCGCGCCCACACCGGCCACGACCTCGGCGAGCGCGCGGTGCGACGCCGCGAGGACCTCGCGCCAGGCCGGGGCGAGGACGGTGGCGGGCGAGTTGCCGGTCTGCGGGTTGGCGCTCATTGTTCTTGCCTCTCAGGTCGTTTCGATCCGTTGAGATAAAGGTATGACCCGATTAGGCTGGTTTTCTTCCTAATCATCCGGCCGGACGGAAGGGCGCTGTGTGACCTCCACCACAACCCGTTTGCTGCGCCTGCTGTCCCTGCTCCAGGAGCGCACCCTCACCGGCCGTGAACTGGCCGAACGGCTCTCCGTCACCGACCGCACCCTCCGCCAGGACATCGCGCGCCTGCGCGAACTCGGCTACCCGGTGCACGCCGACCGCGGCCCGGTCGGCGGCTATCGCCTCGGCCAGGGCGCCACCATGCCCCCGCTGCTGCTGGACGACGACGAGGCCGTCGCGGTGGCCGTCGCCATGAACGTGGCTGCCGACGGCAGCACCGGCATCGCCGACATCCACGCCAATCTCGAACGCGCCCAGGCGAAGATGGACCGCATCCTCCCGAAACGCCTGCAACGCAAGGTCACCGCACTGCGTTCCGTCACGGACATCGGCCCCGCCGTCACCGGCTCCCGGGAACCCGACGCCCCCGTCTCCGCCGAAACCCTCGCCACCCTCGCCACCGCAATCCGCGCCACCACCACCCTGCGCGCCGACGCCACCGAACTCGAGCCCTACCGGTTGATCAGCTGGCAACGCCGCTGGTACCTGGTCGCCTACAGTCTCGATTCCCACTCCTGGCAGGCACTCCCGGTGGCGTCGATCACCGAAATCCTCCCCGGCACACGCCATTTCGCTCCACGCCCACTCCCCGACTCCGACCTCGTCGCCTTCGTCCTGCGCGAAATAGCCTCCACCGGTTGGCAAGTCCACGCCCGCGTCACGGTTCTGGCCCCCGCCGAAACCGTCATAGCCCGCATCAACCCGACAGTCGGCGTGGTCGAACCCCTCGACGACACCTCCTGCCTCCTGCTGACCGGAGCCGACCGCCTGGAAACCATCGCCATCTACCTCAGCATGCTGATGATGGATTTCCGCGTGACCGACCCACCCGAACTCGTCACCCATATCCGCACCCTCGCCCACCGCTACGCGGCCGCCACCTACCCGTGAACTTCACCGATGAGTCAGCAGCGATTGCCAGTGTGGTGAGCACTACTGGGTGCCCGCAGGTTCGGGCAGGACCGTGACGTGGCGGACGGTTCCGGACAATCCTGGAAGCTCGACGGGTGCGGTCCAGGTGTGGAATCCGTCGTGGCTGTCGCTGTAGAAGTACTTCTTCTCGGTGTAGGCGTCGAAGTAGATCCGGTGCCCTCCGTCGGGCAGTTCGATCACACAGTGACCCTCCCGCGGTGCACCCCAGCCGGCCCAGTCGCCGGTGCCGATGAACCGGTATGGCCCCAGCGGCGTAGTAGCGACCGCAAGCTCGATGTACTTGCTGGATTCGTTCTTCGTGAAGGCGTAGTAGCTGCCGTCACGCGCCACGACGGCAGTGTCGATATAGCCGAGGTGCCCCGGGTGCTGCGGCCCGATCCCCGCGAGCGGAGTCGGCGGGCTCCACACCGGCCGGGCCGGATCGGCCGTGACGATCAGATAGGGCCGGAAGCCATGCCCCTGCGAGATGGAGACGAGCACCCCGACATATCCGAGAATGAGGTCGAACCATGTTGGCGCCCAAGCAGCTTCGGCGCTCGGCACCGGGACCGGATAATCCGACAGGTGAGTCCAGGTGAGGCGGTCGGTGCTACGGGCGAATCCGATGGTGTGACCGTCTCCGGCAGTGGTGTACGCGATGTAGTAGGCCCCGTCGGTGTGCCGGAGCAAACTGGGATCCCGCACCAGCCCGGCGGCCGGGCGGTAGGCGCCGGCCCGCAGCAACGTGAAGTTTGCCGCGTCCTCGGATTCATAGACGTACAGGTCGGTATCACTGCTATTGGTGAACGCGGTCATCGTGTACCGCGTAGTCGCCGCCGCCCGCGCGATCGCGGTTCGACCGCCGAGCCCAGCCCCGGCCGACAGCACGGCCATCGAAGCCAACACCGATCGACGATTCCACCGGATCGCGCTCATCCACAGCATTATTCAGTGCCCGATAGCTGACCCGTAGCCGCCGCGCCGAGAAACTTCCACCACCAACCCGGGTCACGGTGTCGACTGCCGACCGGAGGTGTGTGGGCGTGTGGCGTTGCAGTGGTGGAGCATTCGCACGCGTCGTTTCAGCTGCCCAGCTCGATGGCGCGACGTATGTCGCCGACGTAAGCCTCGGGTTGTTCCCAGGCCGCGAAGTGGCCGCCGGCGCGATGTTCCACGTAGTCGCGAATGTTCAGGAAGGCTTCGGCGTAACTTCGTGGCTCGGGCTTGATGTCGTGTGGGAAGACCGAGAGCACGGTTGGGGTGTCGATGCGGGCGGGGAGGGTGACCGGTTCGACGTAGGTGGCGAACGAGGTGCCGATCGTGCCGGTGGCCCAGTAGGCGGTGACCCATGTGAGGAGTTCGTCGGTGGTGAAAGCCGATTTATCGGACCAGGACTCGAGTTTCTCGACAAGCCACGCTGCGAGTCCGGCGGGTGAGTCGCCGAGGGCGACGGCGAGGGTGTTCGGCCGGGTCGACTGCTCCGCTATGTATCCGCCGTCGGTGCGGAACCACTGCGCCGAGCGGTCGAGGTAGGCGGCCGCGTCGGGTGCGAGTGTCGCCGGATCAGCGGTGAGCGCACGCCGCGGGGCGATGTTCGTAAGGTGCAGGGCCGCCACGCGATCCGGGTGTTCGGCCGCAAGAATCTCCGCGACCGTGCCGCCCACATCGCCGCCGGAGACCGTGTACCGCGAGTAACCGAGCTCATGGAGAGCGTTCGCGACGATGCCGGCGATCCGGTTGACCGACATACCGGGCGTGGTGAGCGGGGGCGCGAACGGGAAGCCCGGTAGCGCCGGAACCACCACGTGCATGTCGGTGAGCAGAGGCAGGACGCGTTCGAACCGCAGCACCGAGTCCGGCCAGCCGTGCAGCAGCACGACGACCGGGGCGCCGGGATCGGCGGACCGCTGGTGGATCACACGCAGATCGGTGTCGGCTGTTCGCACTGTCACCCAAGGGAATTCGCGGATACGCCGTTCATGTACGTCCCAGTCGTATCCATCGGCCCAGTGTTCGAGTAGTTCGTCGAGGCGGGTGCCGGTGATGCCGCGCGTTTCGTCGTCGCTCCACGGGGTCGTGACGCGCCGCGTCCGCCGGAGTCGTTCCCGCATCTCGTCACTCATGTGTATCAGCGTACACATGATGTGTATCCTCATACACATGAGTTTGCGCAATGCGGCTGCCACCCGTCAGCGGATCCTGGAGCACGCGCAACGCCAGTTCGCCGAGCGCGGGTACGCGGCGATCACGGTCAAGGGTGTGGCCGACGCGGCCGGCGTGTCACCCAACCTCATCACGCGCTATTTCGGCGGCAAGGACGGCCTTTTCCTGGCGGCCACCCAGGTGGAGATCCCGGTCTCCAGCTCCTTCGACGGCGACCGTTC
>NZ_JBHZCS010000028.1:17353-33499 GCF_042755705.1 Nocardia sp. NPDC059154
CCGTTCCGCCCTGGGTGCGCGCCTCGCGGCGATGATCGTCCACCGCTGGTTCGATGCGCCCGGACAGGATCCGCTGCTCGTCCTGCAACGCGCGTCCGGCGAGCGCCCGGAGGCCGCGGAGGCGCTGGCCGGCTTCCTCGACACGAACTCACTGGAGCCGCTGCACCGCTACCTGCGCGACAGCGGCCTCGACGACGCGGACGCCTACAACCGGGCCGCCGCGATCGACGCCTTCGTACTCGGCGTCTCGACCCGCCGCCGCGTCCTGCGATCCGAACTCGGCGACCCAGCCGACCTCCAGGCCTGGCTGAGCGCCGCCATCCAGCGCCTCGCAGACGGATGACGCACGACCACAAGAACCGCCGAATCTCCGCTTCCACTGGGCATTTTCGGTCCACCCACCGACATGCCGAGTCCCCGGAGGCCGTCGCCGCCCTCCTGCTCAGCGATTGAATCGCGGCTGCGTCTACGCACAGGCGACAGGTCTGGGCCGTATCTGGACGAGCGCACGGCCCCGAGCTGCTGCGGGTGCTGGACCTCGTCGCCGATGCCCCGGCGTTCCTCATCGATCACCGCATGACGGTGCTCGCCGCGAATCGGCACGCCGATCTGCTGTACGGCCGCCGCGCGCAGGGATTGAACATCGCGCGGCACGTCTTCCTGTCCGACGAAGGCCGCGCCCTGTTCGCCGACTGGGATGGCTGCACGCTCGACACCGTCGGCCACCTGCGCCTGTCGGCGGGCCGCCACCCCGACGACTCCGAACTGGCCTCTCTCATAGGCGAACTCGCCATGCGCAGCGAACGCTTCCGCCGCCTCTGGGCACGCGCCGACGTCCGTAGCCGCACCCACGGGCGCAAGGCGTACAACCATCCCCTGGTCGGCTACCTGGAACTGCACCAGGAAAACTTCGCGCTCCCCGACGCCACCGGAACGAAACTCGTCACGCAGTCGGCCGCCACCGGCACGGCCGCCCACGACAACCTCCGCCTCCTGGCCAGCCTCGGCGCGAGCGACGCCGCCGAGACGAAACCAATTGGCGGCCTTCGTCATCGGTTCAGACGAGCTGGTCGAGGATGGCCGCCAGTTCGCGAGCCCGGAACATGACACCGGCATGCCCGGCCTCCAGGCTGTGCACATCGAAGGGATTGTCCGGGGTGAGGCGGTCGGCGTCGTCGATCATTTTCGTGGCCAGTGCCGCGGAGATGACATTGTCCCGGGTGAGACGTATGTAGCTGTGGGGAATTCGTCCCCAGGTGTCGGCCTCGACCCGGGCGTCGGCGAAATTGGTTTGTGCGCCGTCCTCGGGCTGCATTCCGAAGTTGAGTACCAGGAGCATCTGCTCGAGCGTGGCCTCGGGCATATTGGTCACCCGGAAATCCTCGAGCGCTTCGGGATCGGCCGAACGCAGGTTGAATCGGATGAGGCCGCGGGATACCGGCTCCATTCCGAGAAACAGCGAATGGTCCGGATTCGGGATCGGGACGTCCTTCAAGGCTTCGGGAGTCTGGCTCAGCGCCATGGCGCTGGGCGCGTCCGGGGTGGACGGGCAGAAGGCGGACAGGTAGACGATGCGGTGAATGGCTTCGGGTATGGCATTGCCGACCAGACCGATCGTGATGCCGCCGAGGCTGTGGCCGACCAGGATCACCGGGCCGTGCCGCCGCACCTGCCGCACCGCGTCGATGACGTGGGTGACATTGTCCTGCACGGTGATTGCCGCCATCGGCGACGGCCCGGTGGCGAATGCGGCAATGTCCTGCGCCTGATACGACAGCGGTATCGAGGCGTCGAGCCCGTGGCCGGGCAGATCCACCGGCAGACTGCGGTGTCCGAGCAATGCCAGTTCGCGCACTACAGGCGTCCAGAAGAAACTGTTGCTCGTCAAGCCGTGGACGAACACGAATGTCGGAGCGGTGGTGGAGATTTCGGAGAGTTGACCGTCAGGTTCGGGCACATTTCCCCCAGTGGTCGACAACGACGGATGCTGGGTTCTTTACCCACACCGGCGTGCCGTCAACCTTCCGCACTGAGGGAGGGCAGTTCGCGGCTCGTGCTCGCGACGGGTGTGCGCTCGGCGGCGGGGATCTCGGTGCCGTGCAATGAGGTTCCAGCGGTTTCGCGCAGGAAAGCGCAGGCGACCAGCCCGATCAGGGTGAGCAGTTCGCACCGGTAGGTGGTCAGCACCGGGCGCAGGCCGCCCGGCGGGGTGGCCACCGGTGCCGAGGGTGCCCGGGAAGAAGGCGGACGTGAGGTAGCCGGCCGTGGCGGCGTACACGCCGTAGTCGAACCACTCGGCGGCATTGCGTGATGGTCGTGACAAATGCGGCAAATTCGTCTCGGCGGTTCGACTGGTGGGGCCGGATACGCCCCAATCCCATCGTGTCCGTCTAGGGTATAGGCGCGGCGATGCCGCGCAGTCAGCGATGCATGAACAGCGGTATGTTCCGTGGTTTTTTCCACCGAATCCGAAAGGCGCTGTATGGCTAGGGACTTGACGCAAATCGAGTTACTGACGGAATTGGAGCCGGTTGTCGCGGCCAATATCGACCGGCATCTGTCCACGGCGAAGGACTGGTGTCCGCACGACTATGTGCCCTGGAGCGAGGGCCGCAACTTCGCGGCCATGGGTGGCGACGATTGGGAGCCCGGGCAGTCACGGCTCTCCCAGGTCGCCAGGGTCGCGATGATCACGAACCTGCTGACCGAGGACAACCTGCCCTCCTACCACCGGGTGATCGCCGAGAACTTCTCCCGGGACGGCGCGTGGGGCACCTGGGTCGGCCGCTGGACCGCCGAGGAGAACCGCCACGCGATCGCCATGCGGGACTACCTGGTGTGCACCCGCGCTGTCGACCCCGTCGCGCTGGAGAACGACCGGATGGTGCACCTGACCCGCGGCGTCCACGCGCCGGATGGCTTCGGCGGCGTCCTCGATCAGGTCGCGTACGTGACCTTCCAGGAGTTGGCCACCCGTGTCAGTCATCGCAGCACCGGAAGGGTCTGCGACGACCCGATCGCCGACCGGATGCTGCAACGCATTGCGGCCGACGAGAACCTGCACATGATGTTCTATCGCAACATCACCGGTGCCGCCTTCGACATCGCTCCCGACCAGGCGATGGAGTCGGTGACCAAGATCGTGAATACCTTCGCCATGCCGGGCACCGGAATGCCGAACTGGCGTCGCAACGGCGTCCTGATGGTCAAGCACGGAATCTACGATCTGCGCCAGCACTTGGACGAGGTCCTGTTGCCGGTCCTGCGCATCTGGAACGTCTTCACGCGCACCGATTTCACCGCGCGCGGCGAACGCAGTCGCGAACACCTCGACCAGTACCTCGAGAAACTCGGTCGCGATGTCATCCGGTTCGAAGAACAACGCGAACGGATCCTCAGCCGCGAAGCGGCACGGGTCGGCTAGCCGGTGGGTCGGGCATGTGCCCAGCGCATGCTCGACCAGCTACCGGTCCTGCCTATCAGCGGCCACCCAGGCCGGAGAGGGCGACGCCGCGGACGAAGGCGCGCTGAGCGAGCGCATAGAGCAGCAGCAGTGGCAGCAGGATGACCGTGGCCGCGGCCATGAGCAGCGGCCAGTTGGTCGAGTACTGCCCCTGGAGCCGGACGAGACCCAGGGTGGCGGTCGCGTAGTCGTTGCGTTGAATCATGATCAGGGGCCAGAGGAAGTCGTTCCAGACGGTGATCCAGGTGAGGACCGCCAGCACCATGACCGCCGGTTTGGTGTGCGGCAACAGGACTCGCCAATAGGTCTGCCACGGGGTGCAGCCGTCGAGAATGGCCGCCTCCTCCAATTCGATGGGGAGGGTGCGGAAGAACTGGCGCATCAGGTACGTGCCGAAGGCGCTCCCGAAGAGACCGGGAACGATCATCGCCCAGGGGGTGTCCATCCAGCCGAAGGCCCGCATGAGCAGGAACTGCGGGATGACGGTGACGGTGAGCGGGACCATGAGGGTGGCCAGGTAGCCCACGAACAGCACCTCGCGGCCGGCGAAACGCAGGCGGGCGAAGGCGTATCCGGCCAGAGAGCAGAAGAAGACCTGGCCGGCGGTCACGCAGGCGGCGTAGACGACGGTGTTGAGCAGCATGCGGCCGAGCGGGATGGCGTCGAAAGCCTCTCGGTAGTTGGACCATTGGGGGTGCGCCGGCAGGGGCGCCGCGTCGGTCAGCTCACCGTCGGACTTCAGGGAGGCCGAGACGGACCACAGGATCGGGGTCAGCGCGCACCACGCCACCACGATCAACGCCAGATAGGTCAGTGCCGCGGCGACCAAGCGCCGCACCACTCCGCCGCGGCTCAAAGCTCCACCTCGGATCGTCGGGCCAGCCATTGCTGGATCAGGGTGAAGGCCAGCAGGATTGCGAAGATCACCCAGGCCAGGGCGCAGGCGTAGCCGACCTCGTAGAAGCGGAAGGCGTTCTGGAACAGCATGATTCCCAGGACGTAGGTGCCGGTCTCGGGGCCGCCGTTGCTGCCGGTCAGGGCATAGGCCTGGTCGAAGGCCTGGACCGAGTTGATGACGGTGATGACCAGGACGAAGGAGAGCGCGCCGCGGATCAGCGGGATGGTGATCGAGCGGAAACGGCGCCAGGCGTTCGCGCCGTCGATTTTCGCTGCCTCGTACAGGTTTTCGGGGACGCCCTGCATGGCCGCGAGCAGGATGACGGTGGCGAAGGGCACCGATTTCCACACCGTCACCAGGCTCAGCGAGACCATGGCCCACTGCGGATCGGTCAGCCACGGCACCGGGCCGAGGCCGATCCAGCCCAGAAGAATATTGGCGAGCCCGTCATCGCTGGCGAAGATGAAGCGGAACACCACCGCCATGGCGACGGTCGATGCCACCAGCGGCAGGAATGCCACGGTCCGGAACACCCCGACACCGCGCAGTTTCCGATTCAGCAGTCCCGCGACGGCGAGGCTGACCGCCACCGTCGGCACCAGCGTCAGGATCGTGAACACGGCCGTATTCCGCAGGGCGATATAGAACAGCGGGTCCTCGGAGAACAGCCGCCGATAGTTCGCCACACCCACGAACCGCGGCGGGCTGAACAGATCCCAGGAGTGGAAGCTCAGATACAGCGAAAACCCCAGCGGGAACAGCATGAACACCAGGATGGCGGCCAGATTCGGTGCCACGAACAGCCTTCCGGCGCGCGCCCGCCGCCGCTCCAGCA
Source organism: Nocardia sp. NPDC059154 (assembly GCF_042755705.1). Classification (NCBI taxonomy): domain Bacteria; kingdom Bacillati; phylum Actinomycetota; class Actinomycetes; order Mycobacteriales; family Nocardiaceae; genus Nocardia; species Nocardia sp. NPDC059154. The sequence continues at coordinate 22,550 of NZ_JBHZCS010000028.1, forward strand.
CCGGCCCACCCCTCATACCGCCGCCCGCAGTAGCTGATCGATATCGGCGCTGGTCTGTCCGCCCAGCGAGTCCCCTGTCGCCGCGCCGCGCAGCACTCGATTGCAGCCACGTTCGAGCAGCGCTTCCACCTTGCCCCACACGGGCGTCACGGCCAGCGGACGCGAATTCTCCGGCCCCTCGGTGAAGACTTCGAGATTGCGCAGCGCCGGGTGAGCCGCGGCGAATCCCGGTGACTGCATGGCCGATCGCAGGACCGGCACGAACAGACCCGACTCCGCGATGATGGCCTGTCCCTCGGGCCCGGTCGCGAACTTCACGAATTCCCAGGCCTGTTCACGCCGCGGACTGCTCGCCGCGATGGCCAGTCCGGTGCTGCCGATATCGGTGATCGCGCCCGGACCCCCGTCCGGCCCGACCGGCAGCACCGTGACATCGAAGTCGAGGTCGTCGTGCCCGGTGAACTCCGAGTACAGCCAGTGCCCGCCCATGAGCATGGCGGCCCGCCCGCTGCGGAACAGATCCTGCGCCGAAACCGATTGCCGGTCACCGACACTGGGCGCGACCCGATGCCGCACGGCCAGGTCGGCATAGAACTGGAACCCGGCCGCGAACCGTGGATCCCCGAGATTGGTGCTGGTGGGCCGCACCGGCGGACTGAACCATTCGACGCCGTTGTTCATACCGAAGCAGGCCGCCGAGAAGTAGGGCACCCAGGCGTCCACGAATCCCCACTGCCCGGTGCGCCCGCCGGCGTCGCGGTGGGTGAGCGCCCGCGCGGCCGCCAGGAACTCCGCGAAGGTCCAGGCCTCGGACCAGCGGGCGGGCGGGCGAATCCCGGCCTCGGCGAACAGCTTCCGGTTGTAGTAGAGGAACACCCCCGACCACTGCTCCGGCAGCGCGTACTGCCCGCCGTCCCAGACGAAGGTGTCGCGCAGTGTCGCGTACCCGTCGGCGCGCAGCCGGGCAGCGTAATCCGGCTCCCGGTCCAGGAATTCGCGCAGATCCACCAGCACACCCCGATCGGCGAGCCCGGCATAGAGCAGCTCCCACGCCATCAGCACATCCGGGCATTTGCCGCCCGCGCAGTAGGTGAGCATCTGTTGCAGGGGATCGGGCCCGGACATGATGGTGCGGATCCTGATATCCGGTCGCCGCCGGTGGAATTCGTCGATGATGCGCAGCCGCGCCCGGGCCTCCTCGGGCCGCGCCTGGAAGAAGAAGGTGACCGCGTCGTCGCCCCCGCCCGCGCAGCCGCCCGCGGCCAGCAGCGCCGCCAGCGCGGCCGAGCGCAGCAGGCTACGCCGATCCATTCCGCCGGGCCGGGCCGCCCATTCGCTCGCCAAAGATATATCTCCGTGAACTAAACGAACTAAAGGACCACAGTGACGCAGATCTCGAACCAGCATGGCAGCATACGGGGAGCAACCTGCGACACGCGGCAAACACGCGAAATCGCGGGAATCCGACCGGCTCGCACCACCCCCGCGCGCCGGCCGCAGCGTCCGCCGGGCCACCCGTACCTGGCGCTACCACACCAGGTGAACAGCTGGTCGAAGCCGGTTCACTCGCATGTCGGTTGGGCTACGTTGTGACCATTTCAGTTAGAAGCCGCAGTACCGCAGGGAGAGTTGTCGCATGGCGACCATCGAATACCTCCGGACGGATCCCGACCTACCTCCGGTAGGTGTCGTGGACCGGACGCCCATGACGCCCGCGAAGAAGGGCATCTTCCTCGTCATCGCCGTGATCGGCGCAATCGCCTGGGCCATCCTCGCTTTCATGCGCGGCGAGAACGTGAACGCGGTGTGGATCGTCATCGCAGCCCTCTGCACTTACGTACTCGCGTACCAGTTCTACGCCCGGCTCATCGAATACCGGATCACCAAGCCGCGCGATGATGTCGCCACTCCCGCCGAGGAAATGGAGAACGGCAAGGACTACATGCCGATGGACCGCCGGGTCCTGTTCGGCCACCACTTCGCCGCCATCGCGGGCGCCGGCCCGCTGGTCGGCCCGGTGCTGGCCGCGCAGATGGGCTATCTGCCCGGCACCATCTGGATCATCGTCGGCGTGGTGCTGGCCGGTGCGGTGCAGGACTATCTGGTGCTGTGGGCCTCGGTGAAGCGCCGCGGCCGGTCGCTGGGCCAGATGGCGCGCGACGAGCTCGGCGTGGTCGGCGGGGTCGCGGCCATCATCGCGGTGCTGGTGATCATGATGATCCTGCTCGCGGTGCTGGGCATCGTCGTGGTGAATGCCCTTGCCGCGACCAAGAATCCGACCACCGGCGCGCTCGAGGGCGGCAGCCCGTGGGGTGTGTTCTCCATTTCGATGACCATCCCGATCGCCCTGTTCATGGGCCTGTACCTGCGCTTCTTCCGGCCCGGCAAGGTCGGCGAGGTGTCGCTGTTCGGCTTCGTGCTGCTGCTGGCGGCGATTCTGCTCGGCAATCCGGTGTCCCAATCCGGTTGGGGCCGCGACCTGTTCACGCTGTCCGGTACCACCATCGCCTGGATGCTGATCATCTACGGCTTCATCGCCTCGGTGCTGCCGGTGTGGCTGCTGCTGGCTCCGCGCGACTACCTGTCCACCTTCATGAAGATCGGCACCATCGGCCTGCTCGCCATCGGCGTGCTGGTCACCATGCCGGTGCTGCAGGCCCCCGCGGTCTCCCAGTTCGCGTCCAACAGCAACGGTCCGTCCTTCGCGGGCAGCCTGTTCCCGTTCCTGTTCATCACCATCGCCTGTGGTGCGCTGTCCGGCTTCCACTCGCTGGTGTCCTCGGGCACCACGCCGAAGCTGCTGGAGAAGCAGTCGCAGGCGCGCATGATCGGCTACGGCGGCATGCTGATGGAGTCGTTCGTGGCGGTCATGGCGATCATCGCGGCGTCGATCCTGGATCAGCACCTGTACTTCGCCATCAACAGCCCCGGCCTCACCTCCGCGCAGGCCGCGGCCGACAGCGTGAACAAGCTCGGTGTGGGCGGCAGCCCGATCGACGCGAAGTACCTGAACGACATGGCGCAGAGCGTCGGTGAGTCCCGGGTCTACTCGCGCACCGGTGGCGCGCCCACCCTCGCCATCGGCATGACCGAGGTGATGCACAAGTTCATCGGCGGTACCTCGCTCAAGGCGTTCTGGTACCACTTCGCCATCATGTTCGAGGCGCTGTTCATCCTCACCACCATCGACGCGGGCACCCGCGTCGCGCGGTTCATGCTCTCGGATTCGCTGGGCAACATGGGCGGCGTGGCCAAGAAGTTCCGGGATCCGTCGTGGTGGCCGGGCGTGTTCTTCTGCTCCGGCGTGGTCGTGGCCGCGTGGGGTTCGGTGCTGCTGATGGGTGTCACCGACCCACTGGGCGGCATCAACACCCTGTACCCGCTCTTCGGCATCTCCAACCAGCTGCTGGCCGCGATCGCGCTGACGGTGGTGCTGGTGATCGTGGTCAAGAAGGGGCTCGTGAAATGGGCCTGGATTCCGGCGCTTCCGCTGGTCTGGGACCTGATCGTCACCATGACGGCCTCGTTCCAGAAGATCTTCTCGGGTGACCCGAAGATCGGCTACTGGACGCTACACAACAACACCATCGACAAGCAGAACGCCTACATCGCCGCACGCGATTCGGGGCAGCTGCCGAAGGGCGTCAAGGACGTCGCCGCGCTGAACCAGCAGATCCACGACATGGACAAGATCATCCGCAATACCTTCGTCCAGGGCACGCTCTCCATCGTGTTCGCGGTGATGGTGCTGATCGTGGCGCTGGTCGGCGTGTGGGTCTGCCTACGCGCCATCCGCAAGGGCGGCAGTGAGACCACCGAATCGCCGGAGGTGCCGTCGAAGATCTTCGGCCCCAGCGGTTTCCTCGCCACCAAGGCGGAGAAGGAGGTCCAGCAGGAATGGGACACCCTGATCGCCGAGGGCAAGATCCGCGCGCCCGGCGCGGCCACGGTCGCCAGTCATTGACGCGCCGATGAGTGCCCCCGAAGCCCCGCTCGCCGCAGGTCCGCTGCGGCGGGCGGGGCTCGCCCTCGTCCGGGCCGTGAAAGCCGTTGCCTGGTGGTTCAACTCGATCCTCGGCGGCAACGATTACGCCCGCTACGTCGATCACCTGCGGCTGCAGCACCCGGGATGCGAGATTCCCAGCGAGCGCCAGTATTGGCGCGATCGCCATGCGGCCGCCGCCAAGAACCCCGCAAATCGCTGCTGTTGACACGAGTGGCGGTTTTCCGCCAACATCCATGTCCGATACCCGCTAGCAGAGGTCGGCCGGGACTGACATGGTGGTATGCGTGAGTGCGAACGACTTGGATTTCGAGCGTTGCTACCGCGCCGTGGCAACCCGGGACGCCCGGTTCGACGGGCAGTTCGTGACCGCGGTGCGCACCACCGGAATCTATTGCCGCCCTTCCTGTCCGGCCATCACCCCCAAACGCACCAACGTCACCTTCCTGCCCACCGCGGCCGCCGCACAGCAGCACGGCTTCCGCGCCTGCCGCCGGTGCCTGCCCGACGCCGCACCCGGCTCGCCCCTCTGGAATACCCGCGCGGACCTGGCCTCCCGCGCCATGCGCCTGATCGGCGACGGCGTCATCGAACGCGGCGGCGTGCCCGCCCTCGCCGATGCCCTCGGCTACTCCCAGCGTCAGCTCACCCGGGTACTCACCAGCGAGCTCGGCGCCGGCCCACTGGCACTGGCGCGCGCCCACCGCGCGCACACCGCCCGGCTGCTGATCCAGACCACCCGGCTGCCCATGTCGGACATCGCGTTCGCGGCCGGATTCGCCAGCATCCGGCAGTTCAACGACACCGTGCGCGAGGTGTTCGCGGTCAGCCCGACCACGCTGCGCGAGGAATCCCGGCGGCGCAACGGCGACACGCTGCCGGCCACCAACGGGCTGCTCACCCTGCGACTCCCCTATCGCGAACCGTTGGACAAGTCGTGGCTGGAATGGTTCCTGTCCGCCCACACCGTCCCGGGCGTGGAGCTGTGGGAGAAGGGCGTCTACAGCCGCAGCCTGCGAACACCGCACGGCCACACCACGATTCGACTGTCCATCCAGCCCGGCCACGTGCGGGCCTCACTGTCGCTGCAGGACATGCGTGATCTCGCGCCGACCGTCGCCCGCATCAGGCACCTCCTGGATCTGGACGCCGATCCCATCGGGATCGACGAGGCCATGGCCGCCAGCATGGCGGGAAGCCCACCGCGCCCGGGCTTTCCGGGCGCCGTGCTGCCCGCCGGCATCCGGGTCCCCGGCTGCCTGGACGGCCCGGAACTGTTGCTGCGCACCATGATCGGGCAGCAGATCTCGGTAGCCGCGGCCAATACCCACACCGCGCGGCTGGTACAGGGCCTGGGCGAGACCATCGCCGGGCCGATCCCGCACCTGTTCCCCACCGCCGAGGCCATCGCCGAACGCGGCTCCGAGGTACTGACCGGGCCGAGCCGGCGCATCGAGGCCATCGTCGGCGCGGCCAAGGCGCTGGCCACCGGCGACCTGGTGCTGCACTCCGGCCGCACCGCCGGTGAACTGCGCCGCGACCTGCTGGCCCTGGACGGCGTCGGACCCTGGACCGCGGACTACGTCACCATGCGCCTGCTCGCCGATCCGGACGTGCTCCTACACTCCGACCTGGTCGTGCGCCGCGGCGCGGGACTGCTCGGCATCGACCTCGCCGATACCGCCCGCTGGTCGCCATGGCGTTCATACCTCACCATGCACCTGTGGAAACACGCCCTCGCCCACCCCGCCGAGGCCAACCGGAGGACCCCGTAGTGAGCTCCGAAACCCCTGTCGGCACAGCCGATTACGCCACCGTCGCGACACCCGCCGGTCCGTTCACCGCCATCGTGGACGACGACGGGGTGGTCCTCGCCTCCGGCTGGACCGCCGATCCGGAAGAACTGCGGGCGCTCATCCACCCCGGCATCCGGCCCACCGCGCTGCGCGGACGAGACGCCCTCGGCGCGGTCACGCGAGCCGTCACCGAATACCACGCCGGTGACCTCACGGCTATCGACGGCATCGCCGTGCGCCAGGTCTCCGGACCGTTCCTCACCCACGCCTGGGAGATCCTGCGCAAGGTGCCGGCCGGAGCTCCCGTCACCTACACCGACTTCGCGGCCATCTCCGGGCGGCCCGCCGCCACCCGCGCGGCGGCCAATGCCTGCGCCCGCAATGCCGCCGCGCTCTTCGTGCCCTGCCACCGGGTGATCCGTACCGACGGCAGCCTCGGCGGCTTCCGCTACGGCCTGCCGATCAAGCGCTGGCTGCTCGACCACGAGTCGGCCTGAGGGCTCTCGCCCACGGAGTCCGCGCCCGAGCGTGCCCGGGCCGCGTCGGTGCCCGGGCGTACCGTGGCAGCCATGTGCCGCAACATTCACACCCTGCACAACTTCGAGCCGCCGGCCACCCCGGACGAGGTGCATGCGGCCGCCCTGCAGTACGTCCGCAAGATCAGCGGAAGCACCAAACCGTCCCAAGCCAACCAGGACGCCTTCGACCTGGCGGTGGCGGAGATCGCCGCGGCAACCACCCGCCTGCTGGACGGCCTGACCACCGCCGCCCCACCCAAGGACCGCGAGGTCGAGGCCGCCAAGGCCCGCGCCCGCGCCGAAGTGCGCTTCGCGGGCCGATAACCGAATCGGCCGGAACCGCGTGCGGATGCGCTGTTCAGTTCAGCCGGCCGTCCAGGGCCGCAGTTTCTCCGGGTTCCGGATCACCCAGATGCGGGTGATCCGGCCGTCTGCGATATCGAACGCGTAGACCGAGACGATAGTGCCGTCGAGCTGCGCGACCAGGCCGGGCTGGCCGTTCACCGTCCGCTCCAGCAGGGTTACCACGGGGCCGCGGGTTGCGATTTCCATCCAGGCGTGGGCGACCTGCTCACCGCCGTTGATCGGGTCGTGGAAGGATAGTGCCAGGCCGCCGCCATCGGCCGTGGCGATCACCTGCGGATCGAGCAGGCCGATGAGGGCCTCGATATCCTTTGTCTCCCAAGCCCGTTTGAAATCCCGGACCACCTCGGTGCGCACAGCGCTCGACGGGCTCCGCGAGGTATCGACGCGGCGGCGGGCGCTGGAGGCGAGCTGGCGGCAGGCTGCGGGGGTGCGCCCGACGATGCCGGCGACCTCGGCGAAGGAATAGCGGAAGACGTCGTGCAGGATGAACGACACCCGCTCTGCCGGTGTCATGGAATCCAGCACGACGAGGAAGGCCATGCTGATCGACTCGTCGAGGGTGACCCGGTCGGCGGGATCGACGGGGGCGGGACCGTCGAGCCATTCGGATCGGTCGGGGACCGGCTCCGGAATCCATTCGCCCACATAGCGTTCCCGCCTGGCGCGCGCCGAGCCGAGCAGATCGAGGCAGATCCGGCCGGCGACCGTCGTCAACCACGCGCCGGGCGCCGCCACCTCCCGCCGCTGCCGCTCGGACAGCGCGTACCAGCGAGCGTAGGTCTCCTGCACCACATCCTCGGCCTCGGACAGGGAGCCGAGCAGCCGGTAGGCGAGATTGATCAGCTGACGGCGTTCATCGATCACCCCGGGCAGGTGCGGGTCGGTCATGTGCGGCTCCTTCGGTCTGTGCGTACCCCACCGAAATCGACGAATCAGCGACCCGATTTGTGAGGCGGCCTGACATTCCGGACAGCTGTGTCGTCGGAGGGTCATGACGTTTTCAGCAGAGCAGGAGTTCCGGAAATGATCAGAATCGGCATCATCCTCGGCAGTACCCGGCCCAACCGCAAAGGCCCGCAGGTCGCCCAGTGGGTTCTGGACTCGGCAGCGCAGCGCGGCGACGCCGAGTTCGAACTGATCGACCTGCGCGACCACCCGCTCCCGCATCTCGACGAGCCTGTGCCGCCGATGTTCGGCCCGTCGATGCATGCACACACCCGCGCCTGGGCCGAACGGATCGCCCGATTCGACGGCTTCGTGATCGTCACCCCGGAGTACAACAGCGGCGCCCCCGGGGTGCTGAAGAACGCCCTCGACCATCTGCTCTGGGAGTGGACCGACAAGGCAGTCGGATTCGTCTCCTACGGCACGGCCGGCGGTGCCCGCGCCGTGGTGCAGCTGCGGGTGGTCTGCAGCACGCTGGGCATGGCCGATGTCGGCTATCAGGTCGCGATCTCGGTGCTCACCGATTTCGAGGACCTCACCACCTTCACACCTCGCGACCATCATGCCGCCGCCCTGACCAAGACGCTGGATCAGCTCATCGCCTGGAGTGGTGCGCTCGCACCCCTGCGCGCCGCCGCCGAAACCACGCTCGCCAATTCCTGAGGAGTCGATCATGACCACACCCGACGACTTTCAGTCACGCGCCGACCGCATCGAGGCCGATGAAGTCGAGATTCGCCGGACCATCGACAAGGTGGTCGAAGGACTGCGAGCCAAGGACCTCGACGCCCTGAAACAGGCGTACACGCCCAACGTCGTGTCCTTCGATGTCGAGCCGCCGCTCCAGCATGTCGGTATAGCAGCGAAACTCGAGAACTGGGCGAAAGTCTTCCTGTTCTTCGAGAGTGTGACCTATGAGGTTCGCGATCTGACGTTCACCGTCGGCGATGATGTGGCATTCGGGCACGCCTTCGCTCGTCTCAGCGGCACGCTGAAGAACGGGGCCGCGACGAGCGGTATGTGGGTCCGGGTCACCTACGGCATGCGGAAGATCGACGGCAACTGGTTGATCGCGCACGATCAGGTATCGGTGCCGTTCGACATCTCGAGCGGCAGAGGTGTGATCGACCTGGAGCCGTGACGGGCCGGGGGTGTCGGGTGCCGTTGCCGTGCGAGCTTTCGCCCCCCCCGAAAGCCTATGCGCCGACCGAGGTTTCGAGACGGGAGCCGGTGCGCCCGCGAATGACGTGCAGGCGGCTGGGGATGCGCTGGCGCATTTCGTCCACATGGCTCACCACGCCGACCACCCGGCCCCCGGAACGGAGCTCGTCCAGGACGCCCATCACGGCGTCGAGGGTGTCGGCATCGAGGCTGCCGAAGCCCTCGTCGATGAAGAGGGTGTCCATGACCAGGCCGCCGGATTCGGCCGACACGACGTCGGCCAGACCCAGGGCCAGGGCCAGGGAGGCCATGAAGGTCTCGCCGCCGGAAAGGGTTTTGGCCGGACGGATCGCGCCGGTGTAGTCGTCACGGATATCGAGGCCCAGGCCGCCGCGGCGGCCGCGCGGGCCCGCGGCATCTGTGTGGACGAATTCGTAACGGCCGCCGGACATCCGGCGCAGCCGCACCGAACCGGCCAGCGCCACCTCCTCCAGGCGGGCGGCCAGCACGTACGAGCGCAGGGACATGCGGCGGTTGTTCTCGCCACGGCCGGACACCACCTCGGCCAGGCGGGCCAGCTCGTCGTGGGAGCGCTGGAGCGGGGCGATGCGATCGACGGCCGCCGACAGCTCTGCGCACAGGCCCTCCAGCTGCGCCAGCCGCCGGTCCGCCTCGGCATTCGCGGCAACGGCCCGGTTCAGCTCCGATTCCGCCTGCGCCACCGCGGTTTCCAGCTCGCGCGGATCGCCGGGTTCGTCCTCCCCGGCCGACTGGATCTCAGGTTCGGCGAGCACGGCCTCGGCGTGCGCGCGAGCCCGGTCGGCGGCCACCAGTTCGTCCTCGATGGCCGTCTGCTGCGCGGCGGTGCGGGAGGCGGCGTCGACCGCGCGGGCATACTCGCCCAGCACGCCGTAGTCCGGCCCCGACTCCCCCATCACCGGCGGCGCGGAATCCACCAGACCCGCGTCGTAGGAAAGCTTTTCGACCCGGACGGCGGCCACCGCGACCTGCTCGCGGGCAGTTGCCGCCTCGACACGTGCGGACCGCACCGCCGTGGCCTCCTCGACCAGCGCCGCCAGGCGGGCCCGGCGGCGGTCGACGGTGCCGTCGGCGCCGGCGGCCGCGCGCAGCCGCTCGGTGAGTTCGGCCAGCCGCCGATCGCTGGCGACGATCCGCTCCGTCGTTGCACTGGACCGGCTTTCACATTCCCGCGCCTCGTCCTGCAGCCGGGTCTGATCCGCGCGCAGCGTGCCGAGTTCGGCGGTCAGCCCGTCCACGAGACCCGCGATGCCCTTGGCCGCGGTGTACCGCCGGGTCGAATCGTCCAGTGCGGCGGCCAGTTCCGCCTTGTCCACATCACCGCCCCGCTCGACCAGCACCTCGACCGCCCGCTCCAGCTCGGTGACCCGTTGCCCGGCCCGCTCCCGCTCGGCCTCGGCCTTCCGCTCCGCGGCCAGCGCCGCGTCCTCGTCGGCCTTGGACACCGCATGCTCGGCCGGCCGCGCCGGATCCGGATGCGCGAGCGACCCGCACACCGCGCACGGCTCGCCCGCGGCCAGGCCCTCCGCCAGCTCCGCCGCCATCCCGGCCATGCGCTGCTCTCGCAGTGCCTGCGTACGCTGCCACGCCTCGGCGTGCCCAGTCCGCGCCCGCTCGAAAGCGGTTCCCGCCCCGGTCAGTTCACCGCGCCGCCGCTCCAACTCCACCGCGGCTGCGGCCGAGGTGCGCAACCGCTGGCACTCGGCCTCCAGTCCTGGCAGTGCGGCCGCCGCATCCGCGGCGTCGCGCAACCGGACCTCCACCGCCGCAACGGCTTCCGGCAGCTCCTGCAACCGCTGAGCCAGCTTGCCGGTCCGGGCAGCCAGATCGGTCTGCTCGGTCCGCAGCCCGGCCAGCTCCCGCGTCAGCCGGGTCGCCGAATCCGCATCCGCCCGAACCTCATCGAGCGCGCCCACCTGTGCGCTCCACCGCTGCACAGCCGCCTCGAGCCCCGAGGCGCGGCCCTCGCGCATCGCCGATCCATCGTCCTCGACGCCGCTGCCGTCGTGTGTCCGGTCACCAGCGTCGGAGTCGACGGCGTCGAACGGGCTGGGAAGGGTGAGATCTCGAGCGTGACCTGCGTCGGCGTCGATGTCTTCGAGGTCGGCGGCGAGGTCGGTGC
>NZ_JBHZCS010000028.1:33509-46281 GCF_042755705.1 Nocardia sp. NPDC059154
GGCAGCTCGGCGCTGGCCGGTTCGAGGAGGCGGTCGGCGAGTCGCTCGGCGGCGCGGGTGGCGTCGTCGGTGCGGCGGCGCAGGGTGACGGCGGCGGCGCGGGCCTCGGCCAGGGCGGTGGCGACGGGTTCGGCGCGGCGGGCCCGGTCGAGTTCGGACTGACGCGCGGCGCGATGGCCGGCGGTGGCGGCGAAGCCGGCCAGCTGGGTGCGAGCCGCGGTGCGGCGGCGGAAGAGCTCATGGCGGCGGCGCTCCGCTTCCGCGGCGGCGCGCACACCGGCCGAATCCTGCCGGCGCTGCCGCAGATCGGCGGCCGTCTCGGTCACCAGGGTGCGGGCGGCCGCCAGCAGCGACTGCGACCAGCCGACCGACTCGAGGAGCCCGGCCGTCTCGGTGGCTGGCAGGCCCGCGGCCGTGCCGACCTGGGCGATGAGACGGTCGATGCTGTGCTTGCGGGCATCCAGATCGGCGGAGCTCGCGCGGCGCTTCTCGACCAGCCACTGCTCGGCGGTGCCGAAACGCTCGGTGTCGAAGAGCTTTTCGAGCAGCTTCTCGCGATCCTCGTTGTCGGCGCGCAGGAATCGCGCGAAATCACCCTGCGGCAGCAGCACGACCTGGAAGAACTGATCGGCGCTCATGCCCAGCAGGCGCAGCACCTCGTCGCCGATATCGGGAATGCGGGACAGGTTCTGGCCCCGCCCGTCCAGCCACTCCAGCGTGGCGGCCGCGTTCTCCTTCACCCAGCCCGATTTGGCGCGCTTGCTCGGCCGCTGGAATTCCGCCGACCGGTTCAGGCGCAGCCGCCGGCCACCGACCGTGGCCTCCAGCAGCACCCGGGGCGGCGTCTGCTCGTCGGCGTGGTCCGAATGCAGGCGCTTGATATCGCCACGCGCCCCCGGCACGCTCCCGTACAGCGCGAACGCGATGGCGTCCAGCACCGTGGTCTTCCCCGCCCCCGTCTGCCCGTGCAGCAGGAACAACCCGTCCGCACCGAGCTCGTCGAAGTCGACCACGGCCGTCTCGGCGAACGGCCCGAACGCCGTCAGCTCCAACCGATGCAGCCGCACGCAGCGCCCCCTTCCCTCAACGCCACTCCCCATCCAACTACCCGGCACCCGTCGCCCACCGCGGGACACGCCGAAACACTCATCGCCCCAACGCTCATGCGGTCATCCCGCCGGCCACATCGCCCGATTCGCCCGGCTCCAACCCGAAGTCACCCAGATCGAACAGCCCGAGCGCCGCATCGGCCTCCGCCGCATCCACCCCACGCACCGACCCGTCGAACCCGGCCGCACTCACCACCCGGGCCGCAACCTCGGCCCCGCCGCCTCCCATTGAATCGGCACCCACCGATCCATGTCCGGCGTCGGCACCCGACGCATCGGCCTCATCGGGCACAGCGAACGACGCGCCCTCCGCGGCCACGACAGCCTTCGCCGGCACAGCAGCTGTCAGTGCGCCGCCTTCGGTAATACCGGCAGCCTCGACAGAGACGGCAACCGCGGCGGCCGCAGCCCCTTCGACAGATACGGCGGCCGGATCGCCCAACGCAGCACCGACAGGCACGACATCCTCGGCGACGACAGCGGCCGGAGAAACGTGTGCGGCGGTTTCGACCGGGGCGGGAAGATGTAGGGGAGCGTCGGTTTCGCGGGTGGCGGCGGCGAGGGCGCGTTCGAGCCAGGTCATTTCGCCGGGGGTGGGGGTGCCGCGGACGTCGGCGAGGAAGCTCTGGGCTATCTCGGTGTCGCGGCGGCCGTGCACGCGTTCGCGGTAGCGGAGTTCCGGGTTGCCCTCGGGGCGTTGCCATTCCACGTGGACGGCGTGCGGGAAACGCTCGCGGAGGCGGCGCAGCGCGTCCACGGGGCGCGCCTCGTCGGTGAGGGTGGCCGAGACATAGTGCGATTCGGCTTCGGCGTGCTCAGGCGCTTCCAGGAGGGATTCCAGGGGCCCGGTGAGTTGCGAGAGGCCGCGCACCACCGGGAGTTCGCGGCGCTGGACGGCGGACAGGCCCGCGCCGTCGATGTCCACGATCCAGACCGCCTTGCGATGCGAGCGCTCGCCGAACGAATACGGCAGCGGCGAACCCGAATAGCGGACGGACTCCGACAGCGTCTGCGGCGAGTGCAGGTGGCCGAGCGCCACATAGTCGATCCCGGCGAAGGCCGACAGCGGCACGGTCTCCACGCCCCCGACCGAAATGGACCGCTCCGACCCGGTGGCCTCGCCGCCCACCACGAAGGCATGGGCCAGCACCACCGACCGCGCCCCCGCCCGCCCGGCGAGATCGGCGCGCACCAGGCTCATGGCCGCATCCAATATCTCGGCGTGCGAACGCGCCTGCGGCACGCCCAATTCCACCCGGGTGATCTCCGGCTCCAGATAGGGAATGCCGTAGAAGGCAATGTCGCCGAATTCATCGGACAGCACGATCGGCCGCGCCACATCCGCGATCCGGCAGCGCAAATGCAATCCGCCTGCCGCCGCGAAACTCCCGAGCGCACCGAGCCGAGTTGGCGAGTCGTGATTACCGGAGGTGGCGACAATGGTCGCCCCCGCCGCCCGAATTGCCTCGAATCCTCGATTGCACACCGCAATCGCATCCGCACTGGGAATGGAACGGTCGTACACATCCCCCGGCAGCACGACCACGTCCACCCCCTCGGCCGCCACCAATTCCGCGACGGCCCGCAGCGAGCACTCCTGATCGGCCAGCAGATCGACGCCATGAAAGGTGCGCCCGATATGCCAGTCGGAGGTGTGCAGGATCCGCATGCCGCAAGACGCTATTGGATCCCCCCGACAACCCGCGCGACACCCTCGCGAGTCGCGTCGAACACGCCGCGCGTATGCCAGGGCGACAACTGATTTCGCAACGGTCGGGGTAACTCACCGGGTACGACCGGAATCGGTTCGGCACCCTACCGCCGGCACGGATATGAGACCGGCGACGGCACCTGACGCGCCGCTGAAGTCCCGGAGAGGCGGAATTGTCGGTGGTCTCCGGCACTATCTCTGGCCATGACCGCACCGATGCTGTTCGCGCTGCTGCTGGTGTTCGTATCGGGGCTGGCCCTGGGCTGGCTCGGGCATGCCGCGCGGGCGGGACAGCGGGCGGCGGTGGCCGAGGCGCGGCTGGCGGCCATCCGGGACAACGAGCGGCTGTTGCGGCAATCACTCGGCGCGGCCAGCGAGGACGCGGCCCGGCGGCAGTCCCACGCCATCGGCGCGCTGGTCGATCCGCTGCGGGAGGCGGTCGGCAGCCTCGACCGCCACATTCGCGAGGTCGAGCACAACCGCATCAACGCGTACTCCGGCCTACGCGAACAGGTCGCGGGCATGCAGCGGATGTCACATCAGTTGTCCACGCAGACCGGTCAGTTGGTGGCCGCGCTGCGCGCGCCCCAGGTGCGCGGCCGCTGGGGCGAGATCCAGCTCGAGCGTGTGGTCGAGCTGGCCGGCATGGCCCGGCACTGCGATTTCGACACCCAGGTCACCCGCCGCGGCGACACCGTGGTGCGCCCGGATCTGGTGGTGCGCCTGTCCGGCGGCCGCCAGATCGTGGTGGACGCCAAGGTGCCCTGCACCGCCTTCCTGGACGCCGCCGGTACCGAGGACCCGCGCGAGCGCGAGGGCCACCTGGCCCGCCACGCCCGGCATCTGCGCAACCATGTGGATCAGCTGGCGGCCAAGGAGTACTGGGCGGCCTTCGATCCCTCCCCCGAGTTCGTGGTCCTGTTCGTGCCCGGCGATCCGTTCCTGGACGCGGCCCTCACCACCGACTCCGGATTGCTCGAGTACGCCTTCGGTCGCAATGTGGTCCTGGCGACGCCCACCACACTCATGGCCCTGCTGCGCACGGTCGCGCTGGGCTGGCGGCAGGAGGCGCTGTCGGCGGACATGGCGGTGATCCAGCAGCTGGGCCGTGAGCTCTACACCCGGCTCGGCACCACCGGCCGCCATCTGGACAGGCTGGGCGCGCAGCTGGGCAAGGCGGTCGACGCCTACAACCACACCGTGGCGTCGGTGGAGTCGCGGGTCATGGTGACCGCCCGGAAGCTGCACGACCTGGAGATCGCCGACGCGCCGGTCCCGGAGGTCCGGCGGGTGGAGAGCTGGCCGCGGGCCGTGGGGTTCGCGGACGAGTACGCGGTGGGGTTCGCCGATGAGATCGAACAGCGGGGATGATGCCTGAGCAACCGCTTGGTCTTCGCGCCGGGGCCGAATAGCTATCACCGGGTTCATGCGATTCCGCATACCCGCGTGATGTCGCCTGCCTCGCGAAACACCGATATGCCTTAGTGTGCTTGACGTGGCAGTTACCCAACGCGAGCGAACCGAGGTGCCCCCGTCGCACCGTTCGATCCTGCCGTCGGTTCCCGGCGTCCCGGCCGGAGCCGCGGTGCTGATCGCTGTGACGTGCACGTTCATCGGTCTGCTGATCGACGCGCAGAGCGCGGGTAGCCGACCGCAGGGCGACGAACTCACCGGTTCCTTCACCTTGCTCTACATCGCCGGCTGTGTGGTGGCCGTGCTCGCGGTCCGCTACCGCGGACTGTTCACGACGCTCGTGCTGCCGCCGCTGCTGCTGTTCATCGCGGTGCCGCTGGCCTATCAGTTCCTATTCGGGTCCTCCGGCAGTCTCAAGCTGAAGGACATCCTGCTGAATCTGGCCATCCCGCTGGTGAATCGGTTCCCCACCATGGCGCTGGCCACCGTGATCGTGCTGATCGTCGGCGCGGTCCGCATCGTGCTGCACCACCGCGAGACCAAGGCCGGCGCGACCGGCGAACCGCGCAGGACCCGGGCTCGTGCCACCCGCCCCGGCAGCGCCCGCGCCCAGCGCACCCGTTCCACCGCCTCCAAGGAACCCGCCAGACGCCGCTTCCGGCCCGGCGCGGACACCGCTGAGGAAGGCGACACCCCCGACACCGAGACCGCCCGTTCGTCACGCCGCGCGGACGCCCGGGTCGCGGCCGGGCCGCCGCGGGTAAGCAACACCGGACGACCCGCCGGCGAGGGCCGCCGCCGTCGTGCCCAGGATCCGGATCAGGCCGCCGCCGAACGCACCCCGGCCGCCACCGAGGGCCGCCGCCGCGCCGCGGGCGCGAACCAGTCCGGCGCCGCTACCGCCGAGGGCCGCCGCCGGGCCCAGTATGCCGAGCAGCCGTCCCGCACCGGCGAGCGCCGCGCGGCCCCTGCCGACCAGCCCCGCAACGGTGAGCGCCGCGCCACCCCGGCCGATCGCCCCCGCAACGGTGAGCGTCGCGCCACCCCGCCGGCGCCGGAGGCCGCCCAGGGCGAGGGCCGCCGCCGTCGCGCACAGAGCCCCGAGCAGGCGGTAGGTCGCGGCGCCGAACGCCACGCCGCCCCCGAGCGCAATCCGGCCCCCGCCGCCGAGGGTGGCCGCCGCCGTCGCGCGCAGCCGGGTGAACTGCCGCCGCATCCGCGTCCGAATGTGCGCTACCGCGAACGTGATTCGGGTCGCATCGAACGCTGAATCCCCGGCGACATTCGAGCGACCCGCACCGTGTATTTCCGGCAATCAGGAAATCGGGCACGAAATAAGATCATCCGGATAGCAAATTCGCGCCCTCCACAACGAATGTGGAGGGCGCGAATGCGTTTCGGAACGAGTTACGCGCGCGCGGTGCGAAGTTCGCGCGGCAGCGAGAAGACCAGCGTCTCATTGGCGGTCGTGACCGGAACCACCGCACCGAAACCGTGCTCGGCCAGCAATTCCAGCACACCCTCCACGAGAATCTCCGGAACCGAGGCGCCGGAGGTGACGCCGACCGTGTGAATACCCTCCAGCCAGGCGGCATCCACCTCGCGGGCATAGTCCACCAGGTGCGCGGCGCGGGCGCCGGCACTCAGCGCGACCTCCACCAGCCGGACCGAGTTTGACGAGTTCCGGGAGCCGACCACGATCACCAGATCGCATTCGGGAGCCATGGCCTTCACCGCGGTCTGGCGGTTGGAGGTGGCGTAGCAGATGTCGTCGCTCGGCGGATCCTGCAGCTTGGGGAACTTCTGGCGCAGGCGGTTGACCGTCTCCATGGTCTCGTCCACCGACAGCGTGGTCTGGGAGAGCCAGATCACCTTGTTCTCGTCGCGCACGGTGACCGAGTCGACGGCGTCGGGGCCGTCGACCAGCTGCACGTGGTCGGGCGCCTCACCGGCGGTGCCCTCGACCTCCTCGTGGCCCTCGTGGCCGATGAGCAGGATGTCGAAGTCGTCGCGGGCGAAGCGCTTGGCCTCCTGGTGCACCTTGGTGACCAGCGGGCAGGTGGCGTCGATGGTGTGCAGGTTGCGGCGGGCGGCGGACTCGTGGACGGCCGGGGAGACGCCGTGCGCGGAGAACACCACGAGCGCGCCCTCCGGCACCTCCTCGGTCTGGTCGACGAAGATCACACCGCGCTCGCGCAGCGTTTCCACCACGTGCCGGTTGTGCACGATTTCCTTGCGGACATAGATGGGCGCGCCGTGCTTTTCGAGCGCCTTCTCCACCGTTTCGACCGCTCGGTCCACACCGGCGCAGTAGCCGCGCGGTTCGGCGAGCAGTACTCGCTTCTCTTGTGGGCCCCGTGGCGCGTCGGCATCACCCGCCGCGGACCCGACGATTCCGACGTTCAAAGGGATAACCGAGGACATGCCCCACAGAATACGTGTGCGCTCCGGCGCGCATTCGCGCGGAGGTCAGGGTCACAATCACTTTTCGCGGCTTTTCACCTTTGCATCACACGGCGTTTCGGGCAGGCTAGGGGCATGTTCCGACCTCCGTTCCTGGCCCGGGTCGCCGCCGGGGCCGCCGTCTATGCTCTCGAGGAAACTCGTCGGCTACCGACGACCGCGATCAATTTCCCGATCACCGCGATCAGCCAGGTGCTGCAGACCACCATGCACCTCCAGCAGTTCGTGACCAGCCTCGCCCTCAAGGGCGACGCCGTTTTCGACCGTTTGCTCAACCAGCCCGAAGAACAGCCCGCCTGGGCCACCTTCGATGAGGACGAGGAAGACGAGCAAACTCCGAGCTTCGCCGCCGAATCGGTACGCCACAGCCGTTTCGACCTCTTCACCGAGCCGGAACCGGCCGTCGCGGAGCCCGCTCCGGCCGTGGTGGAGCCGGTCGCGGCCCCCGAGCCGGTCGCGGTCGACCCCGAACCGGTGCCCGCCGAATCGGCCGCGCAGGAGGCAGCCGATCCGGAGGTCACCGAGACCGCCGCGCCCGGAACGGCTTCGAAGGCGGCCACCAACGGCCACCACAGCAGCCCCGTCACCGAGCCCGAAGTGGCGGCCCGCTTCGACTACTCCGCCATGACCATCGCCCAGCTGCGCGCCCGCCTGCGCCAGCTGACCGTCGATGACCTCGCGGCTCTCCTCGCCTACGAGCAGGAGACCCTCGACCGCGCCCCGTTCGTCACCATGCTGACCAACCGCATCGCGACCGTTCAGGCGAAGTGAACCCAACTCTCGGGAGCTCTCAGGGGTTTCACCCCTGAAACTCCTCGAGACCGCGGGGCTCCGTCCCGGACCCCGAAACAACTCGAGACTGCGGGCTCCGCCCGGACCCGATACAACTTCGGGGCCTGGCCCCGGAACTCCGACACCGTCACATCGGCGGTCCTCGACCAGCGCCGGCCGCTCGGGCTACCACCCGGGCGGCCGGTGTTCGTATTCACCGTATCCGCGGGGTCGGACAGCGCGTGAATCCCGTGTCGGCGGGCGGTGTGCGCCGGGCGTCGGTGGGCACTGACAGAATCGTGCGGTGAGCACCGATACGACGCCGCGGCCGCCGAGCTCGTCCGCCGAGAACCCGATGCCGGTGCGGACCGTCGCGGTGAAGGTGGCGCAGTGGATCGACCGGCTGGGGGCGGTCTGGGTGGAGGGGCAGATCACCCAGATGAATGTGCGGCCGGGGACGCGGACGGCCTTTCTGGTGCTGCGGGATACGGCGGCGGACATGTCGCTGTCGGTGACCTGTGATCCGGAGCTGCTGCGTAATTCGGCGGTGCCGCTGCAGGAGGGCAGCCGGGTCGTCGTGTACGGCAAGCTGTCGTTCTTCACCGGGCGGGGCACGGTGTCGTTGCGGGTCACCGAGATTCGGCCGGTGGGCATCGGCGAGCTGCTGGCCCGCATCGAACGCTTGAAGGCGCTGTTGTCCGCGGAGGGCCTGTTCGATCCGCGGCTCAAGCGCCCGATCCCATTCCTGCCCAATCGGATCGGCCTGATCACCGGCCGCGCCAGCGCCGCCGAGCACGATGTGGTGACGGTGGCCACGCAGCGCTGGCCGGCGGTGCGTTTCGAGATTCGCAATACCGCCGTACAGGGCCCGACCGCGGTGCCGCAGATCCTGGAGGCCATCGCCGCGCTCGACGCGAATCCCGAGGTGGATGTGATCGTGCTGGCGCGCGGCGGCGGCAGTGTCGAGGATCTGCTGCCGTTCTCCGATGAAACCCTGTGCCGCGCCATCGTTTCCGCCACCACTCCGATCGTGAGCGCCATCGGCCACGAGCCGGACAATCCGATCTCGGACTATGTCGCCGACCTGCGGGCCGCCACCCCCACCGACGCCGCCAAGCGCATCGTCCCCGACGCCGCCGCCGAAACCGCGCTGCTGCAGGAACTTCGATCCCGCGCGAACGCGGCCCTGCGCGGCTGGGTGGACCGCGAGGCCCGCGCCCTGACCCAATTGCGTTCCCGCCCGGTGCTGGCCGACCCGCTGCGGCTGCTCGATCAGCGCCACGACGAGGTGGAGCGGCTGCGCGCCGGCGCCCAGCGGGCCGTGGACCACCTGTTGAACGGTGAGTCCACCACCACCCGGCACCTGCGCGAAAAACTCTCCGCGGTGGGCCCGGCCGCCACCCTGGCCCGTGGTTACGCCGTGGTGCAGCGGGTGAACGGCAAGGACCGCCAGGTGGTCCGCGCCATCGAGGACTCCCCGCCCGGCACGCAGCTCCGCATCCGGGTGGCCGACGGCGCGATCTCCGCCGCCGCCCTCGGCGCCCAATCCCTGGTTCCCCGCCCGACCCGGAAGGACTCCTGATGACCGACGACGAACGCGCCGAAATCGCCACCTTCGGCTACGAGCGCGCCCGAGACGAACTGGTCAATGTCGTCAAGATGCTCGAGCAGGGCGGCATGGATCTCGACGACTCGCTGGCCCTGTGGGAACGCGGCGAAGCCCTCGCCACCCGCTGCGAACAGCACCTCGCCGGCGCCCGCAAGCGCGTCGAGGACGCCCTCGCCCACCGCACCGCGCAGGAGTGACCGCTAGACGACGACCGTGCCCTGGTGAAAAACGATCTGCCAGTCCGCCCCGGCCCGCCGCCAGATGGTGGCCCGCCGGCTGACCCGCTCCGGCTGCCGCAGTAGCGATTTACGGAATCAGCTGCGCGGCAGCGGCTGCGCCTGGCCCATGGCGGTGGCGAGGGTATCGAAGGCGGTGGGATTGCCGGCGCCCTTGATGAGGACGCGGACGTCGCCGAAGTCGCTGATCCACGCGGGCTCGGAGCCAGCCTCGGCGTAGACGTTCCACATATGGTCGCCATACCGCTGGGTGCCGGTGGCGGTCTTGGCGGGCGCGTACTTCTTGGCGATGGCGTCGATGGTCGCGTTCGACTGCGTCAACTGCATGTAGGTGCCCTGGGGGGTGATGAATCCGACGGTGCTGGTGTCACCGCCACCCGTCCCGGCGATGGTGTCGTGGCTGCCCGAGTTCGGAGTCCATTTGTCCGGATCCGTATCCGGCAGGGCCGGCAGGCGGATCGGGAAGGACAGGTGGCGCGCGTCGTCGGTGAGCGCGGCCTTCGCATCGAAGTTCGGAATCCGGCCCTGGGTCGGACCGCCGGTGGAGAACGAGCACTGGCTCGCGATCGCGGCGATGACCAGGCAGATGAGCACCAGCGGAGCGAGCGACCAGATCAGGTCCTTGTAGTCGTTCTGACTGCGCGGCTTTTGGTACGACACGCACTCAGTATCCACGGGGCCCGGGTGCGACCGAGCTCACGGTCTCGGGAAACGTAAGTACGTGCCGAGGGCCGCAAACCGCAATGCGACAATTTACGCAGCTTTATACAACCAAGGAGGCTCTCGTCATGACCGCATCCAGCCGCCGCGAGGCACCGGACCGCAACCTAGCGCTCGAGTTGGTCCGGGTCACCGAGGCCGGCGCCATGGCCGCGGGCCGCTGGGTCGGCCGTGGTGACAAGGAGGGCGGCGACGGCGCGGCCGTGGACGCCATGCGGCAGTTGGTGGCGACGGTCTCCATGCGCGGCATCGTCGTGATCGGTGAGGGCGAGAAGGACGAAGCGCCCATGCTGTACAACGGCGAGCTGGTCGGCGACGGCACCGGCGCGGAACTGGATTTCGCGGTCGACCCGATCGACGGCACCACCCTGATGTCGAAGGGTTCCCCGGGCGCGATCTCCGTGCTGGCGGTCGCCGAGCGCGGCGCCATGTTCGATCCCTCGGCCGTGTTCTACATGGAGAAGATCGCCGTCGGCCCCGACGCCGCCGATGTGATCGACCTATCGGCCCCGATCGCGGAGAACCTACGCCGGGTCGCCAAGGCCAAGAACTCCTCGGTCTCCGACCTGACCGTGTGCATCCTGGACCGCCCCCGCCACGCCGAGCACATGAAGGCCGTGCGCGACGCGGGCGCCCGCATCCGCCTCATCTCCGACGGTGACGTGGCCGGCGCCATCGCCTGTGCCCGTCCGGAGTCCGGCGTCGACATGCTGATCGGCATCGGCGGCACCCCCGAGGGCATCATCGCCGCGGCCGCCATGCGCTGCCTGGGCGGCGCGCTGCAGGGCAAGCTGGCCCCCAAGGACGAGGCCGAGCGCCAGAAGGCCATCGACGCCGGCCACGATCTGGACCGCATCCTGAACACCACGGATCTGGTCTCCGGTGAGGACGTCTTCTTCAGCGCCACCGGCGTCACCGACGGCGACCTGCTCAAGGGCGTCCGCTACTACGGCGGCGGCGCGTACACCCAGTCCATCGTCATGCGCGCCAAGTCCGGCACCATCCGCATGGTCGACGCCTACCACCGGCTGACCAAGCTGCGCGAGTACGCGTCGGTGGACTTCGTCGGCGACGAGCACGCCACCCCGCCGCTCCCCTGATCCGAGCGAAACAGCTTGCCGCCCCGGTGGATCCGTCCACCGGGGCGGCGCTGTCTCCGGGGACCGGCGATGTCCTATTCCCGCAGGCGCTGTGCGGATTCCCTCAGGCGTGGCACTCCCACGGGGTGCGCGGCGGGCATAGGGTCGGTTCATGAGCGAGGAGACGCAGTACCGCATCGAACACGACACCATGGGCGAGGTCCGCGTTCCCGTCGACGCGCTGTGGCGGGCGCAGACCCAGCGGGCGGTGGAGAACTTCCCGATCAGCGGACGCGGCCTGGAGCGCGCGCAGATTCGCGCACTCGGCCTGTTGAAGGCGGCCTGTGCGGCCGTGAATCGCGATCTGGGCCTGCTGGACAAGGCCAAGGCCGACGCCATCATCGCGGCGGCGGAGGAAGTCGCCGACGGCCGCCACGACGACCAGTTCCCGATCGATGTCTTCCAGACCGGTTCGGGCACCAGCTCGAACATGAACGCCAACGAGGTGATCGCGAGCATCGCCGCCCGTGACGGCGTCACCGTGCACCCCAACGACGACGTGAACATGTCGCAGTCGTCCAATGACACCTTCCCCACCGCAACGCATCTCGCGGCCACCGAGGCGGTGGTCAAGGATCTGGTCCCGGCCCTGGATCATCTGCGGCTGGCGCTGCTGGACAAGTCCCAGGAGTGGAAGTACGTGGTCAAGTCCGGCCGTACCCATCTGATGGACGCGGTGCCGGTCACCCTGGGACAGGAGTTCGGCGGCTACACCCGGCAGGTGAGTGCGGGCATCGAGCGCCTGCTGGCCACCCTGCCCCGGGTGGGCGAGCTGGCCATCGGCGGCACCGCTGTCGGCACCGGATTGAACGCGCCGGCCGGTTTCGGCGCGAAAGTCGTTGCGGAGCTGGCCCGGGTGACCGATCTGGATCACCTGTCGGAGGCCCGCGATCACTTCGAGGCGCAGGCCGCCCGCGACGGCCTGGTGGAGTTGTCCGGTGCGCTGCGCACGGTCGCGATCAGCCTGACCAAGATCGCCAACGATATTCGCTGGATGGGTTCGGGCCCGCTCACCGGCCTGGCCGAGCTGCAGCTGCCGGACCTGCAGCCGGGTTCCTCGATCATGCCGGGCAAGGTGAATCCGGTACTGCCGGAGGCGGTTACGCAGGTGGCCGCGCAGGTCATCGGCAATGATGCCGCGATCGCCTGGGGCGGCGGCAACGGCGCGTTCGAGTTGAACGTCTACATTCCGATGATGGCCCGCAATGTGCTGGAGTCGATTCGCCTGCTGGCCAATGTCTCCCGCCTGTTCGCCGACAAGTGTGTCCGCGGCCTGGTCGCCGATGTGGACCGGCTGCGGCGGCTGGCGGAATCCTCGCCGTCGATCGTGACCCCGTTGAATTCCGCCATCGGTTACGAGGAGGCGGCGGCGGTCGCCAAGCAGGCGTTGAAGGAGCACAAGACGATCCGGCAGACGGTCATCGATCGCGGTCTGATCGGCGACAAGCTCTCGGTCGAGGAACTGGATCGCCGGCTGGATGTGCTCTCCATGGCGCGGGTGGATGGAAAGAACGAATAGGGCGTCACATTCGGCATCCGGCTCGGCGGGTGTGGCGGCGGTGGCTGCCACACCCACACCAGGGATTCCAGCGGCCCCAACC
>NZ_JBHZCS010000028.1:46291-53072 GCF_042755705.1 Nocardia sp. NPDC059154
CCTCTTCTTCGGCTCTTGTTTGGGCGGGTTTGACCTTCTCCCCCCCCCCCCCCGCGCCAGGGATTCAAGCGGCCCCGACCATGTCCGGGTAGTTCTTCAGATCGATGTCGTTCTTGGCGTTCTCGGCGTACTTCGCCATCATCTTGAAGCCGCGCGAACGCACGAACCAATTACGAAGGCGCAGACCACGTGCGGTGCGGGGCGCCAGGAATCGGCCGGGGCTGGCATCGTCGGCCTTGCGCAGCAGACGCTTCATGATTTCCTCGTAGCGAGCGAATGCCACGGTGTGATCGCCGTCGGCCGCGGCCAATTCACCGGCCAGCACATAAGCCCCGACAATCGCCGAACCGGTGCCGAATCCGTTCAGCGTGTGGCCGTGCGCGGAATCGCCGACCAGCGCCACTCGCCCCGACGTGAAGTGCTTCATCGACACCCTGGCGATGGCGTCCAGGTAGAAACCGTCCAGGACCGGAAGTTCGGCCAGCATGCGCGGCACCTCCCAGCCCATTCCGGCGAAGCGCTCGGCGACGATACGGCGCTGCTGATCGAAATCGTCACGCGAGTAATCGATTTCGGGCGAGGCGAACAGGTACATCTGAGCGGCCTTGTTACCGCCCGTCATGGCGAGCCGGCCGGGGGTATTGCAGCCGAGGGACCTGGCGCGGGGCCGATTCCCTTCCGGCATGTCCTCCCAGACCGAGGCTCCCGCGATGGCGTAGTAGTAGCCGTCGTGCGTGACGAAGTCCGCCTCCGGGCCGAAGGCCAGTTTCCGCACCCGTGAATGGATGCCGTCGCACCCGAAGACCAGATCGAAGAACCGCGCGGGCGCGTTCTCGAATTCGACGTATACCCCGTCGCCGGTCTCCCGCAGCGCGGTGACGGTGTCGCCGAAGAGGTATTCGCACTCCCCCGCGGTCCGGCCGTAGAGGATCTGGGCGAGGTCGCCGCGCAGGATCTCGATATCGCCACCGAGGAACTCCCCGGCCATCACGGCCTGCTCGACGCCGCTCTCGTCGACCAGCACCCAGTCGGTCTTGCCGGTCTGCCGCCGCTCGATGTCGTCGAGCACGCCCATGCGCTCGAGCACGGTCATGTGGGTCTCGCCGGTGAAGTCGATGGCCTGGCCGCCGGCGCGCAGCGCGGGCGCCTTCTCGACCACGGTCACCCGGAAGCCGTAGCGGTGCAGCCAGTAGGCGAGGGCGGGACCGGCGACGCTGGCTCCGGAGATGAGGACGGTGGTGTTGCGCATGGCGGTGACTCCTTCGATAACTGCGTCCCATGGACGCTGTTGATGTCAAAAGCGTACGATGGACGCAGTTTCACGTCAAGCCTGGAATCCGGAAGGATGGCGACCATGCCGGCACCGACCACCCTCGAACTGCTCTGGGGCTCCCCCGACCGCCCTCGGCGCGGGCCCAAGCCGTCCCTCACGCTGGAGCGCATCGTCGCCGAGGCCATCGATCTCGCCGACGCCGAAGGGCTGGCCAACCTGTCCATGGCGCGACTGGCCGAACGCCTCGGCTGCGCCAAGATGGCGCTGTACCGCTACCTCCCCGGCAAGACCGAGCTCATCGCGCTCATGGTGGACACCATCCTCGGCGTGCCACCGGAAAACACCACCGCCCCTTCGGATTCCGATCCGGAACCCTGGCGCGCCTATCTACGCCCGTGGACCGAGACCTTCTTCACCCGCGCCGTCGCACACCCCTGGGCGAACGACGCGTCCACCGGCATCCGCCCGATGGGCCCGAATGAGCTGGCCTGGCTCGATTCGGCCGTCGGCGCGCTGAACGGCACCGGTCTGACCGCGGCCGAGTGTTTCGACACCGTCGTGCTGCTGCTGGGTCACGCCCGCGGCATCGCCCAGCAGACCGCGACGGCGGGTGAGGATCTGGAGGGCGAACTGGCCCGGGAGCTCGGCGAGGTGTTGTCTGCGCAGGCACAGCGCTTTCCGCACGCCGCGGCCGCCTTCGCCGAGACCATGTCCGGCAGCGCGGCCGAGACCGGCCGCGACAATGCCCTCGCCTTCGGCATCGACCGCATCCTGGACGGCCTGGCCGTGCTCATCGAGACCCGGCGTGGCCGCCACCAACGGACACAGCGGTAGTTGCCGCGGATATCTGTGCCACTGCCCGGTTTCGGCCTACGCTCGGCTCATGTCAGAGCTACCCGAGCTGAAGCAGGATCCGGTCACCACGGTGCGCGAATTCTTCGCGGCAATGGAAATGAAGATCGTCGGCGAAGCCCTGGAGCTGGTCGATCCCGGCATCGTCTGGAAGAACACCTCGCTCCCCGACATCCGCGGCGTGGACCGCGTGCGCTGGGTCCTGAATCTGCTCAACAGTCCCCGCTACGGCTTCCGCGCCGACATGCACCACATCGCCGCCACCGAGGACGGCACGGTGCTCACCGAACGCACCGACTACCTGCGCATGGGCCCGGTCGAGATCTCGTTCTGGGTCTGCGGCACCTTCGAGTTCCGTGACGGCCGCATCACGCTGTGGCACGACCACTTCAGCTGGGAGAACTTCCTGCGCGGCACGGTCACCGGCGTCGTGCGCGCACTCCTTCCCCGCTGAGCCGGCTCCTCCGGCGGAAAGCACGACGCCCGCCACGTTTTCGCGGCGGGCGTCGGCATCGAACCGCGCACAGGGCACGGGATCAGGGTCTGCGGGGCAGGGGCATGCTCAGGGGCGCAGGTGGGCCAGTTCGGCGCGCGCCTTCTCGCCTTTCTCACCGAAGTCGGTGCGGCTGAAGATCTTCCACTGCTCGAGCAGGGGCGCGAAGACCAGTTCGGCTTCGTTCGCACGGTCGTAGATGCCGGCCTCGGCGAGGACCTCGTCGCTGGTGCTGCCGTCGGAGAGCTGCACCACCGGGGCGTGGAAGTCGGCGATGCGGTCGGCGATGGCGCGCACGGTCTGGTCGGGGGCCAGGTCGAGGGCCGCGCCGACCAGGTTGGCGAAGAAGACGGCCTGCAGTTCGTCGTCGGCGGCCAGCCGGTCGGCGATGGTCGCGACCATGACATTGTCGGCCAGGCGCGCGGTGGTGCGATGCCGGACGGCGGCCGCGGTCTCTTCCAGGGCCCAGGCGGCGAGCACGTCGGCCAGGTGCATGGCGGGGCGGCGGAAGCCGGTGGTCATGTGCGCCATGCGCATCCGCTCCAGCGCGACCGGGTCGATGGCGCGGGTGACCATCAGGTAGTTGCGGATGAGGATCTCGTGCCGGTTCTCCTCCGCGGTCCAGCGGCCGACCCAGCGCCACCACGGTCCGCTGCGCAGGTACTTGCCGACCTCGCGGTGGTAGGCGGGCAGGTTGTCGGCGATCAGCACGCTCACCGTGAGCGCGGTCTTGGCGACCTCACTGAGGTCGGATTGCGCCGGTTCCCAATCGGTTCCGCCGAGGAACTGGAAATTGCGGCCGTCGTCCCACGGCACGTAGTCGTGGGGCTGCCACTCGGGGGCGGCGGCGATGTGCCGCTCGAGGTTGGTCTCCACCTCCGCCGCGAGTGATTCCAGCAGTTCCCGATCGGACAAAACGTTCTGCACGCGAACAACCTAGCGGCATCGGGGCAAACATGGGGGCCTTCGCGCGGTATTCGAATCCGCTATGGCCGCAGCCAGGTCCGGGATGCCGTCACCGAGCGGCCCGGACCGGCCGGGCTACTTCTCGGTGACCGTGGTCTCGTTGTCGACCCAGGTGATGGAGCCGCCGCCGAAATCGCTCTGCTTGCCGCCGGTGATGTCGTATTCGTCGCTGGTCGGGTAGCCGAGCGTGCCGCCGGCGCCGCCCTGGTCGTCCCACGCCTTGCGGATCTCGCCCCACACCACGTGGGTGCCGTCGGCCGGGCTGGAGTAGATTGCACCGCCGTCGAATTCCTGCACCATGCCGCCGTCGGGCGCGTCCGCGGCGGGGCCGGTGGGCATACCGAGAGCACCGGTGGCGCCGCCCATCTGGTTGTACTTCTCGAGAATGTCTCCGGCGACGGCGATCCCGGCGCCCTCGCGGGTGGCCATCTTGGTTTCGGCGGCGTGGGTGTCGTCGCCGGCCGGTGCGGCCGCGGAGGTGGTCGAGGTCGTGGACGACGCGGAGTTCTTGTTGTCGTCCTTGCTAAAGCCCGCGCCGAGCGCGGTGACGACCGCAAGCACCGCGATGGTGCCAGCCGTGCGTCGTGCGAAGTGGTGCATTTTCCATCCTCCCGCGAATCCTGGCCGACAACTCGGTTACGATCCGGCGAATCGGACAGCACTCACCGAAGGGGTATCCGAGCTGGAATTACAGCGAAACATACCCCACCACATGTGAGTTCAACCACTTGCCAAAGAATTGCCCGGCCGGAGGCGCGTCGCTCTCCGACCGGGCAGGTCCTAGCTACCGGGCGTCAGGAATTGGGCCCGAACTCCTCCAGCATCTCGGTGACCAGCGCCGCGATCGGCGACCGCTCACTACGGGTCAGGGTGACGTGCGCGAACAACGGGTGCCCCTTGAGCTTTTCGATCACGGCGGCCACGCCGTCGTGCCGGCCCACGCGCAGGTTGTCGCGCTGTGCGACGTCGTGGGTGAGCACCACCCGCGACCCGCTGCCCAATCGGCTCAGCACCGTGAGCAGCACATTGCGTTCCAGCGACTGCGCCTCGTCCACGATCACGAAGGAGTCGTGCAGCGAGCGCCCGCGAATGTGGGTGAGCGGCAGCACCTCCAGCATGCCGCGCGCCTGCACCTCCTCCATCACCTCCGGGCTGGCCAGCCCGTCGAGGGTGTCGAAGACGGCCTGCGCCCACGGCCCCATCTTCTCGCTCTCGGAGCCCGGCAGATAGCCGAGCTCCTGTCCACCCACCGCGTAGAGCGGCCGGAACACCACCACCTTCCGATGCGAGCGGCGCTCCAGCACCGCTTCGAGCCCGGCGGTCAGCGCCAGCGCGGATTTGCCGGTGCCGGCCCGCCCGCCGAGCGAGACGATGCCGACGCTCTCGTCGAGCAGCAGATCCAGCGCGATGCGCTGTTCGGCCGAGCGCCCGTGCAGCCCGAAGGCCTCGCGATCACCCCGCACCAGTTGCACCCGCTTGTCCGGCGTCACCCGCGCCAGCGCGCTGCCGCGCGGGCTGAGCATCCGAATTCCGGTGTGGCAGGGCATGTCCCGAGCCTCGTCGAGGTCGATGACGCTGTCGGAGTAGAGCTTGTCGACGGTGCCGGTGGCGACCTCCAGTTCCACCATGCCGGTCCAGCCGGAGGTGACGACGTCCTGCGCGTGGTACTCGTCGGCCCGCAGGCCGACCGCGCCGGCCTTGACGCGCAGCGGAATGTCCTTGGACACCAGCACGACTCGCTGTCCCTCGGCGGCCAGGTTGAGCGCGCAGGCCAGGATGCGGGAATCGTTGGTGTCCGTGCGGAATCCGACGGGCAATACGGTTGGGTCGGTGTGGTTCAACTCCACCTGGAGTGTCCCGCCCTGGGTGCCGACCGACACCCGCTGATCGAGCCGACCGTGTGCCAGACGCATGTCGTCCAGCATGCGCAGTGCCTCGCGAGCGAACCAGCCGAGTTCGTGGTGATGGCGTTTGGCCTCGAGTTCACTGATCACCACCAGCGGCAGCACCACATGGTGCTCGCCGAAGCGGGTCAGTGCCCAGGGGTCGGACAGCAACACCGACGTGTCGACTACGAATGTTTTCGCCGGTCCGGAATCGGCCGACTGCGAGGCGCGAACTCCCCGTGTCGTGGTCAGCGGGCTCTGGTCAGAGCCGGCGTCCCTGCTGGGAGCGTTGACGGAGCGTGCATCAGTCACGGTGGGCTCCTTTGCCACTCGCGCGACACCGCGCGAGCGTTCTCGCTGGGCCGGTCAGCCTTGGGGTCGTACGACCCGAGGGCCGGGTGCCGGCCCCCTCGCACTGAGTTGCTCAGTCACGATCAGGACCTCCCGTACGAGCCACACCTACGCGGCTCGCACTCCCGACGCTACCGCCGAAATCGCGATCCGGCTTCCGGACTGCGGGGCGCATTGGTGAAGATCGCGTTAACGCGAGTCCGCTCTGTGTGTTTCGCCCAATTCACTCAGCAGCACGGGAACATGGCTGTGCTCCGGCTCTTTGGTGGCCGTGACCAGCGTCAACGGGGCGGATGCGGCCTCCGACCGCAGGCGCGCCAGCCCCTCCTGCGCCGCGTCCGCGGCGAGCTCGATTCGATACCGGCGCTCGAACTCGTCACGGCGTGTCTCCGGCGCGGCGTGATACCACCTCCGCAGCTCGTTCGACGGCGTCACGTCCTTGGCCCATTCGTCTATGGCCGCTTGCTGTTTGCTGATGCCGCGCGGCCAGAGCCGGTCCACCAGCACCCGGCGGCCGTCGGCCGCATCGGGATCGTCGTACACGCGCTTGACCCGGTACCTGGGTTGCTGTGTCATGTCCTCCATTACAGTCGAGGGCATGGCCGAAACTGCGGATCTGGCAACGCTGCCCACCAAGGAATTGCACGACCGTGCCGTGAAGCTGGCAGCCCGGCGCGGCGACATCAAGTTCCTGTGGCAACTGCTCAAGGCGATTCCCGGCGCCGAGGTCGCGGCCGGCAATCAGGGCGAGGGCGAGGTCGACATCTGGAACACCGTCGCCCTGCTCGACGACTACTTCCACGCCGGCGAGGGCAGGGTCGGCGAGGCGCTGCGCCCGATATACCTGGACTACCTGAGCAAGCACGCCTGAATCAGGAGCCGTCGTGGGGGGGGGGGGGGGGGCGCGGCAGGGCAGGAAAAAAAAAAGGACAGACACAAAAAAACACCCACCTCATTACT
>NZ_JBHZCS010000028.1:53082-125832 GCF_042755705.1 Nocardia sp. NPDC059154
GTGCCATCCCGCCGGCACGGCACGCACGACGGACTGCAAGCCGAATCACCTGCGCCGCTTGTCAATTCCCGATTCCGCGGGGGCACCGGCTCTCGGCCCCGGCGTCACCCTCGCCCCGCCGACATGGTGGTGGCGGCCGCGCGGACCTAGACTCCGATCATGACCACCGACGCCACCCCGGAACTGGTCGTCTACCGCCGCCCGGGTTGCCCTTACTGCTCCCGCATGCGCCGAGTGCTCAATCGCCACGGCATCGTCCACCGCGAGGTCGACATCTGGCAGGACCCGGAGGCGGCCGCCTTCGTCCGCTCGGTGGCCGACGGCAACGAGACCGTCCCCACGGTCGTCCTGCGCACTGGCGACTCCGAACGGAACTGGGTGAACCCGCATCCCAAGCAGCTGATCGCCACCGTGACCGCGGACGCTCCGAGCCTCACGGGCGGCCCGCGAAAGTTCTGGTCGTTCTAGCCGGGAATCCTTGGCGGGCAACGAATCTCATCGTGACATAGAGTCGCACCGCGACGCGGAGAGCCCGCCGCGATCATGGAATCGCGGCGGGCTCTCGGTTGTCCGGCGGGCGTCAGCCCAGCAGGCGCCAGTCCTCCAGGCCGTCGTACAGCGGGAAGTCCTGCGCCAGCGTGGAAACGCGCTGACGCAGCGAGTCCAGGTCGGCGGAGCCGGTGAGGGCGGCGGCGATGATGTCGGCGACCTCGGTGAACTGCTCGTCGCCGAAGCCGCGGGTGGCCAGCGCCGGGGTGCCGATGCGCAGGCCGGAGGTGACCATCGGCGGGCGCGGGTCGAACGGAACGGCGTTGCGGTTCACGGTGATTCCGATTTCGTGCAGCAGATCCTCGCCCTGCTGGCCGTCCAGCTGCGAGTTGCGCAGGTCCACCAGCACCAGGTGCACGTCGGTGCCGCCGGTGAGCACGGTGATGCCCTTGGCCTTGGCGTCGGGTGCGGTCAGGCGCTCGGCGAGGATCTTGGCGCCGGAGATGGTGCGCTCCTGGCGCTCCTTGAACTCCGCGCTGCCGGCGATCTTGAAGGCCACGGCCTTGGCGGCGATGGCGTGCATGAGCGGGCCGCCCTGCTGACCGGGGAAGACCGCGGAGTTCAGCTTCTTGGCGAATTCCTGCTTGGCCAGGATCAGACCGGAGCGGGGGCCGCCCAGGGTCTTGTGCACGGTCGAGGACACCACGTCCGCGTGCGGCACCGGCGACGGGTGCAGCCCGGCCGCGACCAGACCGGCGAAGTGCGCCATGTCGACCCACAGGTAGGCGCCGACCTCGTCCGCGATCTCGCGGAAGGCGGCGAAGTCCAGGTGCCGGGGGTACGCCGACCAGCCGGCCACGATCACCTTCGGGCGGGTGTCGCGGGCGATCTTGCGCACCTCGTCCATGTCGACGCGGTGGTCTTCCTTGGCGACGCCGTAGGCGTGCACCTCGTACAGCTTGCCGGAGAAGTTCAGGCGCATGCCGTGGGTGAGGTGACCGCCGTGCGCCAGATCCAGGCCGAGCAGCTTCTCGCCCGGGTTCATCAGCGCCATCAGCACCGCGGCATTGGCCTGCGCGCCCGAATGCGGCTGGACATTCGCGAATTCCGCGCCGAACAGCTCCTTGACGCGGGCGCGGGCCAGATCCTCGACGATGTCGACGTTCTCGCAGCCGCCGTAGTAGCGGCGACCCGGGTAGCCCTCGGCGTACTTGTTGGTGAGCACGCTGCCCTGCGCCTGCAGCACCGCGCGCGGCACGAAGTTCTCCGAGGCGATCATCTCGAGGGTGTCGCGCTGGCGAGCGAGTTCGCCGCCCATCGCGGACGCGACCTCGGGATCGAGTTCGGCGAGGGACTGGCTGTTGACAGAGGCGCTCGTCTGGGTCACGCCGCCGAGTCTATTGGCCGCTGCCACGGAGCCGATCCGGGGGTTCTCTGTCTCGTTCATCGCGCACCTCCGTTGTCCGGGTACCCCGAATACGGTTCGGGGGTCGCCAGGCACCCAGGCGCGCGGTGCCGGACTTCGGTGCTTCCCGGTGGTTGCTTCCACCTCGAGTGCGCCAGTCGCGGTCCGGTCATCCTATCCCGCGACCGGCGGAGACCATCCGCCGGTCGCCACGCGCGGACGAATCGTGCCCAGGAAATTGGGGGCAGAGGAATCGTCGGCGCAGGAGAGACGACCGAATAGCCGCGAGCGGTGGACATCACTCCGCAATCAGGCTATGGCAGAGCAACAAATCTCGGTAAGGTGACGCAACACTGGCCTCTTTGGGCCAGTGTCCTTGGCCCATCCCAAATTTCGAGGTATTCATCACCATGACGCTGTTCAACATCGCGACCGGCAGCCCCACCGACTTCCTCTTCACCATCCTGAAGACCCTGTGCACCATGTCGAGCGGCGGCGCCTCCTGCGCCTCCTGGGGCGCGTAAACCGCGGTCACGACATCGGGGAGTACCCCTCACAGCCGGCGGATCGCGCCGGGTGTGAGGGGTTCGTCCAAGAGACGGCGAAAACGCTCGGACCGGCCTTCCGGATCGGCTGCCCGGTCCAGCCACCCTCCCAGCAATCGATATCCCTCCACATATGTGGAGATATAGGCCCGCCACAGCGGCGATGACAGGAATCGCAGCGATTGCGCGGCCCGCTCCGGGGTGACCAGACTCCAGCGCTGCAGAAATTCCGACACCTCGCCGGCATCCCGCCGGCGATCGTGCAGCAGCAGCGCGGCATCCTGGCGCACGCTCAGCAGATTCGCGGACGCGTTCGAAATCCTTTCGGCGCGTTCGCCATCGAAGCGCAGCCCCAGGTCCGCGTAGATCTCCTGCGCCCAGCGGCCCCAGCCCGGGCCGACGATCGACTTCAGGGCCAGATCGGCCAGCCCCTCCGCCATCAGGCACTGCGGGGTGTTCACCAGGAACAGCGTCTGCTCGGCCTGCCCCGCGCCCACCAGCCCGGCCTCTTTCCGGCAGTGCTCGGTGTGATGACCCGGGTAGGCCTCGTGCGCGATCAGATGCGGCAGCTGTGACATGTGCTGCTTGAGATCGGAATTGATGGCCACCCGGGATTGGTAGTTGCCCAGGTAATAGTTGAAGCCCGACCACGGCTTGTCACCCACCACTTCGTATTCCACGTGCTCGTTGTCCGGCAGCGGATAGCGGTCGCGGACGAGTTCCCGCAGCGCACCGGAGAAGGCGGCCACGCATTCCTTCAGGCGTTCGGGCGGAATCTCGTCCTGGCGGCGGTGCACGGTAATGCGGTCGAGCAGTTCGCCGTCACCGGGCAGCACCTCGTCCAGCTGCCGGTGCGCCTCGCGGTAGTTCTCGGTATCGCCGGGGGTGATATCCACGTCGAAGTAGGCGCGGACCTCGTCGACGAAGTTGATGTCCTCGCCGGCGAATTTGCGGCCCGAGCATTCCATCGCGCGCAGGTGCGCCTCCAGGAATTCGACGCGCTCCGCGGGGAGGCCCGCCTCGGGCAGTTCCTTGCGCAGTGCGGCTGCCCGGTGCGCGATATCACGCGGCTCCGGCGCGGGCGCGTTCTCCACCTCGCGGCGCAGGCCGGGATCGCCGGTATAGGCGTCCACGAAACCCTCTTCGAGCCGGTCGAATGCCAGACCCAGCCGCAGATATTCAGTGACCAGTGGATGCGCTGCCATAGTCCGACCCTATGCGATCCGATCGCTCCGGGCGGGGCGGATCAGGCTGTCGCACAACCTCACCGGACACGCCCGACCACTGAGATGTAGTCCATCTCACTCTGGTTACCCGTCAGTAGCAACACCTGGTGTTCACCCCGATGTTGGAGCCGAGCACAATTCGGCTATGCGTGGAGTGTTGGCCGGATCGCCGGGCACGGCGACGATGCGGCTTCCCGAGAGCTGTTGTTGTCGGCCGGCCCGAATGCGGGGACACGAGTCTCGAGTGCGGGGACACGAATAATGGCGCGGATGAGCGAGCCCAGCCCCTACGTGGAATTCGACCGCAAGCAGTGGCGCACACTGCGCAAGTCGACTCCCCTGGTCCTCACCGAGGAAGAACTGGTCGGCCTGCGCGGTCTGGGTGAGCAGATCGACCTCGAGGAGGTGGCCGAGGTCTACCTCCCCCTGGCCCGTCTCATCCACCTCCAGGTCGCGGCCCGGCAGCGCCTGTTCGCCGCCACCGCCACCTTCCTCGGCGAGACCCACCCGGACCGTCAGGTGCCGTTCGTCATCGGCGTGGCGGGCTCGGTGGCCGTCGGCAAGTCCACCACCGCGCGTGTGCTGCAGGCGCTGCTGGCGCGCTGGGACCACCATCCACGGGTGGATCTGGTCACCACCGACGGATTCCTGTACCCGACAGCCGAACTCACCCGGCGCGGCATCATGCACCGCAAGGGCTTCCCGGAGTCCTACGACCGGCGCAAGCTGCTGCGCTTCGTCACCGAGGTGAAATCCGGTGCGCACGAGGTGTGCGCGCCCGTCTACTCGCACATCGCCTACGACATCGTGCCCGGCGAATACCACTGCGTGCGCCAGCCCGACATTCTCATCGTCGAGGGCCTGAACGTGCTGCAGACCGGGCCGCGGCTGATGGTGTCGGACCTGTTCGACTTCTCGGTCTATGTCGATGCCCGCATCGAGGACATC
Source organism: Nocardia sp. NPDC059154 (assembly GCF_042755705.1). Classification (NCBI taxonomy): domain Bacteria; kingdom Bacillati; phylum Actinomycetota; class Actinomycetes; order Mycobacteriales; family Nocardiaceae; genus Nocardia; species Nocardia sp. NPDC059154. Next base: position 57,696 of record NZ_JBHZCS010000028.1, read on the forward strand.
GAGAATTGGTACGTGCAGCGCTTCCTGTCGCTGCGCAAGACCGCCTTCCAAGATCCGGATTCGCACTTCCACCACTACGCGAACTTCAACGACCAGGAAGCCACCAACCAGGCCAAGGAAATCTGGCACAACACCAACCGCCCGAATCTGGTGGAGAACATCCTGCCGACGCGCCCGCGCGCGACGCTGGTGCTGCGCAAGGACTCCGACCACTCCATCAACCGGCTGCGACTCCGGAAACTCTAGAATCCCGGGGTCGACGGGTCAGAGCCGCCAGGCCGCGTCCAGCCGTGCGGCGACATCGATATCGGTGGCCGCCTGGATGTGCGGTTTGCGGATCTCCGTGGCGATATAGCGCGCGACGAAGCGCCGGATCTCGTGGTCGACGCTGGCGAGAATGCGCAGCAATTCTCCGCGGCGGGTCGCGCTGGCGACATTGATGCGGACATTGCTGGGCTGCGGCTCGTCGATTTCGATGAGCACCCGCAGCGGCTCCGCGGTGCGGACGGTCAGGTGCAGATGAATGGTGCCGTCCACCCGGAACGGATACCGATCCACCGCCAGGTCGATGAGCAGGTCGACCTTGAGCGGGATCACCAGGTCGAACGAAATCAGGTCGTCCACTTCGCGATTCAGCCGTGGCCGCCCGAGCCGCACGGTGGCCGAGAGTTTCGCGAGCTTGCCGGGGCCCGCCCCGATCGGCCCGAATTCGAACGCCTCCCCCGTGAGCTTCTCGAACGCCCCGGCTATCCGCTCGGTGGAGGCGGCGTATTCCAGGAATCGGCGGCCGAAGTCCTCGTAGCTGATGTACGGCACCGCCACGACCTGGCTCTCGGCCGGGCCACTCAGCCCTTCACGCAGCTCGCTCATACTCCCCGACGGTACTGCAGCGACCGTCCCGCGAACACGGAAGCCATTGCACTGCAATGGAACCGTTGATTCGCCGTGTTCTACACCCCGAAGCGGCGGTGCCGCGCCGCGTAATCGCGCAGGGCGCGCAGGAAATCCACGCGCCGGAATTCCGGCCAGTACGCCTCGGTGAACCAGATCTCCGAATACGCGCTCTGCCACAACAGGAATCCCGACAGCCGCTGCTCGCCGGAGGTGCGGATGACGAGATCGGGGTCGGGCTGGCCGGAGGTGTAGAGGTGCTGGCCGATGGCGTCGACGGTGATGGACTGGACCAGATCCTCGCCGGTCTCGCCCGCGTCCATCTCCTGGCGGACCAGCGAGCGCACCGCGTCGGCGATCTCCTGGCGGCCGCCGTAACCGATGGCGACATTGACGTGCACGCCGGTGCGGCCCTCGGTGCTCTTGGCCGCCTCGCTCAGGCGCCGGGCGAACTCGGCGGGCAGTTGATCGAGGGCGCCCACGATGCGGACGCTCCAATTCTGTTCCGGCGCAGAGAGTTCGTCGACGACGTCGGTGATGACCTCGAAGAGGGTCTCGAGCTCGTCGGAGTCGCGGCGCAGATTCTCGGTGGAGAGCAGGTAGAGGGTCACCATCTCGATGCCCGCCTCGCCACACCAGCCCACGAGTTCGGCGATCTTCAGCGCACCGACTCGATGGCCATGGCTGATATCGCTGAACCCGTTCTCCCGCGCCCACCGCCGGTTGCCATCGCACATCACGGCGACGTGCCGGGGATGTTGTTTGCCAGCCAGCTGCCTGGACAGCCGTGACTCGTATATGCGATATGGGAGTCCACGCACCTGACTCGCAATCTTCACGGCCGCAACCCTACGCCCCCGGAACGAATGGCGGAGCGACCGGGACAGACCAGCGAAACACCCGGGGCCCGTCGTGACGACAGCCACTATGAGGGGTAGCCCGCCGCCAACCTACGCTACCGTAGGTTACCGAGGAGGCAACTAATGGCCGAGGCAGTACAGCCGGTCGATCCGGCGGTGGGGCTCATCGAAACCGTCCGCGAGGAACTGGAACTCGTCAGGCCCCGCATGCGCGGATGGATTCACGCCTGGGCCGTGGGCGTCGCCGCCATCGCGGTGATCGTGCTGGTGTCGGTGGCGAGCACCGTGTCGGCGAAGGCCGCCTGGTCGACGCTGGTCTACGGGATCACGGTGTGCGGGGTTTTCGGGATCAGCGCGACCTATCACCGGGTGAACTGGAAGACCGCGCGGGCCCGCATGTCGATGAAGCGGGCGGACCATTCGATGATCTTCCTGTTCATCGCGGGCAGTTACACGCCGTTCGCCCTGCTCGGAGTGCGTGGCAGCGCCGGGACCATCCTGCTGGCCATCGCGTGGGCGGGGGCGCTGGCGGGGGTAGCGCTGAAGATGCTGTGGCCCACCGCCCCTCGCTGGCTAGGGGTGCCGCTGTACCTGCTGCTGGGGTGGGCCATCGTGCCGGTGGCCGGGACGCTCATCGGGCATGTCGGCTGGACGCCGGTGATCTTGCTGCTCGCGGGCGGTATCGCCTACAGCGTGGGCGGGATCCTGTACGCGTCGCGCTGGCCGGACCCGTGGCCGGAGGTCTTCGGGCATCACGAGTTCTTCCACGCGGCAACGGTGGTCGCGGCGCTGTGCCACTACGTTGCCATCTGGTTCGTGCTGTTGCGCTGATCCGAGCAATTACTCACAAACGTGCAATCCGAGGCGAACGTTCTCTAAAGTCTGCGACGTGACCAGCAGACTCATCCTGTGGGCGCTGCGGGCGCCGGGGGGTCTGTCTGCTGTCGTCATGGCGTGCAATCTCGGTGGCCTCGCGGTGATCACCACCGAACTCTTCCTGAGTGGTTTCCTGAGCCGGCTCGGACCGGACTGGATGGCCACCTTCATTCAGGTGTCGATCTATCCGGCCATCGGCGCGCTGGTCGGCATCATGCTCGCGGTGCGGGATCGGCACCACTACTTCAGCTGGCTGGACCAGCGCCGGCCACCGACCGAGGTCGAGGCGAAACGGCTGCTGCGGCTGCCGGTCGCGATCACCGGACGGGCCCTGGCCATCTGGCTGCCAGGTGTGTTCGTGGCCGCCTTCGTCTTCGCGCACGCCACCGAGGACCGCAGCTTCCCGGTGGTGCTGTCGATGTTCACCCTGGGCGGGCTGGAGTCGGCGGCGCTGACCTTCCTGATCGTGGACCGGCTGATCCGCCCGACCATTCCGGTGGTGGCCGAGGTGCTGGACGAGACCGCGCACTGGAGCAATACCGTGCTGGCCCGGGTGCTGGTCACCTTCGCGGTGGCGGGCGCGGTGCCGCTGTTCATGTTGATCACCGTGCTGGCCGACCCGTCCACCGATGCCCAGGACCGCATCCGGACCGGGATCTACATGGCCATCGTCGGCCTGTCCGCGGGCGCGGTGGCGACGGCGGCGCTGGCCCGGGCGGTGGCGACGCCCATGCACACGCTGCGCGACGCGCTGGACCGGATCGCCCGCGGCGATCTCGACGCCCGGGTGACGATCAACAGCACCAGCGAGATCGGGCGGCTCGAGCATTCGGTGAACGAGCTGGCCGCCAATCTCAGTGAGCGCGAGCGCATGCGGACCGTCTTCGGCCGGCACGTGGGTACCGAGGTGGCCGAGCGGGCGCTGTCGGGCAGCCCCAGCCTGACCGGCGACATGCGGGTGGCGACCGCGCTGTTCGTGGACGTGACCGGGTCGGTGGCCATGGCCACCGAGCTCGCCCCGCACGATTTCGTGGCCAAGCTGAATCGACTGCTGTCCATCGTGGTGGCGGCCACCGAGGACAATCAGGGCCTGGTCAACAAGTTCGAAGGCGATGCCGCACTGTGCATTTTCGGCGCGCCCATCGCGCTCGACGACAATGCCACCCCGGCGCTGCGGGCCGCCCGCCGCATGCGCGACGAGGTGGCCGCGCTGGGCGAGCTCGATGTGGGCATCGGCATCGCGCGCGGACTGGTGTTCGCCGGCGATGTCGGCACCGACACCCGGCTGGAGTTCACCGTCATCGGCGACGCCGTCAACGAGGCCGCCCGCCTCACCACCGAGGCCAAACTGGTGCCGCGCCGCATTCTGGCCAGCCAGGCGGTCATAGACGCCGCCTGCGACGCCGAGCGCACGCAGTGGATCCTGCACGACACTCTCCACCTCCGCGGCCGCAAGGAACCCACTCCGGGCTGGACCGACGTGGTGTCCCCCGCAGCGCCCCACCGCAACGGCAGTGCCCCGCAGGCCGGCCCCCGACCGGCCGCACCCCCATCTTCGGAGTCCGCCGGCCGGGCCGCGGATCGCTAATCATCAACCCGCGCAAGAGTCGGTCCCGCGCCCGGCGGGACCTGGCAATACTCCGGTGAGAAACATGAACCGAACACCTCCGGGACTGTATGGCCGCCCGCTCCGGGCGGCAACGGATTAAGCACCGGCAGCACGGCCGGGCTCGGCCCGTCGAATCGCGGTGTCGTACCTGAGGACTGGGCGCATGTCGTACTCGCGGGGGATTCGGTGCGGCCCGGGACGCCGGACAGTAGCGCTATGAATGAAATCGGCGCGTTCGAGCGGACCTCGGCGGCGGTGTGGGCGCGGCCGCAGCGGGCGGTACTGGCTTATCGAGCGATCGTGGTCGCGCTGATCGCGGGCGTGGCCGAGACATTGGGACGCGTCGCGCTCGCCCTCGATGAGCCCGGGGTCCACGTGGCCGGCATCGCACTCGGGCTGCTGATCCGGGCGGCGATCTATCTGACGGTCTTCGCGCTGGCGGCCCGCATGCTGGCCGGAAACCTGTGGGCGCGATGGATTCTCGTGGTGGGGTTGGGCACGCTCGGCCTGGCCTCGCTGGCGGTCGAGCCGCTGCGGGCAGCGCTGAGGGCCGAGCACCTCGGCGACCTCTTCACGCACTGGACCCCGAATGCGGTGATACTCGGGCTGTTTCGCGCCGCCCACATCATCGCGGTGCTGGTCGCGGTGCCCGCCGCGGTCATGGCCGGGCACCGCGTCGACAGCGCGACCTGAACGCCGACCGTGCCGTCAGCAGCGATCAGGCGGTGGGCGGGGGCAGCAGGCCGGCGCGCACATCCTCGACCGTGGTGACCGGGAGGTCGCAGACCGAACCGCGGCAGATGTAGGCGGCGGAGGTGTCGCGCACCGGGGGCCGGTCGGCCAGCAGCGGCTGGGAGCCGACAGGGCCGGACACGATCACCGATCCGCCCGGTGCGGCGGCACGGGCGGCCGCCACCAGCGTTGCGGCCCCGCCGGATTCGCCGTCCGGGCCCTCCACCACGGCCACCTGGATCGGACCGCGCAGGGCGGCCTCGGCGACGGCGAGCCAGTGGCCGGCCGAGCGGGGCGCGCGAGCGAGCAGCACCGCACCCCGGGTCAAGGTGTGATCGGCCAGCTGCCGGTAGCGGTCGGCCCGCTGCGGGTCGGCGAGGGCGGCCGCGGTGAGCAGTGCCTCCGCGAGAACCGAAGTGCCGGAAGGGGTTGCGCCGTCCAGCGGGTCGCGCGGCCGGGTGAGCAGGGTCTCGGCGTCGTCGGCGGTGTCGAACCAGCTGCCGGAGGTTTCCGGATCGGCGAAGTGGGTGATGGCGGCGTCCAGCAGATCCTGCGCCGCGTCCAGCCAGTCGCCCTCGGCGGTCTGGTGCAGCGTGAGCAACCCCAACGCCAGCCACGCGTAATCCTCCAGCACGCCCGGAGCCGCGCCGGGCACACCGCCCAGCGAGGCGCGGCAGACGCGGCCAGCGGTCATATGGGTGTCGAGCAGGAAGCGGGCGCATCGGACGGCGGCCGCGATCCACTCCGGATGTCCGTGTGCCGCACCGGCTTCCGCGAGCGCTACGATGGCCATGCCGTTCCAGGCGGTGACCGCTTTGTCGTCCCGCTCCGGCTGCGGGCGGCGCGCACGGGCGGCGGACAGCTTCGCCCGGATGGCCTCGAACCGCTCGTGATCGGCCGGTTTCGGATCGGTGTACCGGGTCAGCACCGAGGTGCCGTGCTCGAAGGTACCCGCCGTGGTGACATTGAAAACCTCTGCCGCCCAGGCGCCGTCGAGCGCGCCGAGCACACCGTTGAGTTCGGCGGGCGTCCACACGTACGTGGCTCCCTCCACGCCCGGCCCGCCCGGTTCGAGGTGGGTGTCCGCGTCCAGCGCCGAGGCGAAGGCCCCCTGCTCGGTGCCGAGGTCCGTCAGCAGGAATTGCACGGTCTCGCGAGTCACCCGCAGCGCCAGCGGTTCCCACGCATCGGTCGCACGCGCACCGGCCGACTCGTCGTACCCCCGCCGCGCCAGATGCGCGTACACGCGCAGCAGCTGGGCATTGTCGTAGAGCATCTTCTCGAAGTGCGGCACCACCCACGCCGCATCCACCGAGTACCGGGCGAACCCGCCCCGCAGCTGGTCGTAGATGCCGCCGCGCGCCATCGACTCGCAGGTGAACGAAACAGACTGCAACACAGTCGGATTGCCGGTCAGCTCGTAATGCCGGAGCAGTCCCTCCAGCAGGGCCGACGGCGGAAACTTGGGCGCACCCCCGAACCCGCCGTGCTGCCCGTCCACATCCTTCAACACCGCGCCGACCGCATGCTCGAGCAACTCCGGCCCGACCCCGATCTCCGCATCCGGCAACCCCGCGGTCTGTTGCCGCAGCGCGTCGGCCACCTGCGCCGCCGCCGTGTTCACCTCGTCGCGCCGGTTCCGCCAGGTCTCGCTCACCGCCGTCAGCACCTGCGTGAACGACGGCATCCCGTGCCGCGGCGTCTTCGGGTAATACGTCCCGCAGTAGAACGGCTCCCCCTCCGGCGTCAGGAAGCAGGTCATCGGCCACCCACCCTGCCCCGTCATGGCCACGGTGGCATTCATGTACACCGCATCCAGATCAGGCCGCTCCTCCCGATCCACCTTGATACACACGAAGTTCTCGTTCATGACCGCTGCCGTGGCCTCGTCCTCGAACGACTCGTGCGCCATCACATGACACCAGTGGCACGACGCGTACCCGATCGACAGCAGAATCGGCACATCCCGCTCGGCCGCCTCGGCCAGCGCCTCCGCATCCCACTCCCGCCAGTGCACCGGATTGCCAGCATGCTGACGCAAGTAAGGCGATGTCGCGCTGCCCAATCGGTTCATATCCCCACCCTTCCACACCCGGCGCGCACGCAACACGACCCAGACGCACCTCGCGCGGATCGGGATCAGTGGGCGAGCCAGCTGCCGAAGCGGCGGGTGAGGAACAGCATGACGATCCACACGGTCGGGGGCATTGACGGGGTCGTCGATCGCCTGCAGAACGCGGAACTGCCCGGCCGTCCGGCGGATGTGCGACCAGTCGAAATCGTCCTTGAAGAATTCCGCGAGCAGGTCGTAGCCGACCTCGTGCACCGACGCCGAGACCAGGACCACGCCGGCGAAAACCCCGGTGCCCGGGTCGTGTCCTTCGAGCATGCGCAGGACATTGACCGCGCCGATGCTGTGACCGACGAGCACGATATCCCGGGTCGGATTGGTCGCCGAGGTGCACACCGCAACCGGCTGGGTCGACGAGCCCGCCGCTGCCTGAATACCGCTCTGCTACTGTGCGCCGATGGCCGGGCTGATGGCGGTGCCGCCGCTCACATCGACCACATTGGCGGTGATCCAGCGGGCGTCCTCGGAGGCGAGAAAGGCCACCACATCGGCGATATCGGCAGGCTGCCCCACCCGGCCCAGCGCGGTCATGGCACTGATGCCGGCCCGCACCTGCGGATGGCCATCGAAAAAGGCGGCCATCCCCTCGGTCTCGGTCGCACCGGCGGCCACCGCGTTCACGGTGATACCGCGCGGACCGAGCTGTACCGCAAGGGTTTTGGTGAGCACATCGATCGCCCCCTTGCTCATCGCGTAAGCCACCTGCGACGGGGCCGCCACCCGCGGTGCGCACGAGGAGATGTTGACAATGCGACCGCCATCGCGCAGCAGCGGTATCGCCCGCTGCGAAATGAACAGCGGCGCAGACACATTCACCGCGAAGAGACTGTCCACCGCAGCCGGGGTCAGCTGCTCGATCGAGCCGTTACCACCGCCGCCGCCCGCATTGTTCACCAGAATGTCCAGCCGTCCGTCCGGCAGGCTCTTCGTCAGATCGGCGAACAGCGTGTCGATTCCGGCCGGCGTGCTCAGGTCGGCGCGGATGGCGAACGCCTGCCCGCCCGCCGCTCCGATGTCCGCCACGGTCTTCGCCGCCGCTTCGTCATCGTGTCCGTAGTGCACCGCGACCACCGCGCCGTTCGCCGCCAACCGCAGGGCAATGGCGCGGCCGATTCCGCGAGAAGCGCCGGTAACGAGGGCGAACTTGCCGATCTGAGACATTGGAACTCCTGTGCTCGGGTTTGTTTCCTTGACACAGACGTTCGCCGACCGCGCTCACCAAACCCTCACCGCGTGCTCACCGACGGTGCCCAGCAACGCCGGCCACGGGGTAGACACGGCCGTGCCGGATAGCGCGTCGAGCGGTTCTGCCTCTCGACGGCGAGCAGCCTCGCAGAGCCGAGTGGACAAATGCTCCCGTGGCGGTGGGGCGGGCGCTGCCAACCTCCCCGCCCCGCAGTGTCTTACGGGCGATAGTGGTCCCATGGGTAAAAGTGCGACGGTCGCGGCCGCTTTCACACCTCTGTTGCGACTCGCGTTCGGGTCGCAGCCGCCATTGCGGTTCGAGTTCTGGGACGGGAGCGCGGTGCAGCCCGACGGCGACCATCCCGGCACGATGCGGATCCGGTCGAAGAATGCGTTGAGCCATATGGTCTGGGCCCCAGGCGAACTCGGCCTGGGCCGCGCCTTCGTCGCCGGCACCGTGGACCTCGACGGCGATATCTTCCAGATCCTGCGAGCCCTGCAGTCCGCGGTGCCCGGTGATACCCGCCTCGGCGTCGCCGGTGCCTGGCAGGCCGTCGGTGCGGCCTGGCGGCTGGGTGCGCTCACCCACCGCCCGAAGCCGCCGCCCGAGGAGGCACGGCCTCCGCGCGGACCGCGGCACACCCGTCACCGCGACGCGGCGGTGATCAGTCATCACTACGACGTCGGCGACGACTTCTACCGCCTCGTCCTCGGGCCGGGCATGACCTACTCGTGCGCACGGTTCGCCGCCGCGGACGACGACGGCCGGGCTGCCGTGGACGCCACCCTCTCGCTCGAGGACGCCCAGCGCGCCAAACACGATCTGATCTGCCGCAAACTCGGCCTGACCGAGCGTCCCGGAATGCGCCTGCTGGATGTCGGGTGCGGGTGGGGCTCGATGGCCATGCACGCGGCCTCGGTCTACGGCGCGCAGGTCGTGGGCGTCACGATCAGCGGAACGCAAGCCGAACTCGCCCGCAAGCGCATCGTCGAAGCCGGGCTCTCCGCCACTGTCGAGATCCGGCACACCGACTACCGCGACCTGCGCGGCGAGCAGTTCGACGCCATCTCCTCGATCGGCATGTTCGAACACGTCGGCGCGAACCGCGCCGCCGAATACTTCGACACCCTGCGCGCCTTGCTCCGTCCCGAAGGCCGCCTGCTCAACCACGCCATCTCTTCGGCCGGTGGATCCAGGATTCGCGCCCGATCCTTCATCGGCCGCTATGTCTTCCCCGACGGCGAACTTCTCGACGTCGGGGAGGTCGTATTGGCAATGGAGCGAGCCGGATTCGAGGTCCGAGACGTCGAAGCCCTGCGCGAGCACTATGCCCTCACCCTCCGCAGGTGGGTCGCCAACCTGGAAGGCGCCTGGGATCAGGCGGTCTCACTGGTAGGCGAAGGACGCGCCCGAATCTGGCGCATCTATATGGCCGCCTCCGCCCTGGGATTCGAAGACGGCGGCCTCGGCCTCCACCAGGTCCTGGGCGTGGTCCCGGGCCCCCGAGGACGCTCGGGTCTCCCCGCCACCCGCCGCGCCTGGGGCTAGGCCATGTTGTTGCTGTGTCGGGATCGCGGCCCGCCGCGGACGCCACATCGCCAGGGACACTGATGGTTTCACGCACCGATACCCGCCCGGTGCCCACATCGAGGGCACGATCAGCATCCGAACGCAAGTCGCTCGGTGCGTCGTGACCGCCGACTCGACATGCCACGTGCCGTGCCCCACTCGGCCCGTCGCCGGGCGGCCAGGAAACAGCGCATGGGGAGACGATCAACTGGCCGGCCGCATTTTGTTTCGGGCAACGATCCGGAAACGATGTGCACACCGTAGGGTGAGCAGCAGAAGTAGTCGGCACGAGTCATTCGGATTCGTTAACCCGGCCAACCGGCGGGAAGTGTTCATATGACCCCTGCACGACAGACCACCCTCCGCCATGAGCAGAGCGGATTCAGCGCGGCACGTGCCGCCGAGAAGGCCGCAAACGAGAAACAGAACGCCATGGCCGCCCACACCGTCGCGGGTCACGCCCTCGATGCCGCGGACTGCGCACACCTGCTCCAGATGCTCGGCCTCGACGCCGGGAACCAGGAGGAGTAGCGGTCGACGGATGTGGGTCGAGATCCGCGATAGGCTCATTGGTTTTGTTCTGCCAACGCCTCGGCACCCACTCCCGCCGATCCACCGGATCATCGGCGTGCTGACCAGCGGTCAGCGTGCCTTCTTCTGGTTGCGCAGCTCTGTGCGCGCCAGTGCGCTCTTGTGCACTTCGTCCGGTCCGTCGGCGAACCGTAAGGAGCGGATGCTCGCGTAGGCGGCGGCCAGCGGGAAGTCCTGGGACAGGCCGCCGGCGCCGAATACCTGGATGGCCTTGTCCCGGATCCACTGCACCGTGGCCGGGGTGGCGATCTTGATCGCTTGGATCTCGGTGTGCGCGCCCTTGTTTCCGACCGTGTCCATCAACCATGCGGTCTTCAGCACCAGGAGCCGAAGTTGCTCGATACGGACCCTGGACTCGGCGATCCAATCCCGCACCACGCCTTGCTCGGACAGCGGTTTTCCGAATGCGACCCGTTCATCCGCCCGCGCGCACAGCAGCGCGAGCGCACGCTCGGCGACGCCGATGGACCGCATGCAGTGGTGGATACGGCCTGGTCCGAGCCTGGCCTGCGCGACGGCGAACCCGTCGCCCTCGTCAGCGATGAGGTTCTCGACCGGGACCCGCACATCGGTGAACGAGAGTTCCGCGTGGCCGCCGTGGTCATGGTCGTCGTAGCCCAGGACGTGCATGGGCCGATGGATCTCGAATCCCGGGGTATCCCGCTCGACCAGAATCATCGACTGCTGGCGGTGTCGCTGGGCGGACGGGTCGGTCTTGCCCATCACGATGAAGATCTTGGCGTTCGGGTTCATGGCGCCGGTGATCCACCATTTGCGGCCATTGATGACGTACTCGTCGCCGTCCCGTTCGATCCGGGTCCCGATATTGGTGGCATCGGAGGAGGCCACGTCCGGCTCGGTCATCGCGAAGGCGGAGCGGATCTCGCCCTCGAGCAGCGGTTCGAGCCACTTCTCGCGCTGTGGTCCGCTGCCGAAGAGCGAGAGCACCTCCATGTTGCCGGTGTCGGGGGCGGCGCAGTTCAGCGGACCTCGTGCAACGCGTCGAGACCGGCCTCGAGCAACGGGTGGATCGCCGCGCCGAGTTCGTCGAACCCCGCACCGACCGTCTGGCCGTTGAGATACCGGAAATGAATACCCTCGAGGATCGCGGCCAGCTTGAACGAAGCGAGACCGAGATAGAACCCGAACCGCGACAGGTCACGGCTGCTGGCCCGGGCGTAGCGTTCGATGATCTCCTTCTCATCGAGGAAGCCCGGAGCCGAAGCCGCATCGGCGACCACCGCACCACCGAGCAATTCGCCGAGCCGGTGATAGGTGAGCATCAGCGCCAGGTCGGTCAGCGGGTCGCCGAGCGTCGCCATCTCCCAGTCGAGCACCGCGGTGACCCGATCGCCGGAGTCGACGAGCAGATTGTCGAGCCGGTAGTCACCGTGCACGATGCCGGTGGCCGACTCCTCCGGCACGTCGGAGGCCAGGCGCTCGTAGAGGGCGTCGGCCGCGGGGAGATCCCGGCTGTACGAGGCGTCGAGCTGTTTCTTCCAGAGATGCACCTGGCGTGCGAGATAGCCCTCCGGCTTGCCGAATTCGGCAAGGCCGACCTCCGACGGGTCCACCCGGTGGAGCGCGGCCAGTGTGTCCACCAGATGCGTCGAGATCACGCGAGTGCGTTCGACGCCGAGCGACTCCAGCTCCGCGGCCCGGCGGTAGGGCACACCGGCGCAGCGCTCCATCACATAGAAGGGTGCGCCGATCACGGCGTCGTCCTGGCACAGCGCGTACACCATCGGCACCGGCACCGCGGTCTGCTGCAGCGCCCACATCACGCGGTACTCGCGGGCCATATCGTGCGCGGTGGCCAGCACGTGGCCGAGCGGTGGCCGGCGAACGATCCAGCTCGACGCGCCGTCGGTGACCTCGTAGGTCAGATTGGACTTGCCCCCGGCGATCAGGGACGCCCGCAATCGGCTTCCCGCACAGGGGATCTGGGCGGAGAACCAGGTACCGAGTCGCTCGAGGTCCAGGCCCGGGGGCGCCGGGACGTCCAGGTCGGGAAGCTGTCGGTTGTCAGACATTGATGGCACCCGCCGTCCGGAAGAGCCCGGCGTCACCCAGCCGCTGCCCGCCATCGATGACGAAGGTCTCCCCTGTCACCCAGCTCGCCGCGTCCGAGACGAGGAACGCGATGACGGAGCCGACGTCTTCGGGCTCACCGATCCGCGACAACGCGGTGGCCGAATTCAATTGGCCCTCTTGCTCTTTCCACAGCGCTTCGGCCAATTTCGTCCGCACCACGCCTGGCGCAACGGCATTCACCCGCACCCGCGGCGACAACTCGAGCGCCAATTGCTTGGTGAGATGGATCAGTGCGGCCTTGGATGCGTTGTACACACCGAGGTTCGCCTCGAAACCCATCCCGCCGATCGACGCCGTATTGACCACGACGCCCCCGTGCTCCCCCATCCATGCGCGGGTCGCCAGCGAGGTCCACAGGATCGGCGCCCACAGGTTCACTTCGAAGGTTTTGGCGAAGCGGGCGTAGTCCTGGTCGCAGACCGGTCCATAGGCCGGGTTCGTCGCCGCATTGTTGACCAGGATGTCGACGCTGCCGAACCGTTCCAACGCCGCGTCGATGCAGCACCGGGCATCGTCCTCGTCGGCCGCGCGCGCGGCGAAACCGATTGCATTGCCGCCGATTCCGGCCGCCGCGGCATCCGCGGATTCCTGCCCGCGCGACGTCACGACCACGTTGCCGCCCGCTGCCGCAATCGCTTGCGCCGCCGCCAGACCGATGCCGCGGGAGGCGCCGGTGACGATCGCGGTCCGGCCGGTGAGATCGAATCGGCTGGTGCCAGCGCCGGTTCTGTTGTAAGTCTGCAAGATCATCCTCTGTGTCGAATTCGGATGGCTGTCGCCGCGGGTGCCACGCCGCGCCTGTCAGCGCCAGTGATGGTGTCGAGAACCCGGTCGCTCATGCGAGCACTCCCGACTGTCGGAGCAGGGCCTTGAACTCGCCGTGATGACGTAGTTGAGAGACGAGCGTGGCGACCAGAATGAGCAGGGCACAAGCCAGCGTGACCACGTAGCCCACCGTGTAGAGAGATGCCGTCGGCAGGTGGGTGACCGGGTCGGTGTCGGCGCTGAGCACGCCGGTGATCAATGCGGAGCCGAAGGCAATGCCGATCGCCATCGTGGTGCCCGCCATGCCCGCGGCCATCCCGGCCTTGCGTTCCGGTACGAGCAGCTGCGGCACCGCGAAGGCGCCGCTGTATCCGGCGCGACTGCCGAGTCCGATGAGGGCGGCGCCGACGAGATACTCCCACCACTGCCGATGAGCGACGACCAGAAATGCGAGCCCGAAAGCGGAGATCGACGCGCCGAGGACGAGCACCTCGCCCGGACGACCCTTGGCGACACGTTTCTCCGCGACCTTGCCGCTGATGAACATCGTCAGGGCGAAGGGAAGCATCAGCAGGCCGGTGCCCAGGGCATCGACGCCGAGCCCGTAACCGGCGCCCCTCGGTGTCTGCGTGTAATAACTGACCAGCAACAGGAACCCGGCGTCCACGGCACCGAACAGACCCGCGGACAGCAACGCGACCCCGACGAACGGCATCTTGAGCAACTTCAGATCGAAAACCGCTGTTGCCGAACGCCGTTGCGCGCGCATCCAGGTGATTCCCCCGACGATCCCGGCCACCAGCGGAACCAGCACGACATCGCCCCACACCAGTCCCTGGGTGAAGGTGAGGAGCACGGCAGTGAGCCAGCCGAGCATCCAGACGGTGCCGAAAACACCGATCTTGCCGGCCGATTCCGGCTTCGCGGACGGGACGATGACCATCAGGGCCACCGTCGTCGCCGCGGAGACCAGTACCAGGATCCAGAAGAAGCTCGCGATCGACAGGCTGCGGACCGTCAGCCCGCCGCCGATCATGCCGGCGACGACACCCGTGCCGGTCGCCATGATCAGGACGCTGACGGCGGTCGAGACCTTGCTTCCGGGAAGGTGCCGGCGCAGGAATCCGATCGGCAACAGCTGCGCCGAGCTGCCGAATCCCAGTAGGGCACAGCCGAGAATGATTGTGGGGTACGAGTTTCCGATAGCCGGGATCAGCGCCCCCAGTGTCAGGATGCTGCCCGACAGCAGTGCGGTGGTGCGGTCGCTGAGGACGTCGGCGAGCCGTGGAAGCAGGACGAATCCGGCACCGCCGCCCAGCGTCAGGGCCGTGAAGATCCAGGTCTCATCCGAGAGGCCGAGTGCGAACTTCGCCTGCATCAACGGCAGCAGCGGCGGCAGCATGAACGTGACCGCGTTGGTGACGGTCGCCAGGAGTGCCGCGACGCCGATGAGCGAGAGACGCTTCGATGCGGCGCTCGGTGGTGGTGGTGTCATCAGGCTGGCGATATCGAACGCCTGGTGATTGTGGGCCATCGTTTTCTCCAAGGAACGTCGCCAGCTGTCTCAGCAAATTCGAATACGATTCGATTTCGAAGTAAGCTAAGTCACGATCCATCGCGTGTCAATGGGCTCCACGGAGGGCATTGACGGACCCGCCGGCCGACTCCATACTCAAACTCGAATTTAGTTCGACTTCAAGGTATCGAAGCTGCCTCGGCACACCGCGTGTACCCCCGTGCATCCCAGCCCCAGGAGATTTGACAAGCATGATCATCAAGCGCAATGGGCGCTCCACGGAACACCGCTCGAGGCACGTCGACGTCCTGGTCATCGGCGCCGGGATCTCCGGGATCGGCATCGCCCACCATCTGAAATGCGAACGCCCAGGGACGTCCTTCGCAATCCTGGAGGCGCGCGAGGAGATCGGCGGCACCTGGAGCCTGTTCCGCTACCCGGGAATCAGATCCGACTCGGACATGCCCACCTTCGGCTACAGCTTCAAGCCGTGGACCAGCCCCCTGTCGATCGCCGAAGGGCCGTACATCCTCGAATACCTGCGCAAGACGGCCGAAGAATGCGGGATCCGCGAGCGAATTCGCTTCGGCCACAAGGTGGTTGCCGCCGACTTCGACACCGGCTCAGGGCTGTGGACGGTAACGGTCCACCGGACCGGCAGTCGGCGTCCCGCGACCTTCACCTCGCGCTTTCTGTTCCTCAGCACCGGCTACTACGACTACGAGTCCGCCTTCGTCCCCGACTTCGAGGGCATCGGTGAGTTCAAGGGACGGGTCGTCCACCCGCAGTTCTGGCCCGACGACCTCGTCTACGCCGACAAGCGCGTAGTGGTGATCGGCAGCGGCGCCACGGCCGTCACCCTGATCCCGTCGATGACACCGCTGGCCAAGCACGTCACCATGCTCCAACGCTCGCCGAGCTACGTGCTCTCGGCCCCTGCCGTGGACGTCACCACCCACCTGCTGAACAAGGTCGTCGGACCGGAGCGGGCACACCGGATCAGCCGGCGCAAGAACATCGCACTCGGCCGGGGACTCTTCAAAGCGAGCAAGCTGGCGCCCGGGCTGATGCGCAAGCTGCTCATCGCACAGGTTCGGGCTCAGCTGCCCATGCACTTCGACGTCGACACGCATTTCACGCCGCGCTACAACCCGTGGGAACAGCGCCTGTGCATGGTGCCGAACGGCGATCTGTTCAAGGCCATCTCCTCGGGGAAAGCGTCGGTGATGACCGACCACATCGACAGGTTCACCGAGAACGGCATTCTGCTCCGGTCGGGCCAAGAGCTGGCCGCGGACGTGGTCGTCACGGCCACCGGACTCAATATGCTCCCGTTCGGCAAGATCACCCTCAGCGTGGACGGGCAGCAGGCCCATCTCCCGGACCTGGTCGCCTTCAAGGCGATGATGCTCTCGGGGATTCCCAACCTCGCCTACGCGGTCGGCTACAGCAATCTCTCCTGGACCCTCAAAGTCGAGCTGGTTGCCGAGCACTTCTGCCGATTGCTGGACCACATGAAGACTTTCGGCTACGACACCGTCGTCCCGGTCCTGGACAATCCGGGGATGGAGCGGTTCCCGATCCTGGATCTCCAGGCGGGCTACGTCAACCGCGGAATCGGCGCGTTCCCCCGGGCCGGTGACGAGGGGCCATGGACCCTCGAACATGTCTACGAGAAGGACGTCGAGCGCCTACGCCGCGGGCCCGTCGACGATCCTGCCCTCCATTTCACCACCGTGCGCAAGCCTGCCTTCGCCCGAACCGGGAGCCGGTGAGAAAGCGATGACGAATTCGATGACACGCAAAGAACTCTCATTCACCAGTCACGGAATCACCTGTGCCGCATGGCATATCCCCGCCACGAGCACTGCCTTCGAACGGCGTTCCGGGCGGCCGTGTGTTGTCCTGGCACACGGATTCGGCGGAACCCGGGACACCGGCCTGCTGTCCTACGCCGAGTCGTTCGCAGCAGCCGGGCTGGACGCATTCGTCTTCGACTACCGCGGATTCGGCGATTCGGAAGGCACGCCACGACAGCTTATTTCGTACCGCGGGCAACGTCAGGACTACCACGCCGCGATCGACGCTGCGCGCCGCCTACCCGGCGTCGACCCCGATCGAATCGCCCTGTGGGGCACGTCGTACTCGGCGGGCCACGCGATCGCGGTCGCCGCACAGTCACGACGGATCGCAGCCGTGGTCTCGCTGACACCGGCTACCGACGGCCTGGCCAGCCTCGCCTCGATCGCACGCAAGGACGGGGTCGGCCGCCTGGCTCGTCTCGCAGCACAGGGACTCGCCGATGCGGCGACCGTGATCACCGGCGGCCGGCCTCGGATGGTGCCCATCGTGGGACAACCCGGCAGCACGGCGATGATCACCGTGACGGGCGCGGAAGAGGCCTATACGTCATTCGCCGGACCTACGTGGCGCAACGAGATCGGTGCCCGCCATGCACTCGAGGTCGCCCGCAACCGACCTACGATCTACGCCGAACAGGTGACCTGCCCGGTACTGGTCCAGATCGGCGAGGCCGACCGTGTCGTCCCGGTCGCCGCGGCCCATCGCATGGCTCGGAAACTCGGCGATCACGCCGTCGTCAAGGAATACCCGGTCGATCACTTCGATGTCTATGACGGTGTGTGGCAACGACGCGCGCTCACCGATCAGCTCGAGTTCTTCGGCCGGGTTCTCCGCTGATAATGTGTCGAATTGTGATCGACTTTCCGGCTGAGGGCAGTATCCATGGCTGAGACTGCCCGCTCCCCCAAGCGTTCGGCTTCGACAAGGAAGCCGAGCACGAAGGCCGCGCCGGCGACCGATCGCATCCGCGCGAACAAGCACCAGGCACCCGCACGCCCGGACGCCGTCCTGCAGCGCCGCGGCGCCGAACGCGTCCAGGCCATCCTCGACGCGGCGGAGACTCTGCTCGCCGAAGAAGGCTACGAGGCCGCGACCCTCAAGGCCATCGGCGAGCGGGCCGGTATCCCGATCGCGTCGGTCTATCACTACTTCTCGGACCGCCACCAGGTCGACACCGAGATCATCGGTCGCCACATTGCCGAACTGGATCAGCAGCTCTCGAAGTCGCTCGACGGCGACGTGCGGCTGGACTCGGTACAGGATGTCGTCGATGCGGTGATCGATCCGATGCTCACCTATTT
Source organism: Nocardia sp. NPDC059154 (assembly GCF_042755705.1). Taxonomy (NCBI): domain Bacteria; kingdom Bacillati; phylum Actinomycetota; class Actinomycetes; order Mycobacteriales; family Nocardiaceae; genus Nocardia; species Nocardia sp. NPDC059154. The sequence continues at coordinate 75,680 of NZ_JBHZCS010000028.1, forward strand.
TCGTACCCACCCGAGCTGCGTTCAGCTGTGGTTCTCCGGGCGTAGCGATGCGGTGGCCGAACTCGTGCAGTCCTTCGACGAATCGACTGCCGAGCGAATGCTTCAGCTGGGCGTCCAACGCGAACTGCTCCGGCAGGACACGCCCCCGCTGGTGATTCAACTGGCTTTCGAGGTCGGCAACCGCCTGTTCGACGTCGCATTCCGCCGGACACCGAACACCGGCGACGACGCCACCATCGCCGAGGCACGCCGCCTGCTCGGTCTCTATCTGCAGTCGTACGCGCCGGAGTCCGAGCGTCCGGAGAACTGACCTCCCCCAACACCTTTCGCACCGCGCGGCGGCCTGGAGCCAGGTAACGCCCCGCGGTCCGCAGTCGCGCCCCGATCAACCCTCGTAAGGCTGCAACCTCCGAGCTGACGATGCGCCGAACCCGCGATCCGACCGGCTACGCAGTCTTCGATCCTTCATTCAGATCCCGGCACCTCCCCCATTGACATAGATCACACTTCTTCTTAATGTCGAACACGATTCGAGTTCTATTTCAACTCGATGATCGGCCGAACGGAGAAGGTCATGGCAGGCGATCACAACGAGGTGCGAAACGTCGACGTTGTCGTCGTCGGCGCCGGACTCTCCGGCCTCACCGCCGCCCACCGGCTGGTACAGAAGGGGCGCTCGGTGGCGGTCCTGGAGGCCGGTGACCGCGTCGGCGGGCGCACGCTCAACCTCGACGTCGCCGATGGAGTCATCACCGAAGGCGCACCCGAGTTCGAGGGCTACCTCGAGGGCGCCGTCCGCGCGGCCGAGCGCGCCGTGGGCGAGGCCCTCACCACGCACTGACACTCGCCGGCCCACTCGTCGGAGAGCCGCCGCCGCAGCAGCTGAAAGTCCGCCATTTACAGGGACTTCAGCGGAACGGAGGTTCCAACGCTCAACCAGTTCTAGTCGGCAAACAAATCAGCAGAACACACGACGACCCCAGCGTTGCCGCTCGATAACCCTGCGGCACTGTTCAATTCGCGCTTCTTGGAAGGTTCGGTTCACCGATGAGGAAGATCACCGCCTACACCGTCGCCGCCGTCGTCACGCTCGGCGTGCTCACCAACAATATACCCGACTCCAATGCCGCTCCGGCGCAGCCGATCCCGGCCCCGGCCGGCCCGGTCGATGCGCAGCAGGCCGGCATCCCCTGGACCGCCGACCGCGTCGGCGACTCCGTGGTCGTCAAGACCGATCTGGGCTCACTGGCCACCGACGACGGCCAGTTCCAGGTCCTCGACTCGACCGGAAAGGTCGTCGCCGGGCTGCCGCTGAGTTACGACATGCGCGGCCTGCGGTTCCCGATCGCAGCGAAGATCGACGGCAATACCGCCACCCTGACCCCGAACACCGACCCGACCGCGGCCGCCCCGGTCGACATGATCACCCTTCCTGCCGATCCGCTGAAGCCGGTCGATGCCCAGTTCGACGCCGATCTAGGCCGGGCGGCCGCCCAGTTCGGCCTGGCCACGGGCGTCGGGACCCTCCTCGGCACCATCGTCGGACTCGGCGGTGGCTGCATCCTGGGCGCGGTCGTCGGCGCCGCCCTGATGACCCCGATCTTCGTCCCCGGCTGGGTCGGCAGCTGTATCGCCGGTGCGGCGATCGGTACCGCGCTGGGGGCGGCGGCAGGCATCATCCTGCTGGGCGTGCCGGTGGGTATCGCCTCGGCGATCCAGTTCTTCCAGATGGAGAACGCACCGGCTCCCGTGCCCTGACAGCCCTATGTGGTTGCGCCGGTAGCGATCTCGCCCGGCGCAACCACAAGATCCACTGGTCGGTCCCGGTGGGTCATCATCGCAACGGAGCACCTCACTGCACCTGTCGGCGCAGAAGGTTCTTGAGCAGTTTGCCCCCGGCATTGCGCGGTAGCGCCTCGGTGACAACCGTGGCGTACTGCGGAATCTTGAAGTCGGCGAGATGGTTTCGGCAATGCGCGAGCACGGCGGCGATATCGATCGGCGCCCGGTCTCCGAACAGGACGGCGCCGACCTTCTCCCCCATCACGTCGTGGGGCACGGCGAGCACCGCGGCGTCGGCGACACCGGGAGCGGACAGCAGTACCGCCTCCACCTCCACACTCGAGATGTTCTCGCCGCCGCGGTTGATGATGTCCTTGATCCGGTCGATGATGTGCACGCGTCCGGCATCATCGACCCGGACGACATCGCCGGTGCGCAGCCAGCCGCCCACCATCGTCTCCGCGGTCGCCTTCGCTCGGTTCCAGTATCCCGCAGTGACATTCGGGCCTCGGACCACCAGTTCTCCCGTGCCCGGTTCACCGTCGATCGGCACGATGCCCAGATCCACCGACGGCACCGCGTAGCCGACCGAATCGGCGTGCTCGATCGCGTCCCGGTCCGGTAGCACGGCGATCAAGGACGCCGTCTCCGTCATGCCGTAACCGTTCATCACGGTCGCCTGGGGGAACGCCGCCTGCAACGCCTGTACCAGCGACGGCGCGATCGGCGCGCCACCGTACCCGACTATGCGGACCTGGGACACGTCCGCATCGGCGAAATTCGGATGACGGAGCAGCAGGGAGTACACCGCGGGCACCGTCACGAGGAAGGAAATGCGTTCCGCGGCAATCGCTTCGATCAGTGCGGGCAGGTCGAGTGCGGGCAGGATCACCGAGGTGCCGCCGGCGTAGGCGGCGACCAGCAGTTGTGAATTGCAGGCCGTCACATGGAACAGGGGCACGGAGATGAGGGTGCGCAGGTCCGAGCCGGCGCCACGGGAGATGCCGGAACAGCGAATCATGTTCTCGGCGCTGGTGATGAATGCCTCGCGTGTCGTCGGAACACCTTTCGGGCGTCCGGTCGTACCGGAGGTGTAGAAGAGCGCTGCCACATCACCGGCGCCGAGACCCTCCGCCACGTACGGATCACCGTCGGGCAGTGGAGTATCGGCCGCCAGATCGACCGTCACATCGGCGTCGTCGAGCACGAACTCCACCTCCGGAGGTGCCGAGCGCGTATTGACCGGCACCGCGATACCACCCGCGAACACCGTGCCCCAGAAGGCCAGCACCCAGTTCACACCGGCCGGATATCGCAGGGCGACTCGATCCCCGCGCCGCACGCCGAGCGCCCGGAGCCCACCGGCCACCCGCGACGCGCGTTCCCACAGCTGGGCATAGGTCAACCGATCGCCGCCGATCTCGACGACCGCCTCGACATCGGGGTGCGTGTCGACGTGCGCGCGCACCGTGTCCGGCAACGTCGCCGGCACATCGGTGTAGTGCGCGATCCCCCGCGCGTCTCTGGTCAACGCCGATTGATCGAAAGGGTTGCGCGAGCGCGTTATTTCGATGATCGCAGTGGTCATTCGGCGGCCTCCGGGCGGCGCAAGTCGGCTACGGACATCATGGTGATCTCTCCTCTGTCATCGCTGGGGGGGAGTCCGATTCGGCACAGGATGGCCCGCTAGAGCACGGCTCGGCCGGCAGCCTCCGCGATGCAGTTCGATGTCGAATCGAGTTCGAATTTAGGAGTCGTAGCGTTAGCGTGTCAACAGTCGGCCGACGTGCGCATGGCGTCCGACTCGACGGCGACTGCCCGACGGGGTCGAGACATTCCTTGCCTCAGCGCTGTGGCGCGTAGGTCCCCAGGTATGCAGCGACCAGGCGACGCGCCTCGTCGATCGTGGCGTCATCTCCATTCGGAGACCTCCGGAAAGCGACATCGAAGAGCCTGTCGGCGGCCTCGAAGGCGAGTTCGACAACGACCGGCGGGGTATCGGGACGAATCAGGGCACGCTCGGTGAGGTGGCACCACAGCTGCCGCGCCTGCGACGCGTCGAACATCTGCGCCAGTTCGCTGAGCAACGAGCTACGCCCCGAGAACCAGAGCTCGCCGAAGCTCGGATGTTCGCGCATGTAAGCGAGATACAGGTCACCGACCGTGTCGCAGGCGTCACGCAGGGTGCCCGGCTCGCTGCGACCCAATGCGGCACGCAGACGTTCGTCGAGTTCGCGCAGATACCGCTGCGCCAGCTCGGTTTCAACCTGATGCCGGTCAGCGAAGTAGTGATACACCGAGGCCACCGGAATGCCCGTTCGTTCGCCCATCGCCTTGAGGGTGGCAGCCTCGTAGCCCCGCTCACCGAGCAACGCTTCGGCGGCGTCGAGAATGGCCTGCACACGCTTGACTCCTCGGCGCTGAACCGGAGCAGGGCGGATGGTAGCCCGAGGTGTCGACAAATTTTCGAACACGATTCGAGATCGTAACAGCGTCGAAATCGGACATCGAAATCGATTCGACATCGATACTCCAGGACAGGGCCGGAGGGGCTACATCGCGGCAACCGTGCGATGAGGCAGCCATACCGTCGCCTATCAGGGTTTGCGGGCTATACCGCAGTAGCAGGAGACCTCGCTTTCCGAGCAGGGCAACCACCCACCTTCTTGCGACGAGTAGGAATGGCGCTAGATGTCATATACCCCTAAGGGGTATGAGATAGGTTACAGCAGCCAAGGATGTTCCCATATACCCCAGGCGGATTGGGCCGCGGGCTCGACCTGGGTGGTGCTGTTCGCGGCCGCCGTGCTGCTGGGTGCGTTCGTCGCGATGAAGGCCCGACTCAAGGATCCGCTGATGCCGCTGGCGCGGCGCTGCTGCCGATGACCGCGCTGATCATGGTCGGCATGATCGCGATCTCGCCGAAACTGTTCGCGCGCTTCGGGGCTCGCACCATGACCGTCACCGGTCCGCTGCTCGCCGCCGGCTACCGGCTCGGTTCCGCGCTCGGCTTCGCCGCGGCGGCGCTCGCCCTGGCCACCTTCCGGTCACCGGCCCGGCGCGCCCGGGCGGTCGCGGCCGGAGTGTGACGGGAGCCGGCCGGATCGGAAACCTGAACGGCCCGACGGGAACCCACCTCCGCCGGGCCGTTCGCCCGCACCGGAGATCGGGTGCCCATTCGCCGGGGTGCATGATGGGGCGCATGCTTCCCACCGACCGCCTGCACCAGGTCGACCGGCATCCCGCCGTGATCGATACGCCGCTCGGCACCGTCGTGTTCGCTGTCGCGCTCGGCTCGGAACAGGTACCGACCGGTCCGGATGCCGTGTGGCGCTTGGCGAACGGCTCGCACCTGCACCGCTGGCGGCACCGGGACGCCACGGTCGATCTGCTCCTGGGCCGCATCGAGATGCCGGCCTGGGACGGCGGCGCGGCCGTACCCATGTGGGCGGGAATCTGGCAGGTGCAGGCGCATTCGGCGGTGCCCGCACTGACCTTCTCGGCCGAACTGACCGATCTGTCCGCGGACACGTTCTGTGGTCCCGACTCCGGTGAATGCCTCGCGGCCGTGACCGCCGAGAACGACCGCTTCTCGGTGTCGATCGGCGGCCCGGATTCCGAACTGCTGGCCATGCAGGCCGCCGACGGCCGGCTCATGCCCGCCGACTGGGCGGACCAGCTGCCCGCCGACGGCAATGACGACGACTCCGAATACGGTGTGCGCTACCTGGATCCGGCCGGAATCCAGTGGCGGCTACCCGGTCTCGCCAGCACGGAGGTGGCCCGGCTCTGCATCGCGACCGCCTGGTGCCCCCGCGACGACGACCGGCCCGCGGCCTGGTTCGCGGTCGACATCCCCCTCGACACCGCCTACCTCCACCTCACCACCGACCGCCCCTGACGAACGCCGGCTACCCGGATACCGAACCGGTGGCCGCCCACCGGCGGAACTCGTCCGGGGATTGCCCCGTCTGACGGCGGAACGCCCGCCGCAGCGCCCTAGGGTCGGTGTAGCCGACCCTGGCCGCGATCGCGTACATGGGGAGATCGGTGCCGCGCAACAGATCCGACGCGTGCTCGTGACGGATCGTGTCGACCTCGGCCCGCCAGCTGGTGCCCAGCTCCTGCAGACGACGTTGCAGGGTGCGCGGGCTCACGGCGAGCCGGGCGGCGACCTGATCGAGTTCGAGTTCGCCGCACGCCATCGCCTCGCGCAGCACCGCGCGGATCCTGCCGATCGGGCTGGGCACGGGACGCGCACTGGCGAGCAGCAATTCCGCGTAGCCGCGATGGATCCGGCCCAGGTTCGGGTCGCCCCCGGTGGGCAGGGCCGCCGCATCGAGGAAGGTCAGCTCGGAATTCGGGGCCTCGAAGCAGATCCGGTTGGTACCGAACGCCTCGACGAGATGCCGGTGATTGCGCGGCGCGCGGTGCCGGAACGCCACCCGAACCGGAACCAGCGGATGCCCGGTCGCCTCACGGGCCCGCTGCAGCATCACCGCGAGCGTGAACTCCTCGACCAGCCCCAGGATCGGCCCCGGTTCGACGGTCGCGGTATCCCGGACGATAAGCAGCCCGCCGCTCTCCAGCACCTGGCCGCCACCGAGCGGATCCGCGACGACGGCGCGCAATTCGACCACGCTGCGCAGACTTTCGGCCAGCGTCGGCCCGCTCGAGAAGAGGTAATCCCACACCGACAGGCTCCCCCGCGTGGCCGTGGCCGCCGCGCACAGACCTCCCGTCGGCCCCGCGGCCGCATAGATCAGCTCCCAGACCCGCCACGCCGAGCCGGTCGGAACCCGCACCAGATCGTCGCCGAGCTGATCGGCCCCCAGCTCCAGCGCGCTGAAGAGTTGCGACGCCGACGCTCCCGCCCGCAGCGCCGCCTCCCGAACCAGGGCCGCCAGCCGCGACGAGATGGTATTGCCGATCATCGCCGCAGCTTAGCGACCACCGATTACTTCTGAACGGGACCTTCGGGACCGCGACCCGACCATTGCTACCCGGCCGCTGACCGGCCGGACCGCCGTCACCTCGGGCGCTGAAGTCACCCACGTCGTGCGTCCTGTTTCAAAAACCGCACCGCACAGTCTAATTTGGATCCTCGTGCATTGCACTGTGAGTGCAACGCGATGCCACCGCCCGTCGATGACGCTCCACTCCCGGGAACCCAATGACCATCCACCCCACCGGTATTCACGCCCCCACCGGGGCCGGGCTCGACCCCGACGCACAGGTGATGGACACCGTGCTGTTGCCCGGGTATGTGCTGAGCACGATCGGAGTGTGCGAGGACACGCGACATCGCCTGGCGCTCGCCGCGGACCTGCCGGGCTGGCTGCTGACCGCGCCCGAATCCATGGTGCCCAGCGAGCGGTATCTGCGGCTGTGGGAACTCGTCGAACACGAAACCCAGGATCCCGCCATCGCCGTCCGCACCGCACTCGAGTACACGCCCGGACAGCTCGGCATCATCGACTACCTGCTGCTGACCGCGCCCACCCTGGGTGCTGGACTCGCGCTGACCGATCGGTTCATGGACGCGTGCTCGACCAACCGGGAGTTCCAGGCGGTCGCCGACGCGGATCCGGACGGTGTGACGACGGTGTACACCGGCCTGGCCCGGGGTGAGGGCCGCGGTAGCGAGCTGGCCATGCACACCGGTCTGTGCGGGATGATCGTGAAAATGCGCACGGCCACCGGGCAGCACGTGGTGCCGGTGGACGTGCGACTGCGGCAGCGGGCGCCCAAGGGCCAGGCGGAGCTGACCGCGCTCACCGAGCTGTTCGGTACGCCCCGAATCGATTTCGGGGCGGCCACCAATCGCGTCACCTTCCGGAACGCCGATCTGGCGCTGCCGCTGCTGCGCGCCGACCCGGTCCTGAACCGAATCCTGGTGCAGCAGGCCGAGATGACGGCGCCACCGCGCATCACCACCTGGTCCGACCGGCTGCAGCAGGAGCTGGCGTCGATGCTGATCGACGGCGCGGTGACCATCGACGCGGTGGCCCGCCGGCTACTGACCGGCCGTCGCACCCTGCAGCGCCGCCTCGCCGAGGAGGGCACCTCCTGGCGGTACGAGCTCGAAAAGGCCCGCAGGCAACAGGTTCTCGACCAGCCGCTGGGCCTCACCCAGGCCGAGCGCGCCCGCCGCCTCGGCTACTCCGATCCGAGGTCGCTGCGCCGCGCCCAGCAGCGCTGGACCGACGTGAGCTGAGCGGGCCGCGGTGCGCCTGCGCGCCGGCGGTCACTGCGACTGATCCCAGCGGAAGCTCGCGGGCGACTGCCCGGTCCAGCGACGGAAAGCCCGGGCCAGCACCCGTTGATCGCGGTACCCGAGGCGCAACGCCACCGACCGCACCGGCACCGTGTGGTCGCGCAGCAGGGCGATCGCCGTGTCCCGCCGCACGATCTCGAGCTCCGCGCGCCAGCTGGTGCCGTGCTCGGCCAGGCGGCGCTGCAGGGTCCGGTCGCTGATCCGGAGGGCGGTGGCCACCTCCTCCAAACCCACCCCGTCGCCGCCGGACTCCGGCAGCGCCGCCTGCAGTGCCGCGCGGAAGACATCCAGCCAGGCCGGTTCGGGCCCGATCGAGTCGATCAGCTTCTGGGCGTGCGATCGCAGAATCCCCTGCAGGACAGGATCATTCGTCCGGCCACCAGACTCTGCGGTGGTGAGGAAGGTGATCGTGTCCCGGTCCTGACCGAAGTGGATGTTCCCGGTGCCGAGCGCGCGGACCAGGTGCGCGCGATCGTCGGGACCCCGGTGCGAGAAGTCCACCCGGACCGGCCGGCCCCCCTCACCGAAGCTCTCCGTCGCCCGCCGCACCATCACCGCCATGACGAATTCCTTGTTGACGGCCTCGGCCGCGCCCCGATGCGGCAGATCGAGATAGCGTGCGGTGAGCAGGGATCCGTCCTCCACCACCTCCAGATCGACCCGGCGGTCGCAGATGGTGTTGTTGTAGCGCGCCGCGTCGCGCAGGCCCTCGGCAAGGGTGGGCGCATTGCCGATGAGGTAGTCCCACACGTGCAGCCGCCCCAGCTCGGCCACGTCCGCGGCCAGCACCCCGGCCTCGGGTCCCGCCAGCCGGTGCAGCAGCTCCCACAGCCGCGACGCCGTCGCGGTCGGGATGCGCGCCGTGTCGTCGAACAGCAGAGCCGGATCGCGGCCGAGCAACTGGGCGATCTGCTCCGTCTCGGCGCCCGCCCGCCGGGCCGCGTCCGCGATCACCCCCACCACATGGGACGAGACGGTATTGACCGCATTGCCGGACCGGTCCAGGACCGTAGTCGCCATCTCTGCCACCTTCTCACGGAATTGCGCTGAGACTCCCGTTAACTCGGACCTTCCGGTACGTATTCCCCTCGCGCCGACCCGCAGAGTAAGCGCATCGGCAACTGTCACCGCCCTGCTCGAGGAGCTGGGCATAGGCGATGATGCCCGTCCGGCGTACTGTCGAGTCTGTGAGCAGTGGCGCCGCCCCGGCGGCAGCGGCGGAGGGCTCGGACCTGTGGGCCCGGGCTTTCGCGACGCTGTATGACCCTCTGCTGTGGATGGGCGAGAGGGCGGGGATGGGCGCTCGCCGGCGAAATTTACTCAGCCGTGCGAGGGGGCGGACTGTCGAGCTCGGCAGCGGTACCGGCCTCAACCTGGAGTACTACCCGGACGGCCTGGACGAGCTGATCTTGACCGAACCGGAGGCCGCGATGCGGACGCGGTTGGCGCGGAGGCTGCGTCGCAGCCGCAATCACGCACGTGTACTCGACGCATCGGCGGAAAAACTGCCGTTCGCGGATGGAACCGTGGATACCGTCGTCTCAACGCTCGTGTTGTGCACTGTCGATGACCCTGATCCGGTACTGCGGGAGATCGAGCGCGTATTGCGTCCCCGCGGCCAGCTGCTGTTTCTGGAGCACGTACGTTCCGAGTCGCCGCGGCTGTCCTCTTGGCAAGACCGTCTCGCCGAGCCGTGGCGCCGGTTCGCAGAGGGCTGCCACTGCAACCGCGCCACCCTCGAGCTGATCCGGGCGTCCGGGCTGGAGCTCGAAGACGTGCAGGAAATGCCATGGCGGGCAATGCCCCCGATTGTTCGACCGCTGATCACGGGCGTCGCCACCAAGAACGGTTAGGAGCCGGCGCCCCATCCGGGCGGTGGCCATTCGCGCCAGGAGAGTGCCCTTCCGCGTCAGCGGCGTGGTGAAGTGGCATCCTTCAGGGGTTCATGCCCTGCTCGACTCACCCCGATCAGGAGGCACCATATGGCCGGACTGGTCCGCATCCGCCACGTCAAACTGCCGGTCAGCGACCTGGCGCGCAGTGTCGCCTGGTACTGCGACCTGCTGGATCTGCGCCTGGCGGGCGAGTTCCGGGAAGAGGGTGAGCTGCGCGGGGCACAGCTCATGCACCCGTCCGGTTTCGGCATCGCGTTGTGGGAGCGCGAATACTGTGCGGGCACACCGGATTTCCGCGGCTTCGACGTCTTCGCCCTGGAGGTGGACTCGGTCGACGACCTGCACGCCTTCGCCGCCCGCGCCGACGAACTGGAGTACACCCGCGGTGAGGTGATCGATCGCGGCCCGTACGGCGCGATCCTGGATCTCGCCGACCCCGACGACACCGTGGTGCGGCTGCTGGCCAACAACCCCTTCCACGCGGATCGATTCCTCGGGATGGATACCGACGGCAAGGGCGGGTTCACCGTCTACGACACCCCGACCCTCGGCTGAGCGCCGAACCCTCCCGGAAACACATATCCCCAGGTAGGCATGCCTGAGACATTTGTACTAGACAAGTGTGCCAGTCATTTAGTACATTTGTCTTAGACGTTAGAGCCAACCGAGAGGGCCGACACCATGAACACCACCGCCAACTCGCTGCACATCCTCGTTTCCGGCGGCGGCATCGCCGGCAATGCCGTTGCGCTGCAACTGCTCCGGGCCGGAGCCCGGGTCACCGTCGTGGAGCGCGCCACCGCGCCCCGCCCCGGCGGCCAGGCCGTCGACCTGCGCGCCGCCAGCAAGGAGGTCGCCGAGCGCATGGGCCTGATGCCGGGCATCCGCAAGTGCCAGCTCGAAGAGCTGGGCATGGCCTGGGTCGACCGCAAGGGCACCGAATACGCCGCCCTGCCGATGGAGGCCTTCGACGGCAAGGGCCCGGTCGCCGAAATCGAGATCACCCGCGGCGATCTGAACCAGGTACTGCTCGACCTGCTGGCCGAAACTCCGGGCAAGCTCGACTACCGCTACGGCGAGTGGATCGAGACCCTCGACCAGGACGACACCGGCGTGACAGTCGGCTTCGGTTCCGGCGCGACCGGGCGCTTCGATCTGGTGGTCGGCGCGGACGGCGTGCACTCGGCGGTCCGTCGCCTCGCCTTCGGGCCGGAGGAACAGTTCTCCACGTACCTGGGCGGCTACACCGCCTTCTTCACCATGCCCACCCCCGCCGACACCAAGCCGGGCTGGTTCGCCATGCACTCGGTGCCCAGCGCCGCCGTCGGCATCCGCCCCGACCGCGACCCGCGCACCGCCAAGGCCATCCTGACCCTCCGCACCTCGGAGAACCCCGCGCTGCGCCGCGATGTCGCCGCCCAGCAGCGCCTCATCACCGACATGCTCGCCGAGGCCGGCTGGCACGCGCCCACCGCGCTCGCGGCCATGCCCGGCGCACCCGACTTCTACTTCGACGTGCTGGCCCGCATCGACATGCCGACCCTGGCCGCCGGGCGGGTCACCCTGGCCGGCGACGCGGGCTACTGCGGCTCCCCCCTGACCGGCATGGGCACGGCGATGGCGCTGGTGGGCGCGTACATCCTGACCGGCGAAATCGCCGCCACCCCGGACGATCTGCCCGGCGCGCTGGCCCGCTACGAGGAGCGGGTGACCCCGTTCCTGGACGCGGCCAAGGAACTTCCCGGCGGCGGCATCCAGATGATGCTCCCGAAGTCGAAGGTCCTGACCGCCCTGGGCCGGCTCAATATGCGGATCATGACCTCGGGCCCGATGCTCCCGCTGACCCGGAAGCTGTTCGAGCCCAAGGCCGAGGACTACCGGCTGCCCGCGTACGAGACCGAGACGCTGGTCTGAATCCCGGCCTCAGCCGAGATGCTTGCGCAGGAAGGCCGCGACCTCGTCGGTGGCGGCCGCCGCCTCCGGGGTGTCCCGCATGATCGGGTAGACATGCGGGAGACCCTCACCGCGCGACAGCGTCACATCGACGCCCACGGCCCGCGCGGCGGCCGCGAAACCCTCGGAGTCACCGAGCAGCAGTTCGGCCGTGCCGACCTGGATCAGCAGCGGCGGCAGGCCGGCCGGGTCACCGAAAAGCGGTGAGGCCGAAGGAATTCGGGGATCAGCGCCATTCAGGTAGGCGGCGAAGACACCCCGCAGCATGCCGGCGGTGAAGATCGCGTCCCGGCCGTCGAGCTCGGTCATGGAGACCCCGGAAGCGCTCATATCCAACGTGGGCGAGAGCAGCACGGCTGCCGCGGGCAGCGCCGCGCCGGCATCGCGCAGCTCCAGCAGCAGCGCCGCGATGAGATTGCCGCCCGCCGAATCACCCACCAGCGCAATGGAATTCACGGCCACACCCGGTTCCTCACGCAGCCGGCGCCAGACCGCCCGGATATCCTCCACCGCCGCCGGGTACGGATGCTCCGGCACCAATCGATACTCCGGGAACAGCACCCGCGCCCCGGCCGCCCGCCCCAGCCGCGCCGCCAACTCACCGTGGCTGTCCAGCGAGCCCAGCGAGAACCCGCCGCCGTGCACGTACACCAGCACCCGATCCGGCGAGGTCCCCGGCGCGTCCACCCAGTACGCGGGCACGCCCGCCACCGAAACCGCGCTCACCCGGACATCATCGGGAATCTCGTACCGCTTGCCCGCGGGCAGGAAATTGGCCCGCAACTCCTCGATCGACGGCGGCGTCGCCGGCCGCGCCACCCGGTTCCGCTCGAACAGCTCGATGTGCTCCCGCATCTCCGGGCTCGGCATGGCGATTCCCCTTCCGCTCCAAGTCCTTTTGATCTCGTCGCAGCCGACAACCCTGCCCGCCCGCCGTTTGTTCCGGCCACCCCCGGATATGCCACGACCCCGGTCACCGGACCGGGGTCGTGGAATGCCGAGGAGATTCAGGCGCTGCCGTTGGTGGCTTCCGGCTTGGTCTCGCTGCGCGGCTCGGACTCGGTGTCCTCCGCCTGCGCGGCCTCGTGATCCTCACGCGCCGCGATGCCGTGCTCGGTGCCCTCGTCGGCCTCCTGGTCCGCCTCCGGATGTTCCGGGGAGAACTCGGCGGGCAGGTTCTTGATGTGCCTGTTCATGTTCCGGATGAGCAGGATGGTGCCGGCCAGCAGCACCAGCACGATGACCAGACCCAGCGGGGACGCCTTGCCGAACTCGGGTCCGGTGGGCGAGTTGGTGCCCTGGGCGAGCAGCGTGAGCATCATCGGGCGGTGTCCTCGTTGTCGGCGGCGTCGAAGCCGGAATCGGCCTCGTCGATTCCCGCGAACAGGTCGGTCTCCGGGATCGCGGTCTTGACCCGGGTCTTGGCCAGCTCGAACTCCTCGGTGGGCCACAGTCGCTGCTGCATCTCCAGCGGAATCGCGAAGAAGGCGCCGTTGGGGTCGATCTGAGTGGCGTGGGCGCGCAGGGCGTCGTCACGCTGCGGGAAGTACTTGGCGCACTCTACCTGGGTGGTGACCCGCGCCATGATGTCGCCGCGCTCGGCGGCGTACTTGCGCATGCGGTCCATCCAGTCCTGCATGGGGAAGGGCTCGCCGCGGCGCGCGTACTCGTCGGCGAAGACCTCCAGCCGGGTGAGGCTGAAGCCGTGGTTGTAGTAGAGCTTGAGCGGCTGCCAGGGCTCGCCCGCGTCGGGGAACCGCTCCGGATCGCCCGCCGCCTCGAAGGCCGCGACCGACACCTTGTGGCACATGATGTGATCCGGGTGCGGGTAGCCGCCCATCTCGTCATAGGTGGTCATGACGTGCGGCCTGAACTGGCGGACCACGCGCACCATCGCCTCGGTGGCCTCCTCCAGGGGCACCAGCGCGAAGCTGCCCTCGGGCAGCGGCGGCAGCGGATCGCCTTCCGGCAGACCGGAATCCACGAAGCCGAGCCAGGTCTGGCGGACGCCGAGCGCCTCGGCGGCGGCGGCCATCTCCTCGCGGCGGACCTCGGTGATGCGGTCCTTGATGCCGGGGGTGTCCATGGCGGGGTTCAGGATGTCGCCGCGTTCTCCGCCGGTGAGGGAGACGACCAGCACGTCATTGCCTTCGGCGGCATAGCGCGCGGTGGTCGCCGCGCCCTTGCTGGATTCGTCGTCGGGATGCGCGTGCACCGCCATGAGGCGAAGACCACTCACTTCTCGTTCACCTCACCGATCACGTTTTTCACCTCGTAGCGTCGAGCTGTATCAATTGGCACGTGCAGGGGTCCTGCGTGGTTACGCAAGCTGCCTCCTCCGGACCCTGACCGCACGTGCCGAGTCCAGACACAGGCATCAGATATGCATTCCCTATAGTTCCATCCGATCGTTGTTTGTTCCGACCTACCCCCCGGGAGCGTCCCCGATATGAGTGAAAGACCGGCTGACCGGTACGGGATTACGCCTCGGAAGACCCGCCGCTGGCTCCCCTACGCCCTCGGAGCGGTCGTCATCCTCGCCGGGCTCGGGGTCTCCTATCTGGGCTACCGCACCTACGGGCCGCAGGCCATCGAACCGGATCGGATCGGCTACACGATCGTCGACGACTCCACTGTCAGTGTGGATTTCAAAGTGACACGCAAGGATCCGGGCCAGGCGGTCGTCTGCTTCGTGCGCGCCATGGACGGCGACACCGACGAGGTCGGCCGCCGCGAGATCCTGGTGCCCGGCTCCGACTCCGGCACCGTCCGCGTGGTCACCACGATCAAGACCACCCGACGGGCCGGCGCCGGCAATGTCTACGGATGCACCGACCATGTGCCGGCCTATCTGCGCGCCGGGTGAATCGTCCGTTAAGCGACCCGCATTGACGCTTCTACCTGCGCCTTTCCGAATCGTGCTAAAATGACGCGATACACGGTTCCGACGTTCGGAGCCGTGTTTGCTGCATTGACGGCCGGCGCTGTCGGGACTCTCCCCAGGGATCGCTCTGGCTGTCCGGTTGCTGCTGTGCCCATCTCCGGATGGCCACGGTAGCGGGCATCAGGGAATCCCGGCTTGCCGGGGACAACTACTAGGGAGTGATCGAGATGACTGAGACCGTGACTTGGCTGACCCCGGAGTCGCACGAGAGGCTCACGAGCGAACTCGGCGCGCTCATCGCCAACCGTCCCGTCATCGCGGCCGAAATCAACGAGCGCCGTGAAGAGGGCGACCTCAAGGAGAACGGCGGTTACCACGCGGCGCGTGAGGAGCAGGGCCAGCAGGAGGCGCGCATTCGCCAGCTGCAGGAGCTGCTGAACAACGCCAAGGTCGGCGTCGCGCCCACCAAGTCCGGCGTCGCCCTGCCCGGCTCGGTCGTCAAGGTCTACTACGACGGCGACGAGACCGACACCGAAACCTTCCTCATCGCCACCCGCGAAGAGGGCCTCGGCAGCGCCGACCTCGAGACCTACTCCCCCAACTCCCCGTTGGGCGGCGCGCTCATCAACGCCAAGGTCGGCGAAACCCGCGAATACACCCTGCCCAACGGCAACACCATGAAGGTGACGTTGGTCTCCGCCGAGCCTTACCACAGCTGATTTACGACCGACGGATTCGCGGCCCCGGTCCACACGGACTCCGGGGCCGCAATGTTTGTCGGCACCGGTAGCGATATGACGAAGCGCCGCACCAAGAATGGTGTGGCGCTTCGCTTCTTTCCGAAGGTGACAACTGATTTCGCGAGGTTCCGGGTAACTCACCGGGTACACCCGAAATCGGTTCGGCTCCCGACCGCCGGCACGGGTGCGTGACCGAGCACGGCACCCGGCCGCCCGCTAAAGGCTCGGGGAGGCGGTCAGGCCAGGGCCTGCTCGATGTCGGACAGCAGGTCGCTGATGTCCTCGATGCCGACGGAGAGGCGGACCAGGTCGGCGGGGACCTCGAGGGCCGAGCCGGCGGTGGAGGCGTGGGTCATGGCGCCGGGATGTTCGATGAGGGATTCGACGCCGCCGAGGGATTCGGCGAGGGTGAAGACCTTGGTCTTGGCGCAGAAGGCGAGGGCCGCGTCCTTGCCGCCGTGGACGCGAACCGAGATCATGCCGCCGAAACGGCGCATCTGCTTCTGGGCCACGGTGTGGCCGGGGTGCTCGGGCAGGCCGGGGTAGATGACCTGAGCGATCTTGGGGTGGTTGGCGAGGAATTCGGCGATGGTCTCGGCATTGTCGCAGTGCCGATCCATGCGCAGGGCCAGCGTCTTGATGCCGCGCATGGTGAGGAAGGCGTCCATCGGGCCGGGGACCGCGCCCGCACCGTTCTGCAGGAACGCGAACTTGGCGTCCATCTCCTGATCGTCGGTGATCAGCGCGCCGCCCACCACGTCCGAGTGCCCGCCCAGGTACTTGGTGGTCGAGTGCAGCACGATGTCCGCGCCCAGCAGCAGCGGCTGCTGCAGGTACGGCGAGGCGAAGGTGTTGTCCACCACCAGCTTCGCGCCGCCCGCGTGCGCCACCTCGGCCAGCGCCGCGATATCGCCGACATTCAGCAGCGGGTTGGTCGGCGTCTCGACCCACACCAGCTTGGTGTTGGGGCGCATGGCCCCGGCGACCGCGTCCACATCCGACACCGGCGCGACCGAGTACTCGATCCCCCACTGGGTGAACACCTTGTCGATGAGCCGGAAGGTGCCGCCGTACGCGTCGTTCGGGACCACCATGTGGTCACCGGGCCGCAGGTTCGCGCGGATCGCGCAGTCGGTGGCCGCCATACCCGAGGCGAAAGCCCGCCCGTAGGTACCGGATTCGAGCGCCGCCAGGTTCGCCTCCAGCGCCGTGCGGGTCGGGTTCCCGGTGCGCGCGTACTCGTACCCGCCGCGCATCCCGCCGACACCGTCCTGGGCGAACGTCGAACTCGCATAGATCGGCACGTTCACCGCACCGGTCTGAGGGTCCGGATCGAACCCAGCGTGCACCGCCCGTGTGGAGAAACCCAGCTCGCTCATGCGAACAGCCTAAGGGCTCCCCCGCCACGCTCCCCCGCCTCCCCGGGAATTCAGCGGGCGGCTGAGAGCCGCTTGCTGTCGGCAACCCGTACCGGCGGTTGGGTGCCGAACCGATTTTGGTCGTACCCGGCGAGTTACCCTCCCCTCACGAAATCAGTTGTTGCGTTCGCATGGACCGGTGTAATGCCGTGGCGGCCGAGTTCGGGTGGGGGCGCGGCGCGGCGTTGTCGGTAGGGCGGAGACGGTCTTATGGTGGGGCGCATGGTCACCGTGGACGAGCTGTTCGCCATCGATTCCCTGCTCAGTGACGAGGAGCGGGCGATCCGGGATACGGTGCGCGCGTTCGCCGCGGAGCGATTGCGGCCACGGGTGGCGGAGTGGTTCGAGGCGGGGACGTTTCCGGCGCGGGAGCTGGCGCCGGAGCTGGGGAAGCTCGGGCTGCTGGGAATGCATCTGGACGGGTACGGGTGCGCGGGGACGTCGGCCACGGCGTACGGGCTGGCCTGCCTGGAGCTGGAGGCCGTGGATTCGGGTGTGCGCAGCATGGTTTCGGTGCAGGGGTCGCTGGCCATGACCGCGATCCACAAGTACGGGTCCGAGGAGCAGAAGCTGCGGTGGCTGCCGGAGATGGCGGCGGGCCGGGTGATCGGATGCTTCGGGCTGACCGAGCCGGACTTCGGCTCGAATCCGGGCGGCATGCGGACGCGAGCGCGGCGGCACGGGAACGACTGGATCCTCGACGGGTCGAAGATGTGGATCACCAACGGGTCGGTCGCGGACGTGGCCGTCGTGTGGGCGCAGTCGCGCGAGGGTGAGCGGGATGTCATCCGCGGATTCGTAGTACCCACGGACACACCGGGTTTCAGCGCTCGCGAGATGAAGCACAAGCTGTCGCTGCGCGCGTCGATCACCGCCGAACTCTCCCTCGACGGCGTCCGGCTGCCCGCCGACGCCCTGCTGCCCGAGGCCCGTGGACTCCGCGCGCCGCTGGGCTGCCTGTCCGAGGCGCGCTTCGGCATCATCTTCGGCGCGCTCGGCGCGGCCCGAGACTGCCTGTCCGCCACAATCGAATACGCGCAGACCCGCGAGGTGTTCGACAAGCCGCTGGCGGCCTACCAGCTCACCCAGGCCAAACTGGCCGACATGGCGCTCGAACTCGGCAAGGGCGAACTGCTGGCGCTGCACCTCGGCCGTTTGAAGGACCGGCACGAGATCTCCAACGAGCAGATCAGCGCCGGCAAACTGAACAGCACCCGCGAGGCCATCAAGATCGCGCGCGAGTGCCGGACCATCCTGGGCGCGAACGGCATCACCCTCGAGTACCCGGTGCTGCGGCACGCCAACAACCTGGAGTCCGTCCTCACCTACGAGGGCACCGCCGAAGTGCATCAGCTCGTCCTCGGCGAGGCCCTGACAGGCGCGAAAGCGTTCCGCTGACCGGCGGTTCCGGCGAATTGCGCGATATGTCACAGCCGGCCCCCCGGGTGCCGGTCGATTGCTAGCATCACCGGGTGTTTGTGCCCGGCTCCGCCCTGCTCGTCGTTTCGGCGCGTAAAACCCTGAACCGCCTGCAGCGCACCCATGGAGCCCCCGCCGCGGAGGCCGCGGCCGTCTTCCCCGGTGTGTCCGCAGCGATCGACCAGCATGCCGCGGCTATCCGCGACATCCTCGACCTCGGCGTCGACAACTCCGGTCTCGTCCCGGCAAGTGTCCTGCTGGCCGGCTACGCCCGCGGCATCCTCGAGGACCTGCGCGAAGCCGAGGCCATCCTCCCCCACTCCCTGCTCGACTGGCAGGACGCCGACTGGCTCCACCTGCGCCTGGCGGGCGTCTGCGCGCTGGCCCGCGCCTCCTGACCTCACGATGAAGCAGCCCCGGGGTAGATACCCCGGGGCTGCTCGGTTTCTGACGGCACGGGATCAGCCCATGTCGTCGCGATCTCCCCGGTCCTGATTGCCGGGCCGCGGCATCGGCCCACTGGAACGTGGGGGCTGTCCGGGCGGCATCGGCTGTCCGGGCGGCGGCATCTGGCCGGGTTGTGCAGGCATCTGGCCGGATTGGGGCGGCATCTGCCCAGGCTGCTGCGGCGGCATTTGGCCGGATTGCTGCGGCGGCATCTGGCCGGATTGCTGCGGCGGCATCTGGCCGGGCTGCTGCGGCGGCATCTGGCCACCGCCCGGTCCCCAGCCGCCCTGTTGGCCGTATCCCGTTTGCCCGTAACCCATCTGGCCGCCGCCCTCTGGCTCTGCCCACTTGCCCGGAGGCATCTGGCCCATACCCTGCCCCGCCATCATGGGCCGGGTGGCCGAGCGCTGCGCCCACATGGCCGCCTCCTGCGCCTGCCGCTGACGGGCCGCATCCTCACGGCCCCGCTGATAGGCCTGCGCATGCCCCTTCACCTCGGGCATTTCGCCCTCGATGGCGTCGAGCCAGCCCGCCCACCGCTCCTGCATGGGCCGGATCAGGCCACCGCCGAGACCGACGATGAGGATACCGCCGATCGTCGCCAGCACCGTGATGAGAATCGGCATGGTGACCGACGTTCCCACCCCGATCTGATTGAGGGCCGCGATGATGCCGATGCCCCAGATGAACACCGCCGCAATGCGTCCCAGCGTGCGGCCGTAATCCAGACCGCTCAGCATGTTCGACACCATGTCCTGCACGACGCGTGCGATCGCGCCCGCGATGCAGATGATGACGATGGCGACCGCCAGCCGGGGTAGCCAGGCCACGATGCCGTTGAGCATGGTGCTCACCGGGTTCGGGCCGAAGACGCCGAAGCCGAGCTGCAACGTGATCAACAGAATCGCGTAGTACGCCAGCTTGGCGATGATGCCGGTGGCGTCGTAACTACCGCGGGCCAGCATGTCCTTGATGCCGCCGCGTTCCACCAGCCGATCGAACCCGACTCGGTTCAGGATCCGGGTCACCAGCTTGGCCACGAGTTTGGCCACAAGCCAGCCGATGAACAGAATGACCAGGAACCCGACGAATTTGGGCACCCACGTGGCGATGGAACTCCACGCGTTCGAAAGCCCCTGCCCGATCTGAATATCGATAGCCGAACTCGAGGTGTGCATGACCCCGTCCCTTCGCTATCCGTTCCGGCCGTGTGCCGGAACTGCTCTCCGGGGTCGTTATACGCCTGGTCGATCGTTGAGTTCGCTTGTTTGCGAAATAGTTGCCAAATCGGATGCCTGAGATTAGCCAAATGGCGGTACGACCGCCACCAAGACTCCGGCGACAGGCACCGCGGGCGGAGACGCAGCGATGGCCCGCCCCATCGGGCAGGCCATCGCGGTGTCGTCCGGTACGTCGTCGGACCGGATCAGTAGGCGCTGAAGACGTTGTCCATCGAGCCGTAGCGGTGCGCCGCGTAGTTGCAGGCAGCGACGATGTTCGCGACCGGGTCCCAGACGTCGAAGGCGGTGCCGTCGACGTGGTACGCGTTGAAGGTCGGGTCGATCACCTGGAGCAGGCCCTTGGACGGGATGCCCATGGCCGCGTTGGAGTCGTACAGGTTGATCGCCTGCGGGTTGCCGCTGGATTCGCGAATGATGTTGCGGTAGATGCCGTCGTAGCTACCCGGGATGCCGTGCTGAGCCATGATGTCCAGCGCGTGGTGGATCCAGCCGTCCAGGTTGTCCTCGTAGACGGGGGCGGGCGGCGCGGGGGCCGGAGCCGGCTCGGGAGCGGGCAGCGGGGCCGGCATGGGCGCCGGGGCCGGAGCCGCAACCTCGGCCGCGGGGGCGGGAGCGGGAGCGGGCTGTTCCTCGACCGCAGCGGCGGCGGGCGCGGCGACGGCCAGGGAGGCCTTCAACGCGGCCGGCTGGATATCTCCGCTGGCGGCGGCGCCGGCGGCGGTGATGATGGAGCCGAAGACGCCCAGGGCGAGGGCGGCGGCGCCGGCCGTACGAGCGGCGGCAACTACCTTGCTACGTCTAGCAGGGTCACTGAGAGCAGTCATAACATTCTTGGGCATGGCGAATTTGGATTCCTGTTCGGTTTCGGGCTCGCGGGCCTGAAGAAGGCAGCGCAGGACCATCCGGACGTCTCACGACCCCCGTCTGCGTACCTCGGGCTGTTGTGGATGCTGTTGTGAAACCCGGTATGGGTCAATGGGTTTGGCACACTGCGCGGAGTGCAGTGGGTACCTGTGCGACCTTCCGGCCGCGGTGCCTCATCGCACCGATGTAGTGATCACGTTCCGCATGTGTGTTCACATCTCCTTGCGCCATTCAGACTTGCGGTCTGTTTCCGACAAGGTCACAGCTTGATTGCGTCTTGTGAACACAGCCTGAATCAAAAGTGAACAGAAGGTGAACTGGCCCGTCGGGAAGCTCCTGGACCTGCATTAATACATGCGCTGACCTGGTGATTCAATTCGAAACGCAAAGTGTTTCGGATCACAGAAAAATATCGCCCCAAGATCGCGATATACCGATATTTGCCTGATTTCTCGGCGTTCATCGGCGTTTCACATTCCAAAAGTAACAGCTCAGCAAATTCACATTGGCTATCACGAATCACATCAGCCCCAATTTTCACGCGATATAAAGGCGCCGCAACGCTGCATATCGCGGCCTGCACCGTGGGCGACGCGCCTGTCGGCTGTAACCCGCCGAGGTATCTCCAGTGCCCCTTCTGAGAACACCAACCACAGAGGCGAGATGTCCTTGCTGACAGACGTTTTCACCGTGTCTCGGCGCAATCTGATCGCGGTGCCGGTGCTACTGGCCGGTGCCGCGGTCGCGATCGCGCTCGGGATGGCAGGCACCCACTACTGGCCCGGCACCCAGCCCCTGCCCACCTGGGGCTTCTCCGCACCGCAGATCTTCAAGGCGTACCTGAGCAGCGTGGTGCTGGTGCTGATCGGCGGCCAATTGCTGACCGCCGTCTGGATCTACCGCTTCCACGCGCCGCGATCGGTGCACATCTACCACCGGCTGTGCGGCGTGCTGGCCTTCCTGCTCAGCCTGCCGGTGGCCTTCTACTGCCTCTACAGTTTCGGCTTCCAGTTCGGCCGGGGTGTCACGGGCCGGGTCATGGCGCACTCCGTCGCGGGTGTGGTGTTCTACGGCGCCTTCGCCTCGAAAATGCTGACGCTGCGGCTGAAGCGGACACCGGGCTGGCTGCTGCCGATCCTCGGTGCCCTGGTCTTCACCAGCTTCGTGCTGGCATGGACGCTGGCGTCACTCTGGTGGTTCCGTACCGTCGGATTCGCGAGATGAGCAGCCGCGAAAAGCAGACCGCCCGCCGGAACCAGCTGTGGTTCCGGCGGGCGGCAAATACTCGGGCTGCGACCTAGGAGAGGGCGCCGGTGCTGAGGAAACCGAGCAGGTCGTGGCGGGTGATGACGCCGACCGGCTTGCCGTCCTCGACGACCATGAGGGCGTCGGTGGACTCCAGCAGCTTGGTGGCCGCCGCGACCGGCTCGCCCGCGCCGATGAGCGGGAAGGCCGGGCTCATGTGCTTGGCGACCGGGTCGGTGAGCTTGGCGCGGCCCTCGAAGACGGCCGACAGCAGATCGCGCTCGGTGACCGAACCCGCGACCTCGCCCGCCATCACCGGCGGCTCCGCACCGACCACCGGCATCTGCGAGACGCCGTACTCGCGCAGGATCTCGATGGCGTCGCGCAGCGTCTCCTGCGGGTGGGTGTGCACCAGGTCCGGCAGCTCACCGGACTTGCCGCGCAGCACGTCTCCCACGTGCACCTCGGTGTCCGAACCGTCGAGGCGGGTGCGCAGGAAGCCGTAGGAGCTCATCCACTGGTCGTTGAAGATCTTGGACAGGTAGCCGCGGCCGCCGTCCGGCAGCAGCACGACCACCACGGCGTCCGGATCGCGCTCGGCGACCTTGAGCGCCGCCACCACGGCCATACCGCAGGAGCCGCCGACCAGCAGGCCCTCCTCGCGGGCCAGGCGACGGGTCATCTCGAAGGAATCGGCGTCGGAGACGGCGATGATCTCGTCCGGGATGGCCGGGTCGTAGGCGGTGGGCCAGAAGTCCTCGCCGACGCCCTCGACCAGGTAGGGGCGGCCGGTGCCGCCGGAGTAGACCGAGCCCTCCGGGTCCGCGCCGACGATCTTGACCTTGCCGCCGGAGATCTCCTTCAGGTACCGGCCGGTGCCGGTGATGGTGCCGCCGGTACCGACGCCCGCCACGAAGTGTGTGATCTTGCCCTCGGTGTCGCGCCAGATCTCCGGGCCGGTGGTCTCGTAGTGCGATTCCGGGCCGCCCGGGTTGGAGTACTGGTCCGGCTTCCACGCGCCCGGGATCTCTCGCACCAGGCGGTCGGAGACGTTGTAGTAGCTGTCCGGATCCTCCGGCGCGACCGCGGTCGGGCAGACCACGACCTCGGCGCCGTAGGCGCGCAGCACGTTCCGCTTGTCCTCACTGACCTTGTCGGGGCAGACGAACACGCACTTGTAGCCGCGCTGCTGCGCGACCAGGGCGAGGCCCACACCGGTATTGCCGGAGGTCGGTTCGACGATCGTGCCGCCGGGCTTCAGCAGCCCGGCCTTCTCGGCGGCGTCGATCATCTTGACGGCGATGCGGTCCTTCGAGCTGCCGCCCGGGTTCAGGTATTCCACCTTCGCCGCCACCAGTCCCGAGTTCGGACCCACCACGGAGTTCAACCGAACGAGCGGGGTGTTTCCGATCAGATCGACGACATGGTTAGCGATGCGCATACCCCTTATCGTTGCAGAAAGGAGATCCGCGCCCACGCGCACGTCGGAGATATCACGGCGCCGCGAACTACGATCGGCCCTATGTGGATGCCGACGAGCGTGCCCGCCGCCTCCCTGCTCGCCGCCTCCGGCCTCGCGACCATGATCGTCGCGGCCGCGCCCGCGGAGGCCGCAACCGTCGAATTCCCGCAGGTCCCGAGCATTTATCACGATGCTTTGATCTGTGGCGGCAATATCCGATCCTGGGCCGACACCGGCCCGCAGTGGCCCGGCCGGGCGATCATCAGCATCCAGGCGCTGCCGGTCGCCGGGTTCGATCCGGGCGAGTACAGCTTCGCCCCGCAGTGCATCACCGTGGCCACCGTCGCGTGGCGGAACATGGACACCGGCGCGGCCGGCGAATATCGAGTTCCCGTGCTGGCCGGCTTCTACGGCAGCGAGCACTACGCCCTGTTCCAGGACACCGGGCCGGGGCACATCATCGTCACCGTCTACACCGACATGCCGAACATCCCGGCGCACAGCGCCTTCGACGTCCCCGGGTGACCCACCTTCATCGCTGTGCTGCCCCATCTTTCCCCCTGTCCGTGCCGCGCTGCCGGCAGGCAGCGCGGCACGAGAGCCGCGAGAGTGAGCGATATCCCACAGTTCAGTAGTTGGGATACGGGCACACCGGATGTTTGAGCCGGAACACACCCGTCGTAAATTCGAAGAGGATCACCCCAGCAAAAAAGGAGTCCTCATGGCTGAGGCCGTCATCGTTTCGTACGCCCGCTCGCCCATCGGCCGCGCTGGCAAGGGTTCTCTGGTGAGCATGCGACCGGACGACCTCGCCGCGCAGATGGTGCGCGCCGCCCTCGACAAGGTGCCCTCGCTCGCCGTCTCCGACATCGACGACCTGCACCTGGGCTGCGGCCAGCCCGCCGGTGAGGCCGGTTTCAACATGGCGCGCGCCGTGGCCGTGCAGCTGGGCTACGACTCCCTGCCGGGCGTCACCGTCAACCGCTACTGCTCGTCCTCGCTGCAGACCACCCGGATGGCCTTCCACGCCATCAAGGCCGGCGAGGGCGACGTGTTCATCTCCGCCGGCGTCGAGACCGTCTCGCGCTTCCCGAAGGGCACCGCCGACGGCTGGCCGGACTCGCACAACCCGCTGTTCGCCGAGGCCGAGGGCCGCACCAAGGCGAGCGCCGAGTCCAACGCCACCTGGACCGACCCGCGCAACGACGACATCCTCCCGGACGTCTACATCGCCATGGGCCAGACCGCGGAGAACGTCGCCACCTACACCGGCATCTCCCGCGAGGACCAGGACCACTGGGGCGTGCGCTCGCAGAACCGCGCCGAGGAGGCCATCAAGTCCGGCTTCTTCGAGCGGGAGATCACCCCGGTCACCCTGCCCGACGGCACCATCGTCACCACCGACGACGGCCCGCGCGCCGGCACCACCTACGAGAAGATCTCGCAGCTGAAGCCGGTCTTCCGCCCCGACGGCACCATCACCGCCGGTAACGCCTGCCCGCTGAACGACGGCGCGGCCGCCCTGGTCGTCATGTCCGACGTCAAGGCGCGCGAGCTGGGCCTGACCCCGCTGGCCCGCATCGTGGCCACCGGCGTCTCGGGCCTGTCCCCGGAGGTCATGGGCCTCGGCCCGATCCAGGCGGTCCGCAACACCCTGAAGACCGCGGGCATGACCATCGACGACCTCGACCTGTACGAGATCAACGAGGCCTTCGCCGTGCAGGTGCTCGGCTCCGCCCGTGAGCTGAACATGGACCTGGACAAGCTGAACGTCTCCGGTGGCGCCATCGCCCTCGGCCACCCGTTCGGTATGACCGGTGCCCGCATCACCGCGACCCTCATCAACAACCTGCAGACCCACGACAAGCAGTTCGGTCTGGAGACCATGTGTGTCGGTGGCGGCCAGGGTATGGCGATGATCATCGAGCGCCTGAGCTGAGGCACGAGATACCCGCAGCTGAGCTACGGCATTAGTTGGGCCGCCCCACCCCCCCGTCCGGGGGCCCCCCTTTTTTTTGGGGAGGTGGGCCCCACCCCCTTCGGAGTTGGCTTTTCCCCGTTGGTCGCCCCCCTCTTTCCCTCTCGGCGGAAATATCAAGGGCAGCAAAGCAATCCGACCGAGGAGCCTGAAATGCCCGCCTACGCCATCGCCAATCTGTGGGACGTCGACATCAATGCCGAGATCGTGGAATACCTGGAGCGCATCGACGGCACGCTGGCGCCCTACGGCGGGAAGTTCATCGTGCACGGCGGCACGCAGCGGGTGATCGAGGGCCCGGCCAGTGCGATCGTCATCGTCATCGAGTTCCCCGACTATCAGGCCGTGACCGACTGGTACGAGTCGGCCGCCTACCAGGAGATCCTGCCGCTGCGGCTGCGCAACTGCTCCAGCGTCGGAGTCCTGGCCGCGGACTGCGCCGAGAATCACGTCGCCACCGACGTCCTGAAGGAGGTGGTGACCAACGACTGAACGCTCTCAGGCCGGCTACACAGCAGTGGGCGGGCACCGGATTCCGATGCCCGCCCACTCATGTATTCAGCTGTGCGTCAGCCCTTCCCGGACTACCTGTCCTGGAAGTAGCTGAGCAGGCGCAGGATTTCGAGGTACAGCCAGATCAGGGTGACGGTCAGGCCGAATGCCACGCCCCAGGCCGCCTTCTCCGGAGCCTGGGCCCGGATGAGCTGGTCGGCGGCGTCGAAGTCCAGCAGGAAGCTGAAGGCAGCGACACCGATGACCACCAGGCTGAACACTATCGAGAGGGTGCCGCCCGAGCGCAGGCCGAAGCCGTCGGCGGTGAAGAAGCTGGCGACCAGGTTGCCGAGCATGAGCACCAGGACGCCGATCATGGCGCCCACGATCATGCGGGTGAAGCGCGGGGTGACGCGGATCGCGCCGGTCTTGTAGACCACGAGCATGCCGAAGAAGACGCCGAAGGTGCCCAGCACCGCCTGCGCGATCAGGCCGGATCCGCCGACGCCACCGAACTGCACATTGGTGAACAGGAACGAGAACGAGCCCAGCAGCAGGCCTTCCAGCGCCGCGTAGCTGAGCACCAGCGCCGGGTTGTCCTGCTTGCGGCCGAAGGTCATGATCATGGCGAGCGCGAAACCGCCGAGGCCGCCGACTGCGAGGAACAGCACGGCCAGGCCGTGGTTGGCCGAGGTGAGCGCGTAGGACAGGATCGCCGTCAGGGTGACCACGCCGAGGGTGATGCCGGTCTTCTGCACCACATCGTCGATGGTCATCGGGCGGGTGGTCGGTACGGCCGGCTGGTAGGGCTGCTGGTAGCCCGGGTACTGCGGCTGCTGACCGTACGGGTTGTTGGGGAACTGTCCGGCTCCAGGCGCCGAGCCGAAGCCGGCGTAGCCGCCCTGCTGCGGCTGCAAGTTCCGGAAGACCGGGTTGGATGTGGAGCGCATTTCCGTGCGTCCCTTTCTGGAGTCGCGGCTCACGTCGGTCGTGGCCAGTGAAGCTACTCGTCCAACGCGCTGTGGGGGCCCGGAGTTCCCGAACCCCCACAGGTCGGACGAACCGGACTTTACCTTAGCTTTACCGAGTGCGCCGCCCGATAAGCCGCGGCCCGGCCGCCCCGGAAGCCGGTCTCAGCCCAGCTGGCTCATCACGCGAGTTGCGATGAGCTCCAGGTGATCCAGATCGGACAGATCCAGAATCTGCAGGTAAACCCGGCTGGTACCGGCGATCTCGGCATAGCGGCCGATCTTCTCGACCACCTCGTCCGGGCTGCCGGCCAGGCCGTTGGCCTTCAGCTCGTCCACCTCGCGCCCGATGGCGGCCGCGCGCCGCGCCACCTCGGCATCGCTCGCGCCGACACAGGCGACCAGCGCGTTGGAGAAGGTGATGTCGTGCGGATCGCGGCCGGTGTCCTTGGCGGCCATGCGGACTCGCTCGAACTGCTCGGCACTGGCCTCGGCCGATTGGAACGGCGCGTTGAACTCGGTCGCGTACTGCGCGGCCAGGCGCGGAGTGCGCTCGGCGCCCATGCCGCCGATGATGACCGGGATACGCGGCTGCGCGGGCTTGGGCAGCGCCGGGGAATCGGTGAGCGTGTAGTGCTCGCCGGCGAAGGAGAAGGTCCCACCGACCGGCGTCGACCACAGGCCGGTGACGATGGCCAGCTGCTCCTCGAAGCGCGGGAACCTCCGGGCCGGGAACGGAATGCCGTAAGCGGCGTGCTCGGCCTCGAACCAGCCCGCACCGAAACCGAATTCGACGCGGCCGCCGGACATGGCGTCGACCTGGGCCACCTCGATGGCGAGCACGCCCGGGTGACGGAAGGTGGCCGAGGTGACCAGGGTGCCCAGCCGGATGCGGCGGGTCTCGCGGGCCAGGCCCGCGAGGGTGATCCAGGCGTCGGTGGGGCCCGGGAGGCCGTCGGCGTCGCCCATCTTCAGGTAGTGGTCGGACCGGAAGAAGGCGTCGTAGCCCAGGTCTTCGGCGGTCTTGGCGACGGTGCGCAGCGTGTCGTAGGACGCGCCCTGCTGGGGTTCGGTGAAGATTCGAAGATCGATTCGTCCCATGCGCCCGATTATTCGACGTCGTGCGGGCCGGGTACCCAGCGGGTCACAGTGGGCGGATCCCGGCGGGTCACAGGGGACGCACCGAGCGGGTCACGGTGAACTTGCGATTGCGGCCCATCACATCGGTTCTGCCGACCATGCGTTCCATGACGCCCCGGTAGTTGAGGTGGGTGTTGTAGACCGTCCACAGCTCGCCGCCGGGGCGCAGCACCCGGCCGGTCTGCTGGAACATCTTGATGGCCGAGCCGGTGTGCACGGCCGCGCCGACATGGAAGGGCGGGTTGCACAGCACCAGGTCGGCACTGTTGTCGGGGGCGCTGGACATGGCGTCGTCCTGCAGCACGGTGACGCGGTCGGCGACGCCGTTGGCGGCGACGGTGGCGCGGGTGGAGGCCACCGCGGCCGCGGACTGGTCGGTCGCCGTCACCCGGATGCCGGGGCGGGCCTTGGCGAGTGCGACCGCGAGAATGCCGGTGCCGCAACCCAGATCGATGGCATCGTGGGCATCGGGCTTCATCCGCTTCAGGTGGTCGAGCAGGAAGCGGGTGCCGATGTCCAGGCGCGGGCCGGAGAAGGCCGCACCGTGGGCCACCACCTCCAGGCCCTGCTCGTCGAGCCGGTTGCGGATCGGAAAACGGGGCTCGCCAATGGTTTTGGGCTCGGCGGCGAGCAGGATGCGGGATTTCTGGCGGCCGCGGGTGGCGCGCACCGAGCCGAAGGATTCGGCGAGCACCTCGTTCATGGCGGGGGTCAGGTACTTGTCGCGGCCGCCGGCGAAGACCTCGACATCGGGTGCGGCCCAACGCGCGATGGCCTCGGCGGTTTCGGCCAGGCCGGACAGCGCACGCGGCAGCCGCCACAGCACCACGCGGACATCGGAGAGCAATCCCGCACCCAATTCGCGGGTCGAAAAGCGATCGGCTAGACCGACAATTCGGGCATTGTTGGCGAGTGCCAATTCACCGGTGAGCAAATCCTGATGCACCCGGACCCCGTGCAGGTCGTGCGCGGCGATGGCCCCGAGCGTCAACGCCCCGTAGCCGTCGTCGATCACGGCCACCCGCCCGTCCCCGGCGGTGGCCAGCGAATCCGCGGCGACATCCAGCATCAGGCGGTCGGCGGCATCGACCGCATACAGGTTCACCGCTTCGACATCCGGATACCGCCGTAACCGGCCCAATACGTCCTCGACCTCAACCACACCTACAGTGTGCTAGATCATTGCCGAAGGATTCCATTCGGCACGGTCGGCGGCCTTTTTGCGGAATTAACCGATCCCGGCGCTATTCTGCGATTCCGCAAATCACATGTCGATCGTGTTCACGCCGAATGGATTTCCGAGTTGCCCGCGCTTCGCCGGGGCATGACGGCCGCCGCACCGATGAGGACCACCGCCATGGCGGCCACGCCCAGGAACACCAGGTGCACCGCCGGCGCGAGGTCCGACGCGGCCGGATGGCCGGCCTTCCCGAGCCGGGCATTGACCAGCGCGCCGAACACGGCCACGCCGACCGCGCTGCCCAGCGAGCGGGCGAACATATTGGTGGCGGTGACCACGCCCCGCTCCGACCATTCGGCGCTCGCCTGGGCGGCGATCAGGGTCGGGCTGGCCACCAGGCCCATCCCCATGCCGACGACGAAACAGCCGATCGCCAACTGCCACAGGCTCGACCGCGCGTCCACCACCAGCAGCGACGCCGCGCCCACCACGGCGATCAGGCTGCCGATCACCGCCGTCGCCCGGAAACCTATGCGCAGGTACACCTTTCCGGCCTGCGACGCCGACACCGGCCAGCCCAGCGTGAGCGCGCCGACGGTGAGACCCGCGATCAGCGCCCCGCTGCCCAGCACACCCTGGGCGAAGGTCGGCACGTACGAGGTGAGACCCAGCAGGATCGCGCCGACCAGCAGCGAAGCCAGGCTGCTGGCCACGACGATGCGCCGGGTGAAAACCCACAGCGGCAGAATCGGATTCGCGGCCCGCCGCTCCACCAGCCCGAACAACGCCAGCGTCACCCCGCCGGCCGCGAAGAGCACCAGGCTCGCGGGTGAGCCCCAGGCCCACGCCTGGCCGCCCTCGAGCAGGGCCAGGATCAGCGCCCCGGCCCCGACGGTGAGCAGTCCGGCACCGAGGTAGTCGATCCGATGGCTCTGCCGCGGAGCGCTTTCGGTGAAGTTCCGCAGGATCATCCAGGCCGCCAGCGCCGCCAGCGGCAGGTTGATCAGGAAGATCCACCGCCAGCTGATGTACTCGGAGAACACGCCGCCGAGCAGCGGCCCCAGCACCGACGAGGTCGCCCATACACTGGCCAGATACGCCTGCACCTTGGCCCGCTCCGGCACCGTGTAGATATCACCCGCGATGGTCATCGAGATCGGGCTGACCGCGCCCGCCCCGATGCCCTGCACCGCCCGGAACGCGATCAGCGCGGGCATGCTCGTCGCCAGCCCGCACAGCAGCGACCCCACCGCGAAGGCCCCGATCCCGAACAGCATCACCGGTTTCCGCCCGACCATGTCGGCGAGCTTCCCGTAGATCGGCACCGTCACCGCCTGCGCCAGCAGGTAGATGCTGAAAAGCCAAGGGAACTGCGCGAACCCACCGAGCTGATCGGTGATCGTCAGCACCGCGGTGGCAATGATGGTCGAGTCCAATGCCACCAGCGACGTCGACAACATGATCGCCGCGAGAATCGGCCCCCGCTCCGACCGCAAACCGATCGACGACGTCACATCCGTAGCCGTCACCGGCAGCCCCTTCCCTCAACACAACTCACCACCACAGTCGAACACGCCATCCGGGCCGCTATTCCCGGCGCGGTTGCGCCGGATCGTGCCGGACACGAAACACGAAGGCTCGCAACGGCCGGCACGCGGCCGCGCCGACGGCGAGCCGGCGTGCCCATGGAATCGGGGGCGCAACGATCTGCGTCCGGGACTCGACGTGCTCGGTAGTACCGAGTGGGAGGGATTTTCATGAAGAGGATCGTTGGCATCATCGCGGCGGTCGCCGCGGTGGCCCTGGCGACGGCATGTCAGGACGGTGGTTCGACACCGGCGACAAGCGGGGCGTCGGTGCCGAGCTCCGCCACCGTGACCGCACCGGGAACTGTTCAGTCTCCGGCCCCTCAGCAGTCGCCGGGCGCCACACCGCCCGCCGGTGACGGCGCTCCCGCCACCGCCGCAAACGGCAAATGCGTCGATCTGAAGTCGGTGGTGGTCAGCGCCGCGCTGGGCAAACTCGGCCCCGGAGTCGGCGGTGACGGGTACTACGCGGACAGCGGTACCGATGCCGCCGTCGGCTCCTGCCCCGCCCTGCTGTGGGTGCTCGCCGGGACTCCGCACGGCACGGCCAGCTCACCCTGGCACGTGATGCTGTTCAACCACGCGGGTTACCTGGGTACCGCGACCAAGAAGTCGACGTCCTACACCCAGGTGGTCGGCTCGTCCGATCGCAGTGTCCAGGTCCAGTACCGGTGGCTCTCCGGTCAGGACGCCAGCTGCTGTCCCTCGGGCGGACCGGTCACCGTCACGCTCACCCTGGGCGCGGACGATCACACCGTCACCCCGGATCGTGACTTCCCGGCCGAGGTGACCGATCCGAGTTCCGCGGGCACCCCGCCGGTGTGCCCGGTCACCAAATCCGTTCTGCTCCAGGCGTTGCACGGCACCGACATCGAGTCGCGATTGGCGCAGCCGGTCGAACTCGAGGATCGAATCGACTGCTCGGGCGATTGGGCGATGGCCCACAGCGGAACCCACAACAATACGGTCAACCGAGCCCAGGTCCTGTTCCACTACGTGGCGGCCGACGGCGGCTGGAAGCCGGTGGACCTCGGCAGCGCCCTGCACTGCACCGAGATCGGCGTTCCTGCCGATGTCGCGGACAAGATCTGCCACTGATCGATCTGTCACCGGGGCGATCTGTCACCGGCCTGCCCGCCACAGAGTGTCAGAGGGAGTCGGCTAGATCGCGCAGAACCGGGAGGCTGACCGAGCCGGAGCCGAGCACCGTGTCGTGGAAAGCCTTGATGTCGAAGGCGGATCCGAGGCGGTCGGTGACCAGGGCGCGCTGGCGGCGGATCTCGAGCTGGCCGACCTTGTAGGCGACCGCCTGGCCGGGCATGGCGATGTAGCGGTCGATCTCCACCCGGATTTCCTCGAGCCCGACCGGGGCATTGGCGGACATGAAGTCGACGGCCTGCTGACGGGTCCAGCCCTTGGCGTGCAGCCCGGTGTCCACGACCAGGCGGCAGGAGCGCCACGAGTCGGCGGCGAGCATGCCGATGCGGGTGAGATCGTCGGGGTACAGGCCCATTTCGTCGGCGAGGCGCTCGGTGTAGAGCGCCCAGCCTTCGACGAAGGCCGTATTGGAGAAGGACATGCGCTGGAAGCGCGGGAGATGGTCCAGCTCGTTGGCGATGGTGAGCTGGAGGTGGTGGCCGGGGATGGCCTCGTGGTAGGCGACCGCGGCTGTCTCGTAGCGGTTGCGGCTCTTGGGTTCCCGCAGGTTCACGTAGTAGGCGCCAGGCCGGGAGCCGTCGGCCGCGGGCGTGAAGTAGTAGGCCGCGGGCGCATCCGCGGCCAGGAAGTCGGGGACGGGCAGGATGTCGCAGGACTGGCGTGGGAGCCGGCCGAACCAGTTACCCATCTCCGCCTGGGCGGCGGCCAGATATGCCCGGGCGTCCGCCATGATCTCCGCACCGTCGCCGTAGCGCAGCGCCGAATCCTCGCGCAGCCGGGCGAAGATGGCGGTCTGATCGGCGAGGCCGAACAGGCGGCCGCCCACCTCCTCGTATTCGGTGCGCAGACGGGCCAATTCGTCCAGCCCGAGCTGGTGGATCTCTTCCGCGCCCAGGTCGGGCAGCGTGGTGTGATGGCGCAGCAGGCGGCGGTAGATGTCCGCGCCATCGTCGCCGAGCCAGCAGAGGCCGGGCTTGTCGTCGGGGCGCGAAACGGGTTCGAGCTCGGCGGCGAGCACCGCCCGGTAGGCGGCGAAGGCGGGCCGGATGACCTCCCGCGCGACCTCGGCCAGCTCTGCGCGCCAGGCGGTTTCGCCATCCCAGCCCGCCGGGCCGGCCAGGGTGACGAACGGGTCGTCGGCGAGATCGGAGGCCAGGTAGCCGTCCAGCTGATTGAGCGAGCGCTCGATGGTGATGTGCGCGGGCGTGCGCCCGGCCGCGATTCCCGCCCGGAAGCGCTCCACGGCCTGGTTCATCAGGGTGCCGAACTGCCGGTAGCGCTGCACCAGCCGCTGCGCGTTCTCCGGTTCGGGCGCGTTCACCAGGGGAGCCATGGTCAGCATCCCGGCGTGCACGCCCGTCATCTGATCCGAGGCCATCTCGACGGGCCGCCACTCCAGATGCGAGACCGCCGACGCCAATTCGGTGCGCAGCAGGCTCCGCGTGGTCCGGTCCTCGTCGCCCAGCCGCGCCGGATCCAGCGCATCCACCTCGGCCAGTAGCCCCCGCCAGGTACCCAGCAGCCGTTCCTCCGCCGCGACCGACAGATCCTCGATGCGATCGTCGAATCGCCTGTCCCCCAACAGGGTCGCCTCGCTGGGCGCGGACTCCAGCATGGCGTCCCAGTACCGGTCGGCGAGTGCGATGAGTTCCTCGTGCGAGTCCATGCCGACCATCATGCCCGGGCCCGCCACCGCCGCGCGGCCGCACGGAAACTTCGCACCCCCACCCGCGAGGTCGCCCGCTCAGCGGCGCGGCGGAACCGGAATGCGCATCAGATCCTCGGCCACCACGATCTCCCCGTCGAAATGGCCCCGGGCATCGGCCAAATGCTGGTCCAGGGTGCGGTAGCGCTGCGAGTAGTGGGTCAGCACCAGGGTGCGGACCCCCGCCCGCGCCGCCACCTGCGCCGCCTGCCCGGCCGTGAGATGACCGTATTCGACCGCCAGGTGCTCATCGGCATCGATGAAGGTGGACTCGATGACGAGCATGTCCACGCCCCGGGCCAGGTCGTGGACGCCGTCGCAGAGCCGCGTGTCCATGACGAACGCGAAACTCTGTCCCGGCCGCGCCTCGCTCACCTCGTCGAGAGTGACGGTGTGCCCGCCGATCTCGACTTCGCCGCGCCGCTGCAGTTCACCCACGACCGGCCCGGACAATCCCAGTTCACGCAACCGCTCGGGAATGAAGCGCAGGCTGTCCGGCTCGTCGAGGCGATAGCCGAACGATTCGACCGGGTGGGACAGCCGCTCCGCGCGCAGGGTGAAATCAGCTCCCGGCGGCGGCAATTCACCGGCGTCGGTGATCGGGTGCGGGTGCAGCTCCACCTGGCGGTTGTGCGCCGAGGAATCGATGAGCCGTTCGTAGTAGACCTCGCCGGACGCCGGGAAGTAGACGTCCACGGGATGCAGCGCCCCGTCGAGGCTGATGCGGCCCAGCACACCCGGCAGGCCGAAGCAGTGGTCCCCGTGGAAGTGGGTGATGCAGATGCGGGTGATCCCGCTGGCGGCCACACCGGCGAAGCTCATCTGCCGCTGGGTGCCCTCCCCCGGGTCGAACAGCAGCCCCTCGCGATCCCACCGCAGCAGGTAGCCATTGTGATTGCGCTGTTTGGTCGGTACTTGGCTGGCCGTCCCCAGAATGACCAGTTCGCGCTGTGACACGGCCGTCAGGCTACCGCCCACCCCGCCGATCCTCGCGATGGCGAGGCGGGCGCGTCCCGCGACGATACCGACAGGGGGTATCCGGCCCGGATCGGCGGCAGGTCCGTAGAATGGCCGCCGTGATCGAGCAGCAGCCCCGAGGCACCCGGTTCATCCGGGCCTTCGGGCTGCTCGCCCTGCTGGCCGGGCTGGTGGCCATGCACGCGCTCGTCCTCGGCATGAGCCACGACCGCATGACCGGC
The DNA here is from genome assembly GCF_042755705.1 of Nocardia sp. NPDC059154. Taxonomy (NCBI): domain Bacteria; kingdom Bacillati; phylum Actinomycetota; class Actinomycetes; order Mycobacteriales; family Nocardiaceae; genus Nocardia; species Nocardia sp. NPDC059154. The sequence continues at coordinate 110,713 of NZ_JBHZCS010000028.1, forward strand.
GACCACGCCGGGAGCCCGGCGACCGTCATGACCGAGCACCTGCACGACGCCGTTCTGCCCATGGCGGGTATCGCCCCGATCGCGATGGCCGCGGGCGACGACCACGAGATGTCCATGCCCGGCTGCGGCGGCGATTGCGGCAATGGCCACGCCGGAATGCACGGTTGTCTGTTCGTGCTCGCCGCACTGCTGCTCGGACTGGGTCTGGCCGTGCTGGCCTGGGTCGGCATCGGCCGCCGCGACGCCGCCACCTCGACACCGCGCCACCCGCGCGCGCATCACGCCCGTCCACCGCCCTGGACGGTGCTCTCCCTGGCCGAACTGGCGATCCTGCGGATCTGATGGGCCGCCGCGGCCGCGTATCACCCACGCGGACGCGGGTTTTCGCCTGCTCATTTTCCGATTCGCCAGCACCCACCAAGGAGTTCGACCATGTTCAGCACCCGGATCAAGCTCGCCCTGATCGCCGGCACCGCGGCCACTGCCCTGATCGCCGCCGGCTGCAGCAGCAATGACAGCGACACCTCGAAGGCCGCGCCGTCCTCGACCACCACGGCCATGGATCACGGCAGCATGCCCGGCATGGATCACGGCACGACCGGCACCTCGGCGCCGGCGGCCACCCGCAGCGACTTCAACGCCGCCGACGTCACGTTCCTGCAGATGATGTACCCGCATCATGCGCAGGCCGTGGAGATGGCGAAGCTGGTGCCCACCCGCTCGCAGAACCAGCAGCTGATCACCCTGGCCACGGCCGTGGAACAGGCGCAATCGCCGGAGATGCGGCAGATCACCACGCTGCTGCAGAGTTTCGGCAAGCCCGCACCGAGCGGCGACATGGGTCACGACATGCCCGGCATCATGTCGAAGGACCAGATGACCAAGCTGGAGGGCCTGTCCGGCCCGGACTTCGACAAGCTGTGGATGCAGATGATGATCGAGCACCATCAGGGCGCGATCACCATGGCGAATACCGAACTGGCACAGGGCGCCAACGCCGAATCGAAGGCTCTGGCGCAGTCCATCGTGACCGCCCAGCAGCAGGAGATCACCCAGATGAACACCATGCTGGGCCAGAGCTAGCAGCGAGAAGCGAACGGGTGCGCCGGTATCCGGCGCACCCGCAAGCCTCGGTCCCCCAATGGGGTTCCGGGGGCGAAGCCACGGCCTTGGGAGGTATGGCCGCGAGTTACGAGAGTGGTTCTAATTGCCGATGACGGCGTTCATGATGGTGCCGGCGCTGGTGGCGGTGACGCCGCCGATCATCGCTCCGGCCACCATCTTCGGTGATTCGAGGCCGCCACCGCTCCACTTCTCCCAGGCGAACCGGCCACCGCCGTAGGTGATGGCGGTGACGCCGGACAGCATGGTGAACCAGGTGAAGTAGCGGACCAGCTTCATCAGCTTGTCCGCTACGGGCGGGGTCTCCGGGGTCGGGTTGCCGATCTGCGCGACAACCGTGGTGTAGGCGTCATGCACAGCGAGGAGCATGCTCACGATCGGTTCCTCTCGGGATGCTGAGACGGTGCTGATGGGCCGAACTTGTGGCACAACTCTCAATATTCAGAGCAATTGAACCGCATTCCGCGAGGTGGCGTATGGAAGACACACCACCAGCACCAAACTCGAGCACCCGATCAGCTACCGGTTTTCGCCTCCGCGCGGGCCATCACCGAGTGCTTTCGGCCGTAGGCGAAGTACACGACCAGGCCCAGCGCCATCCAGATGACGAACCGCAGCCAGGTCTCCACCGACAGGTTGAACATGAGCCAGGCACAGGCGATGACCGACAGGATCGGGATGAACGGCACCAGCGGCACCCGGAAGCCGCGCTTCAGATCCGGCCGGCTGCGGCGCAGCACGACCACGCCGATGGACACCAGCACGAACGCGAACAGCGTGCCGATATTGACCATTTCCTCCAGGGTGCCGAAGTCCACGAACCCGGCCAGCACCGCGCAGATGACGCCGACGATGGCGGTGATCCGCACCGGTGTGCCCTTGGGGCCGGTGTGTGCGAGCCGGCGCGGCATCAGGCCGTCGCGGGACATCGCGAACAGCACGCGGGTCTGGCCCAGGAACAGCACCATGACGACGGTGGTCAGACCGGCCAGCGCGCCGACGGAGATGATGTTCTTGGCCCAGGTGACGCCGTGCAGGGCGAAGGCCGTCGCGAGTGTGGCGTCGTTGCCCTGCAGGTCCTTGTAGGACACCATGCCGGTGAGCACCAGCGAGACCGCCACGTACAGCACGGTCACGATGGCCAGCGAGCCCAGGATGCCGCGCGGCACATTGCGCTGCGGGTCCTTGGTCTCCTCGGCGGCGGTGGCGACCACGTCGAAGCCGATGAAGGCGAAGAACACGATGGAGGCCGCGGCCAGCAGGCCGTACCAGCCGTAGTGGCTGTTGCCGCCGCCGGTGACCAGCTGGAACAGCGTCTGCTGCAGCTTGCTCGCGCTGCCGGAGTCCGCGTTCGGGACCGATGCGGGGACGAAGGGCTTCAGGTTCGAGGCCTTGAAATAGGTGGCGCCGACCACGACCACCAGCGCGATGACGGCCAGCTTGATGGCGACCGCGACCGCGGAGACCCGCGAGGACAGCTTGGTGCCGAGGGCGAGCAGCACGCCGAGCACGGCGATCAGCACGACCGCGCCCCAGTCGAACTTGACCGACCCGAAGTGCCAGATGGGCTGATGCCCGCCCATGACCGTGCCCAGGTACTGCGACCAGCCCTTGGCGACCACCGAGGTGCCGAGCGCGAACTCCAGGATGAGGTCCCAGCCGATGATCCAGGCGACCAGCTCACCGAAGGTGGCGTAGGAGAAGGTGTACGCGCTGCCCGCGACGGGGACGGTCGAGGCGAATTCGGCGTAGCAGAGGGCGGCCAGGCCGCAGGCGACGGCGGCGAAGACGAAGGCCAGCGAGACCGCGGGTCCGGCCATGTTGCCCGCGGTACGCGCGGTGAGGGTGAAGATACCGGCGCCGACCACGACCGCGACGCCGAAGACCGTGAGGTCCCACGAGGTCAGTTCCTTGCGAAGTTTGGCATCGGGATCGTCGGTGTCCCGGATCGACTGTTCGACGCTCTTGGTGCGGAACAGTCCGGTGGTGCGTTGGGCAGCGGGACCGGCAGCGTCTCGCGAGGAGTCCGATATCGCCACTGTCTCTCCTAAATCTGACTTCTCGGCAACAATGCAGTTCTCACCGGTCGGTCACCATCAGGCGAGTTATCGGCGTCACACGGCACCGTATCATCAGCTGGTACGTACCAGTTCAGCAACAGGCTGGTCACCGAGAAGGCACCCGCATGCCGCCGCAACACCACGCCGGGGACCGGTGGGCGGATTAGTGTTTCGGTATGGCTTTCGGGGGAACGTCCGCGGGCGGCGACCCGGTCGCGCTGGATCGGGTGCTGGCGCATGCGCACAGCGTCCGGGTCAGGGAGATGCCCGGGGACGGGCCGACCCTGCTCGAGGAGCGGGACCCGATTGCCGTACGAGCGCTGCGGGACGCCCTGCGCATTGCCGACCTGTCCGGTTTCGTGTGCATGTGCTGGGGCGATGTGGTGCTGGACTTCTTCGACACCGACGAGCGTCCGCTCACCACGGTGACCCTGCATCACGGGTATTCGATCCGCTGGGACGGCTGGCCCCAGGAAGCGCTGCTGGCCGACGGCGTCCGCTCGCTGGAATGGCTGGCCGTGCGCGGCATCGCCGTTCCTTTGCGCGAATACCGCGTGGCCGAGCAGCGCCAGGCCGAAATCGACCGCACCGCCCGGCTCTGGGCGGCCGAGATCCCCACACCACTGATGCCCTACACCGACGTCTTTCTCGATACGTCCACCTCCGGCGGCGGTCTGACCGGACCCCAGGTGGCAGAGGCCGGTGCCGTGCTGTCGGCGGCGTACCCGGATGCGGTGGATCGAATCCTGCGCCTGTGCGCCTGGTACGCCGCGGGCACCGGCGCCTACTCGGGTCACCCGCCGCACGAACGTATTCCGGCCCAGTTCCTGGATCTGGAGAACCGCACCGATTTCGCCCGCGCCGTCGACCTGGCCGACGACGCCGCCATCGCCGGCGCGGTCCGCTACCTGATCAGCTGGGATACCCGAAAACACCTGGCCCGCCTTCTATCCGCGCTCTCCCCCGCCGCCCGCCGCAAGGTCCTCGTCCACGCCCGCGACGCCGAATCCCGCCGCTGGCTGGAGCGCCGCATCGCGGGGTTGCAATGAGATACCGCCGGGAGCTGGTGCCCGGTGGTCAATTCGAGGTCTGGCCGGAGGCCTCGCACGCCATCAACGGCGAGTTCCCGGACGAGATCGCGGCGCGCCTCGCGAAGTTCCTCGGCGAGATGGAGCCCGCCGCAGGCTGATTCGTCCGGCCTGTCTCGAGCTCATTCGCGAATCGGTCACGGCACCAGGACCGCGCGCCCCCGGATCTGGCCCGCGTCCAGGCGGCGGAAGGCTTCCGGCCCCTCGGCGAGGTCGAAGCGCTCGACCTCCATGTGCAGCTTGCCCGCCTGGGCGAGAGCCACGCACGCGTGCAGGTCGCTACGGGTGCCGCCCAGCGATTTCCGCACGGTCGCGCCCCACGGCCAGCCGGGGCCGCCGGCCGGTCCGGCGGTGATTTCCGGTGCGCCGCCGCCGATTCCGACCATGCGGTAGGCGCCGTTGGGGGCGACTGTCTCGCAGGCCAGCTTGGCGGTGGAGTCCACGCCGACGAAGTCGAAGACGGCGTCCGCGCCGCGCCCGTCGGTGAGGTCGAGGATCTGCTGGGCGGTGTCGCCGCCGGAGAGGATGCCGAGTTCCGCACCGCAGTCGGCGGCCAGGTCCAGCTTCTCCTGCGCCTGGTCCACGGCGATGACCCGCACGCCGGAGATGGCGTGCAGGATCTGCACCGCCACGTGCCCGAGCCCGCCGATGCCGATGGCGACCGCGGTGCCGCCGGGCCGGAGTGCTTCGCGCGCACCGCGAATGGCGTGGTAGGCGGTGAGGGCGGCGTCGGCGACCGGCGCGGCCTGCAGGAAGTCCAGGTCGCCGATGGGCACGAACGAGCTCGCCGGAATCCGCACGTACTCCGACATGCCGCCCTCGATGGTGAGTCCGGGGCAGGGCGGCATGGCGACGCGACCCGCCGCGAGACAGACGTTCTCGTTGCCGCTCACGCACTCCCGGCAGACGCCGCAGGTCCAGAACAGGTAGACGACGCCGCGTTCGCCGATCTCGCGCCCGTTCACGTCCGAGCCGATGGCCTCGATGGTGCCGGCGATCTCGTGGCCGAGGGTGAGCGGATTCTCGCGCAGCTGGATCGGGAAGTTGACCAGCGTCAGGTCGGAGTGGCAGACGCCCGCGGCGCCGACCTTCACCAGCAGGTCGGTGGGTCCGATGTCCGGGACCGGGATGTCGTTGATCTGCACCTTTTCCGGGCCGGTCCACTGGAGTGCGCGCATCGTGCTTCCTTGCCTCGAGCTTGTGATCTGGCGCACACGGTAGCAGTGGCTTTACACTGTGTCTAGCGAATGACGGAATGTCTACTGATTTACTCGAAAGTCTTCCCACCATGTCGGACAGCTGTCTAGGCTCGCGTCCCATGAACACACCGCGGATCGCCATCGTGGGCGCCGGAATCTCCGGGATCTGCATGGCCGTAGCTCTGCAGCGGGCCGGATTCACCGACTTCACCCTCTACGAGAAGGCCGACGAGTACGGCGGCACGTGGCGCGACAACAGCTATCCGGGCCTGGTGTGCGACGTGCCCTCGCGGTACTACCAATTCCGGTTCGCCATGAATCCCGAATGGTCACACCTGTATTCGGCCGGACCGGAGATCAAGGACTACCTGGTCGGGGTGGCGCGCGAGCACGGACTACGCCGGCGCACCCGCTTCGGGACCGAGGTGACCGGCGCGGTGTTCGAGGGCGACGGCTGGCAGCTCACCACCTCCGACGGCGTGACCCAGCGCGTCGACTTCGTGCTGTGCGCAACGGGTTTCCTGCATCACCCGAGCCGGCCCGACATCCCCGGCCTGGACGAATTCGGCGGCCCGGTCATGCATTCCGCGCGCTGGCGGCACGATGTCGAGCTGACCGGCAAGCGGGTGGGCGTGATCGGCACCGGCTCCACCGGCACCCAGCTGGTGAGCGCGCTCGCCGGTACGGTGCCGGAAGTCGTGCTGTTCCAGCGCACTCCGCAGTGGATCCTGCCGACGGTGAACCGGTCGTACACGCGGGTGTCGAAGCGGCTCTACTCGCTGATCCCCGCGCTGGGCGCACTCCCCTACTGGTTCAATCGCGCCGCCTTCGCCGTGTTCTCGCAGGGCCTGGTGCATCCCGGCCGGGTGCGCCGGTTCATCCAGTGGGTGGTGGAGCGAAACCTGCGGTCGGTCAAGGATCCTGAACTGCGGCGCAAGCTGACGCCCGACTATCAGGCCATGTGCAAGCGGCTGGTGGTGTCCGACCGCTTCTACCAGGCCGTACAGCGCCCCGATGTCACGCTGGTGACCGAGGGCATCGATCACGTCGAGAAGCGCGGCGTGGTGACCACCGACGGCCGCCTGCACGAGCTCGACATCCTGGTCCTGGCAACGGGATTCGACTCGCACGCTTTCATGCGCCCGATGGCCGTCACCGGACTGGACGGCCGCACCCTGGATCAGGCCTGGGAGCAGGGCCCGCGCGCCTTCGAGGGCGTCATGATGCCGGACTTCCCGAATCTGTTCATGCTCGTCGGCCCGCACAGCCCCTTCGCCAATCATCCGCTGACCGCGGTCGCCGAGGCGCAGTCCGCCCGCATCGTCGGCTGGCTGCGGCGGTGGCAGGCAGGTGAATTCGCGACCGTCGCCCCCACCCGCGCCGCCACCGACCGCTACAACGCGCGAATGCGGGCCGCCGCCCCGAGCACGGTGTGGACCACCGGCTGCACCAGCTGGTACCTCGGCAAGGACGGGCTGCCCGAGCTGTGGCCGTGGACCCCGGGGCGCTACGAGAAGCTGATCCGCAGCGCACCGGATCCGGTCGACTACGACCTGAATCAGCGCGTCGAGAGCCGGAAGTGAGATCGTGGAAATAGCGTTCTGGCGCTTGCTCTCCCGCCTGGTGGGCCACTGGTGGTTCGGCCCCGCCCCCGACTGGTCCCGGGTCCGCGCCCGGGTCGGTGCGGGCACCACTTTCGCCCGGGCACCCCGCGGTATCGCCGTCGAGACCAGTCGACTCGGCGGCATACCGGTCGAAACTCTCACTCCCCGTTCGGCGCCCGCCGATGCCGCGGTGCTGTACCTGCACGGCAGCGGCTATGTGATCGGCATGCCGCGCATGGTCCGCACCCTCACCGGTGCGCTGGCGTCGGCCATGGGGACGACCGTGCACGCCCTGGATTACCGGCTGGCCCCCGAGCACCCGTACCCGGCCGCCATCGACGACACCGTCGCCGCCTATCGAGCCCTGCTCGCAGCGGGCATCCCGGCCGAACGCATTGCGGTGGTCGGTGATTCGGCCGGCGGCGGCCTGGCGCTGGATCTGGCCCTGCGGCTGCGTGAGAAGCACTGGCCGCAACCCGCGATCCTCGGGCTCATCTGCCCGGTGCTGGATCTGACCGCGAATTCCTCGGCCTTCCAGTGCGATCCGAGCCGGGAGCCGCTGCTGAACCCGCAGCTCATGACGCAGTTCATGGATGCCTACCTGCCGGGTGTCCCCGAGGACGAGCGGCGCTCCCGGTCCCCGCTCTACCGCGACATCACCGGCCTGCCGCCCATCGTCATGCATTCGGCGGGCGACGATCTACTGGCCGGGGACGCCCACCGCTTCGCCGCCCTCGCGGCGAAATCGGCTGCGCCCCTGCGGCACCGCGAGTACCGCAATCTCTGGCACGTCTTCCACGCCATGCCCATGCGGGTGGCACGGGAAGCCGTGATCGACCTCGCCTCCGCGCTGTCCGACCGCCTCTACGGTCACCACGTCGGCCACCGGGCAAGCCGCTGATCGATCGATCCGACACCGCCGCCCGGTCCGGCACGTTCAGCGCCGGGCGGCGTGCTCGTCCAGCTCGAGGTCGATGAAGGCTCCGATCATGGCCCGCCACACCGCTTCCGCGACGGCGGGCGCCAGTCCGGCCGCGTCGGCACGCTCGCGGGCGAGCGCCACGACCCGCTCCACGCGATCGGGCGCACGCACGGCCTGCTCGTCGGCCTTGAATGTGGCGGCCGCGCGCACCAGCTCCTGTCGCTCGGCCAGCAGCCGGATCAGGTCACCGTCGAGAACGTCGATGCGCGTGCGGACTTCGGCCAGCGAACGTGGAGCGGACATGAGCAGGCAGCCTATCGAATGCCGGGCGCCCGACGTTCGGGCCGACGGCCCCGCGGCTCACACGAAGGCCCGGCTGACGACCGGCACCACGAACTCCTCCAGCATGGCGCGCTCCTCCGCGTCGTCGCGGCCGGGGGCGGCGAGGAAGGAGACGATGATGCGGGTCAGCCAGCGGGCCAGCCGGCTGCGTTCGGGATCGGTGAGGGCGGTGGGCGTGAACAGGCCCGCCGCAATGGATTCGATGACGTCGGAGTCCTGGCTGATGCGCCCGGCCGCGCCGGATTCGCCGGGGCGGAACCAGGCGATGAGCATGGGGTCGGCCCGGACCGCGTGGATCGCGCCGAGCATGGCGGTGACCACCTTCTCGCCCGGATCCTCGATCGCGGCGACCTGCTCGAACACGCCCCCGGCAATGCGGCGGGTGGCGCGGTGCACGAAGGCCAGGCGGACGGCCTGCCGGTTCTCGAAGTACCGGTAGAGGGTCGCGCGGGAGCATCCGGCTGCCTTGGCGATATCGCCCATGCCGACCGCGGTGACGCCGCGCTCGGCGAACAGGCGCGCGGCGGCATCGAGGATGCGCTCGGCGGCCAGGTCGGCGCGGTCGTCGGCCAGCCAGTCTCGGCTCATGGATGTCCCTTCGATGCTCGCGGGTCCGGCGGTGGGCAGCCGCCACCGGACCCACTCGTTCACACTCTGCCCGCGCGGTGCGCGGACGGTGCGACCGGGCCGACCTTGCGCGGTGGCCGGCCCGGAGTCGGTCAGGCTGTCGCCCGGAACGGGACGGAGATCGGCCAGCGCACGTAGTTGCCGTGCGCCCACTGCACGGTATCGAGATCGACGGTGAAGCCGGGGCAGCGGGCCAGCAGTTCCTCCAGAGCGACCCGTGCCACCATGCGGGCGGCGGCCGCGCCGAGGCAGTGGTGGTGGCCGTGGCTGAAGGTCATGATGCGTTTGGGATTGCGACGCACGTCGAGTTCGGCAGCGGTGGGCCCGAATTCGCGTTCGTCGCGGTTCGCCGACCCGTAGAGCAGCAGCACGCGGCGGCCCGCGGGGATGGTGACGCCGTGCAGCTCCACATCGCGGGTGGCAGTCCGAGCCAGGCCCTGGACCGGGGAGGTCATGCGCAGGAATTCCTCGACGGCGTCGGGGATGAACGCCGGATTCTCCACCAGCAGGCGGCGCTGCTCGGGGAAGGCGGTGAGCAGTTGCACCGCGCCGCCGAGGTTTCCGGTGGTGGTGTCATTGCCGCCGGTGATCATGGTGAAGGCGAAGCCGAGCATGGCCAGCAGGCCCTCGTTGTCGCCGTCCGCGCCGAGCCCGGAGGCCAGCAGGTGCGAGATGGTGTCGTCGCCGGGTTCCTTACGCCGCCGGTCGATGAGCTCGCTGAAGTAGCCGACCATTTCACCGACCGCGGTGAAGGCGTTCTGGTCGCCCGCGGCCAGCCCCGCACCCTCGACCGCGCCGCCGACGATGTTCTCGGTCCACGCGTCGAACTTGCCCCGATCCTGTTCCGGCACACCGAGATAGTGCGCCACCACCATGGTGGGCAGGGGCTTGAACAGGTCCTTGACGATATCGCCGGAGCCCGCGGCCCGCAGCCCCTCGATGCGCTCGATGACGAAGGCGCGCACCTCGGGTTCGACCGAATTGACTTGCCGGGGTGTGAATCCCGGTGATACCCGGCGGCGGAAGTCGGTGTGGTCGGGCGGGTCCATGAAGACGAACGGCTTGGCGGCGCCGAATCCGGCGGCCAGCAGGTCGACGTAGTCGACGGTCAGGCCGGAGGCCGAGGAGAAGGTCTCGGGGTCGCGCGCGGCCGCGTACACGTCCGCGTGCCGGGACAGGACGTAGAAGTCGTCGGATTCGCGGCCCTCCGGGACGGCCCGGTGGACCGGATCGTGGTCGCGCAGCTGGGAATACATGGGATACGGGTCGCGCCAGGTTTCGCCGGAGCGCAGTTCGAATCGCACCCCATGAGACGCCGTTGAACTCATGAACCGACGGTAAGACAAAACTCATGATATGTCTAGAACCTGTTGCACAACTGTCCCGATGTACCAAGAAGTCGGGATCAGAGCACCCGGAAGCGCACCGGATGGGCCAGCGGCCGGCCCGCATCATCCAGGTGATGCAGCAGGTAGGAGCCCGTCGGCAGCGGACCGGACCGCAGGGCCGCGTCGGCCGGGACCGCGCCGACCTGCCGCAGGCCCGCTACCGGAGCGACCGCGGCATCGGCCGCGCCCGGCTGGGCGATGACCGGCAGGACCACTTGATCCCGCGTCACCCCGTTCCCCAGCGTGAGGGTGCGCAGCGCGGGAGTGGCGGGCACCGTGGCGGCCAGGCCACCGGGATCGGCGTAGACGGCGAGGCGATGCCCGGCCACCGCGCCCGCGAGGCCGTAGCTGACGACCAGGTCCCGGCCGGGCTCGTAGAGGGACCGGTCGAGCAGCAGCCGGTCGAAGGGCGCCGCGTCGTCGGCGGTCCTTCCGGCGGCTCCGGTTTCCACGAATCCGCGTGCCCGGCACCAGAATCCGGCATCGGCGGCGGCCGTCACCGAGAAGTCGTACCAGCCCGCTCCCTCGGCATCGGCGTCACAGGACATCTCGCGCCGTTCGGTCCCGCCCGCCGCGATGTCGATAGTCCAGGGCCCGTCGTGCCGGTAGGCATTGGAGACCACCGCGACCGAAACACGTTGCTTCCCGCCATTTTCGAATACCCAGGAGAGCTTGCGCCTGCCGGAGGTGGCCGCGGCGGCGGTGACCCGCAGCGCGCCGCACGGACCGGTGAGATCGCCGGCGAAGCGGCGCTGGAAGCCGTCGGGGCCGTACACCGAATAGTCGTAGCGACCGTTCACCGCCGGAAAGTCCTGTGCGACAGCGCCGCCGCCGGGGATGTCGAAGCGGGTCGGCGTGAAGTCCGCGGCGAACGCGTTCGGATGCACCCGGCAGTGCACTGTGCCGGTGCCGCCGTTGTCGATGGTGAGGGTGATCCCGCCCTGCCCGTTCGGCGCGCACCGGGCCTGCATCCGGTACGGCAGCGGTACCCGCGCCTTGCTGCCGTTCTGCTGCTTCGGCAGGCGCTGCACGAACGGAAGCGGTTGCGTGACACCGGACATCGTCTGCTCGGCGCGCGGGGCGGCGGTGGGCAGGATGAGGGTGCGGCGCGCGCCGAAGTCGAACAGCGAGGACAGGTCGCCGCACACCTCCCGCCGCCACGGGCTGATATTCGGTTCGGCGACGCCGGTGACCCGCTCCAGGAACTTCAGCACCGAGGTGTGGTCGAACAATTCGGAGCAGACGGCCTGTTTGCTCCACGGCGACACGATGATCGCGGGTGTCCGCGCGCCGAGGCCGACATTGTGGCGGCCGAAGTATTCACCGGCCGCGCCCTCCGGCGGCGCCGGCGGCGGAATGTGGTCGAAGTACCCGTCGTTCTCGTCGTAGTTGAGGATGAATACCGTCTTGTTCCAGACGTCCGGGTGTTCGGCGAGCGCCTCCAGCACCCCGCGCACCATGGCCTGCCCATTGCGCGGGCCCATGACCGGATGCTCGCAGTCGACGTAGGGCGCGACGATCCAGGACACCGTGGGCAACCGTCCGGTCGCCACGTCGGTGCGGAAGGATTCCACGAGCGTGCCGGTGCGCGCCCGCAGCAGCCCCTGCTCCACCAGCGCCCGCTGCCCCGCCGACAGCTCGTCCAGGCCCCGCTTCAGGTCGGCGGCGTAGGCGGGTTCGAGGCTCGGATCCCGTTGCAGGTCCGTGTAATAGCGGAAGAAGTTCTCGAAGGCGACCCCGCGACCGCCGTTGGTGTACTTCAGCGCGGCCCGCGCGGCCTCGCGGAAGGGCAGGAAGAACTCGAGCGCATTGTCGGTGTAGTTGTCCCACTCCTGGTAGACGCGCCAGCCGATGCCGCGCTCCTGGAGACGTTCGGCGTAGGTGGTCCAGGGCAGGCCGAAGATGATGTCGTTGACGCAGCGTCCGGCGTCGGGGCCGAGCAGCGCGTCGTAGAGGAACAGATTGCCGGTCCGCGGCGCCATCAGCCCGGCCAGCGATTCGGCGACCGAGTGCGGGAGGGCGCTGGTCAGTCCGTGCACCATCCCCAGTACGGCGTCCACGATCCCGGCGACCGGCAGGCTGCGCATCCAGCGCAGTTTCAGATCGTCGGCGAACAGCGAGACCTGCAGGGATTCCGCGAAATTGTCCAGGGCCAGCGGGTTTTCCACGGTGCCGGTGAACAGGTACATGCGATTGGGGTCAGTGGGCCCGTTCACCGAGCAGTGGTAGCCGTCGCACAGGGTGAACGCCTCGGCCAGCTGGTAGTAGAAGCCCAGGCTGTCGCGGTCGTAGCCGACCATGGTGCCCTCGCCCTTGGCGGGGATCCAGCCGTCGTGCCGGCCGAAGGCGAAAGCGTCATGGCCGGTGCGGGTTCCGTGATCGGTGCCATCGATGTTCTGCAGCGTGGTGGGGTACGGCAGCACCACCCGGCCGCCGTCGGGCTGGTGGAAAACCGAGCGTCCGGTGGACAGTTGTAGCGCATTGAGATCGGCGTACCCGCGCACGCCGGCCATGGAGCCGTAGTAGTGGTCGAAGGAGCGGTTCTCCTGCATGAGGATGACCACGTGTTCGATCCGGTCCCAGCCGCCGGGCGGGGCCGGTTCGGCCCAGGCCTGCACCAGGCTCGGCGGGAGCATCGACATGGCTCCGGCCGCACCACCCAGCTGCGCGGCGTGCTTCAGAAAACGCCTCCGATCCATGGCAACCCCTGTGAGCATAGGAACGGCTACCGTTGAGGATCGCCGACCGAGCTTGGGGGTTCGTGGCGGTGAGGGGGATCAGTAATGAAGGGTCAGTTAATCATTGGCTCCGGACGTCGCGGATCTGTCATGTGGCATTCACTACTGTTCAGCCGGCGTTGTCCTCGTCGCGAACCAGCAGGAAGACCAGTTCGGTATCGCCGATGCGCAACACCGCTCCATCGGACAATAATCCGCTGTCGGCAACCCGTGCGCCATCGACGTAGACGCCGTTGGAGGAGTGCAGGTCCTTGATCACCCAGGTGTGCCCGTTGTCGATGAGCAGCGCGTGGTGGCGGCTGACCCGGCCGTCGGCGAGCGCGATGTCATTGTCGGACAGGCGGCCGATGCGGGTCGTGGAGCCGGTCACCGGGAAGACGTTCCCGGAGCGGTCGCGCAGCAGCGCCTGGGGCTCGTGCCAGCTGCGGTCCACGATGGTGGTGGCGCGGGTGGCCGAGGCCGCCGCGACCGCCGGCACACTGAGCTGATCCTGGCGGAGGATGCGCGATTCCAGCTCCCGGATGCGATGCCCCGGATCGATGCCGAGTTCCTCGGCGAGGATGCCGCGCAGCCGGCGGGCCGCCTCGAGCGCGTCGGACTGCCTGCCGGTCAGGTAGAGCGCGGTGATCAGCTGCTCCCAGAGCGATTCCCGCAGGGGATGATCGCGCACCAGCAGGGCCAGTTCGGAGACCACGCCCTCGGCGCGGCCCTGGGCGATATCGGCCTCGGCGCGGGCCTCGATGACGCCGATGCGCTCGTCGCCGAGGGCGACGGCGTAGGCGTCGGCGAAGCCGAGTCCGCGCAGATCGGACAGGACCGGTCCGCGCCACTGGGCCAGCGCGTCGGAGAGGGCGGTGGCGGCGGCGGCGAACCGTCCGGCGGCGAGGGCGCGCAGGCCGTTCTCGCGGCGGGCACGGAAGCGGAAGACATCGCAGGCCGGGTCCGCGAGCACGATGCGATAGCCGGTGCCCATGTGCTGCAGCATGTTCCGGGCATCGATGCCGCCGTCGCGCAGCGGCTTGCGCAGATTGGAGATGATGGCGTGCAGGCTGACGCGTACGTCGGGCGGCGGATTGTCCTCCCAGACCGCGCTGGCGAGGGCCTCGACGGATACCGGACGATTGGCATTGATCGCGAGGTAGGCGAGCACAGCGCGTTGTTTGGGCCCGCCCAGCGGCTGGGACACCCCGTCGATTGTCAGCTGCACCGGGCCGAGCACCCCAACCTGCGCGCGCACGTCGCCCATCGCCGACCTCCCACCCGGCCCCAGCTGTCGCCCGTCACTGTAGCTATCCACGGCCGCCCCGCCCCTCGCATCCGCCGAATTCCTCTCACCGAACTGGTCGGTCCCCGGCCCGAATTCGTTCCACCCGGGCGCGAATACGACGGGCATGCACTGGTGCCCGCACCAGTGCATGCCCGTGGATGCTGTTCCCGGTCAGGGGTTGAGGTTGTAGACCTCCACGCTGCCCATCTTGGTGACCGGGTAGTTCGCTTTCACCCAGGCGGTGATCTGGGCGGAGGTGGACTGATCCGACTCCGAATTGCCCGGGCCGGACTGGGGGTTGCTCGGCTGACCGGCATTCGGCCGGCCACCCCGAGAGTTGTTGTCCTGTCCGGATTCCTCGCGTTGACGCACCAGCAGGTAGCCGATCTGGTGGTCGGCGACGTACTGCTGGAACTGGGCCAGCGTCGGCGAATCGTCGCGACCGCTGAAGCCACCGACTGCGAGCAGCGCCTTGCCCGTGCTCAATTCGAGCGAACTGACGTCCTGAGCGCCGATAGCCGCTGCGGCCCAACGGGTGTCACTGCCCGCAATGAGGCCGGCGATCTGCGGGTCGGCCACGCCGCCGTGCTGGCCGGGGCCGCCACCGTGTTCGCTGCGGGGCGGACCGGCGGTCGGGCTGCCGCCATTGTGCACCTGGGCGACGGTCTCGAGGGTGTAGACGGTGGGACCGAGCAGGCCGGCGAGCAGGGCGAAGACGCCGATGGCGAGCGCGAAGCGCGGCAGCTTCGGGGCGATCAGCAGC